>NZ_JACVTX010000030.1:0-62910 GCF_016624745.1 Erwinia sp. S43 | reverse complement strand
CAAAAACACCCACAACCCCCCCCCCCCCCCCCCCCCCCCCGGGCCGCCCCCGCCACTTTCCCGACATCGTTCCTTCCCGTATTCACTTCTCCCGCACCCGGTAATCCACCAATCTGACAATTCACCAATTCACCAATCCACCAATCCACCAATCCACCAATCCACCAATCCACCAATCTGACAATCTGACAATCTGACAAGATAGCCAATAAGCCAACAAGCTGACAGCCTCATAGCCTGGCAACCTGGCCTGATTCACCCCGATCGCAGCAATCTCCCAATCTGATACAAAGTTTGCGGCAAGCCTTCCGTTATTACCTGTGACAGCCCGCTGGTCACTGGGCTACTATAGCGGTAGATAACGGGGCCGATCATCGGGCAGAGTTAACCGATTGATTTTACATCGCTAGTCGCTGCACGATTGCGCGTTATTTTGAGCAACACCGTGATACCAACGAAAACAACAAAATCACATTACACTTTAAATTCAATGGATTAATCAAACCATGTCCGTGACTGACAACAAGAATTTCGATTCCCATACTCCCATGATGCAGCAGTACCTGCGGCTGAAAGCAGAACATCCGGAAATTTTGATGTTCTACCGTATGGGTGACTTCTATGAGCTGTTTTACGACGATGCCAAACGTGCTTCTCAGCTACTGGAAATCTCGCTGACTAAACGCGGTGCCTCCGCCGGAGAACCGATCCCGATGGCGGGCGTGCCCTATCACGCCGTGGAAAACTATCTGGCGAAGCTGGTACAGCTGGGCGAATCCGTCGCGATCTGCGAGCAGGTCGGCGATCCGGCGCTGAGCAAAGGCCCGGTCGAGCGTAAAGTGGTGCGCATTGTCACCCCGGGAACGATCAGCGATGAAGCCCTGCTGCAGGAGCGCCAGGATAATCTGTTGGCGGCCATCTGGCAAAGCGCACGTGGGTTTGGTTACGCCACGCTGGATATCAGTTCCGGCCGTTTCCGTGTGGCAGAGCCGGACGATCAGGAAACGATGGCCGCTGAGCTACAGCGCTCTAACCCGGCCGAGCTGCTGTACCCGGAAGACTTCCCGTCGATGGCGCTGATTGAAAACCGCCGCGGCCTGCGCCGCCGTCCTCTGTGGGAGTTTGAGCTGGATACCGCTCGTCAGCAGCTCAACCTGCAGTTCGCCACCCGCGATCTCAGCGGTTTCGGCGTGGAGCAGGCACATCAGGCGCTGCGTGCTGCAGGCTGTCTGTTGCAGTACGTGAAAGATACCCAGCGCACCTCGCTGCCGCATATCCGTTCGCTGACCATGGAGCGCCAGCAGGACAGCATCATTATGGATGCAGCCACCCGTAGAAACCTTGAAATCACCCAGAATCTTTCCGGCGGCATTGAAAACACGCTGGCTTCGGTACTGGACAAAACCGTGACGCCAATGGGCAGCCGCATGCTGAAGCGCTGGCTGCACAGTCCGGTGCGCAATACCCAGGTCATTACCCAGCGTCAGCAAAGTATCGCCGCCCTGCAGGATCTCAACGATGAGCTTTCGCCGCTGCTGCGGCAGATCGGCGATCTTGAGCGAATTCTGGCACGTCTGGCGCTGCGCACCGCCCGCCCGCGCGATCTGGCCCGCATGCGCCACGCCTTCCAGCAGCTACCGCAGCTGAATGAGGTACTGGAAAATAATCAAACCGGCCATCTGCAAACACTGCGTAGCCAGATGGGTGAGTTTGCCGAACTACGTGAGCTGCTGGAGCGTGCAATTATCGAAACCCCGCCGGTGCTGGTGCGCGACGGTGGCGTCATTGCGCCTGGCTATAACGAAGAGCTGGATGAATGGCGGGCGCTGGCCGACGGCGCGACCGACTACCTTGACCGGCTGGAAATCCGCGAGCGTGAAAAGCTCGGCCTGGACACGCTGAAGGTCGGATTCAATGCCATTCACGGTTACTACATTCAGGTCAGCCGTGGTCAGAGCCATCAGGTGCCAATCCACTATGTTCGCCGCCAGACGCTGAAAAACGCCGAACGCTATATCATTCCCGAGCTGAAGGAATATGAAGACAAAGTTCTGACGTCCAAAGGCAAAGCGCTGACGCTGGAAAAAGCGCTGTATGAGCAGCTGTTCGATATGCTGCTGCCGCACCTGGAAGCGTTACAGGTGAGCGCCGCTGCGCTGGCCGAGCTGGACGTGCTGAGCAACCTGGCCGAACGCGCATGGACGCTGAACTACAGCTGCCCAACGCTGAGCGATAAAGCAGGGATTAAGCTGACCGGCGGGCGCCATCCGGTGGTTGAACAGGTACTGAAAGAACCGTTTATCGCCAACCCGCTATCGCTTTCACCGCAGCGCCGCATGCTGATCGTTACCGGCCCGAATATGGGCGGTAAAAGTACCTATATGCGCCAGGCCGCGCTGATCACGCTGATGGCCTGTATCGGCAGCTTCGTTCCGGCAGAGCAGGCGGTGATCGGCCCGGTAGATCGAATCTTTACCCGCGTTGGCGCAGCGGACGATCTGGCATCTGGCCGCTCCACTTTTATGGTGGAAATGACCGAAACCGCCAATATCCTGCACAACGCCACCGAGTACAGCCTGGTGCTGATGGACGAAATCGGCCGTGGAACCTCCACCTACGACGGCCTGTCGCTGGCCTGGGCCTGCGCGGAAAGCCTGGCTACCCGCATTAAGGCGATGACGCTGTTTGCCACCCACTATTTCGAGCTGACCACCTTACCGGATCAGATTGAAGGCGTGGCTAACGTTCATCTTGATGCCGTTGAGCACGGCGATACCATCGCCTTTATGCACAGCGTGCAGGATGGGGCAGCCAGCAAAAGCTACGGGCTGGCGGTCGCCGCGCTGGCGGGCGTGCCGAAGGACGTGATTAAGCGTGCGCGGCAGAAGCTGAAAGAGCTTGAAGCCCTTTCCGGCAGTGCCGCCGCCACTAAAGCCGATGGTTCACAGCTGCCGCTGCTGGTGGAAGAAACATCCCCCGCCGTTGAGGCACTGGAAGCGCTCGATCCCGACTCGCTTTCCCCTCGCCAGGCGCTGGAATGGATTTACCGCCTGAAATCACTGGTTTAATCCGGCATTAACAGGCTCTGGTTGATAGCTGCTGAAAGGCCCGCTTCTTAGCGGGTCCTGGCAGAAATCAAAAGGGGCTTTAAGCGCCCGCTCACAGCGATAAGCCTGAGGGAACTGCCTTCTGGCTGGGTTGCAACGTATAAAAAAACGGGCTGGTAGATTCCAGCCCGTTTTATATTTCACCGTTTATTTTCAGCGGCGGTTACGCACCAGCTGATAGCGACGGGTGAGGTACTCGACCGGCGCGCTCCAGATATGCACCAGGCGGCAGAACGGGAACAGCAGGAACAGCGTCATACCCAGCACCATATGCACGCGGTAGATAAAGGCCACGCCCTCCAGATGCTGCGATGCGCCACCGTGGAAGGTCACCACCGCCTGCGCCCAGCCCACCAGCTTCATCATTTCTAACCCATCCGCATGCTGCGCCGAGAATGGAATAGTTAACAGCCCCAGTGCAGCCTGAACCACCAGCAGCGTCAGGATCATAATGTCAGCAAAGCTGCTGGTTGCACGCACGCGCACGTTAGTCAGTCGGCGCTTGAGCAGCAGACCGCCACCGATCAGCGTCATCGCCCCACAGATCCCCCCGGCAATCATCGCCAGCTGTTGCTTGGCAGCGATGGGCAGGAAGGACTGATAAACCCAGTGTGGCGTCAGCAGGCCAACGATATGACCAAAGAAGATACCGAGTATCCCAATATGGAACAGGTTAGAGGCAAACCTCATCCCCTTCTTACTCAGCATCTGACTTGAACCCGCCCGCCAGCTGTACTGACCGTAATCGTAGCGCAGCCAGCTTCCTACCAGAAATACCGTACCGGCCAGATAGGGGTAGATATCGAAAAAGAACATATTTAAAAATTGCATAACCTACTCTCCCCTTGGCTGGCTGAGTGTCGAAACGTCGAGGTACTGCGGAGTGACGGCCCCCGCGAAGCGGCGCTGATGTGTGGCCGTACAGCCTTCACCCTGTGGATTCATGCGGGCAATAAAGGACACCTGCTCTTCTTCCCACACCGCGTCAAGCGCCTGCGGCGTGTCGTCCCGCGTTTCACCCGCAACCTGCGACTGCAACGACTCAGGGCTGGCGCTGCTGCCGGACAGATCCAACAGCAGGGGGAATAGCTGAGCATAAGGGCTGCCACGCTGTTCAAGACGAGCACCCAGTAGAGCAAGAATAGGCGCAACGTCCTGCAGGCCCTGACGAACGCGGGCCAGCCCACCCTGCGCCAGATATTCCAGATAAAGCGGCAGATGATCCGGCAGTTCTCGGGCATCCAGCTCCAGGCCGTCAGCACGGTACTGATCCAACAGATCGACCATAGCCTGTCCGCGATCGCGGGATTCACCGTGTACATGTTCAAACAGCAGCAGCGACGTTGCACGGCCGCGATCGAACAGCTCACAGTAGTCGGATTGCAGATCCAGCAGCGGCCGCGCTGCACAGTGGCGGATAAACTCCGCCAGCATCGCTTTTTGTTCACCGCTGAGTTCATCCGCTTCCTGCAGGGCTGCCTGCAGCTCTTCCTGATGATCGAAGAGTTCCTGCTCCGGGTAATCCAGCAGGCGGGCGATAAGACGTATCGCAATCATGATGCATCTTCCTCCCGCTTAGTTTTGATCGACACGTCAATCGCATCGATGCGGCGGCTGTTAAACAGATTGAACTTCACGTCGCTGCCGTGGCAGCCGTCGCCGAAGCTGAAGCCACAGCCCTTACTTTCAGGGAAGGCTTCACGCGCCTGCTCGCGGTGGCTGGACGGGATCACAAAGCGGTCTTCGTAGTTGGCGATCGCCAGATAGCGATACATCTCCTGCGCCTGCGCCTCGGTCAGCCCCACCTGCTCCAGCGCGCTGACGTCATGAACGCCGTCAACGGTTTCGGCACGCTTGTAGTGACGCATTGCCAGCATGCGTTTCAACGCCAGCAATACCGGTGCGGTATCGCCAGCCGTCAGCAGGTTAGCGAGGTACTGCACCGGAATACGCAGGCTTTCCACATCCGGCAGCACGCCGTTATGGCCCAGCTGCCCCGCATCCGCCACTGACTGAATTGGCGACAGCGGCGGCACGTACCATACCATCGGTAGTGTGCGATATTCCGGGTGCAGCGGCAGCGCCAGCTTCCAGTCCATCGCCATTTTGTACACCGGTGAACGCTGTGCCGCGTCGATCACACTCTGCGGCACGCCGTCTTTCAGTGCCTGCTCAATAACCGCCGGATCGTTCGGGTCGAGGAAAACATCCAGCTGACTCTGGTAGAGATCTTTTTCATTCTCCACCGAAGCGGCCTGCTCAATACGGTCGGCGTCATACAGCAGTACACCGAGGTAGCGGATACGGCCCACGCAGGTTTCTGAACATACGGTCGGCGCGCCCGATTCGATGCGCGGATAGCAGAAAATACATTTTTCCGACTTGCCGCTTTTCCAGTTGAAGTAGATCTTCTTATAAGGGCAGCCGGTCAGGCACATGCGCCAGCCGCGGCATTTGTCCTGATCGATCAGCACAATGCCATCTTCGCCGCGCTTGTAGATCGCACCGCTAGGACAGGTCGCCACGCACGCCGGGTTCAGGCAGTGTTCGCACAGGCGCGGCAGATACATCATGAAGGTGTTTTCGAACTGGCCGTACATCTCCTTCTGGATATGCGCAAAGTTGGCATCTTTCGAACGCTTGCTGAACTCGCCGCCGAGAATTTCTTCCCAGTTAGGACCGTTCTCAATTTTCTTCATCCGTTCGCCGGTGATCAGCGAGCGCGGACGGGCAATCGGCTGGTGCTTACCGGCCGGTGCGTTATGCAGATGCTGATAGTCGAAATCAAACGGCTCATAGTAATCGTCCAGTTCCGGTACGTGCGGGTTGGCAAAGATTTTCGACAGCACGCCAACGCGGCTCCCCATACGGGGCTCCAGCTTGCCGTTAATTTTACGGATCCAGCCGCCCTTCCACTTCTCCTGATCTTCCCACGCATGAGGGAAGCCTACGCCCGGTTTGCTTTCAACGTTATTGAACCAGGCGTACTCCATCCCTTCCCGGCTGGTCCAGACGTTTTTACAGGTTACTGAGCAGGTATGGCAGCCGATGCATTTGTCGAGATTCAATACCATCCCGACCTGTGAACGAATTTTCATTTAGCGACCTCCTGCTGGCTGCCCTGGCAATCGTCGTTGCCTTCGCCATCTAACCAGTTAATATTATTCATTTTTCTGACTATGACGAACTCATCGCGGTTAGAGCCGACGGTACCGTAATAGTTAAAGCCGTAGGACTGATGCGCGTAGCCGCCAATCATGTGCGTCGGTTTCGGGCAGACGCGCGTTACCGAGTTATGAATACCGCCACGCTGCTTCGTCGTTTCCGCACCAGGAATATTCACGATACGTTCCTGAGCGTGGTACATCATGGTCATGCCCGCAGGCACGCGCTGGCTGACCACGGCTCTGGCGGTCAGTGCACCGTTGGCGTTGAAGGCCTCGATCCAGTCGTTATCCTCAATACCTAACTGCTTAGCATCGTCCTCGCTCAGCCAGACAATCGGGCCACCGCGCGACAGCGTCAGCATCAACAGGTTTTCACTGTAGGTTGAGTGAATACCCCACTTCTGGTGCGGCGTGATGAAGTTCAGCGCCATTTCAGGATTACCGTTAGGCTTGCGGTTTATCAGCGGCTGTACGGTGCGCGTATCGATCGGCGGACGGTAGACCAGCAGGCTTTCGCCAAAGTCACGCATCCACTGATGATCCTGATACAGCTGCTGACGGCCGGTCAGCGTACGCCATGGGATCAGCTCGTGAACGTTGGTATAACCGGCGTTGTAAGACACATGCTCATCTTCCAGACCTGACCAGGTCGGGCTGGAGATAATTTTGCGCGGCTGTGCCTGGATATCGCGGAAGCGGATTTTTTCATCCTCTTTATTCAGCGCCAAATGGGTATGATCGCGCCCGGTAAATTCACCCAGCGCCTGCCAGGCCTTAACCGCAACCTGACCGTTGGTTTCCGGTGCCAGCGACAGAATGACTTCAGCCGCATCAATGGCACTGTCGATATTGGGTCGGCCCGCTGCCGGACCATCGGCCTTGACGTAGTTAAGCTTTTTGAGGAAATCGACTTCGGTCTGAGTATTCCAGCTGATGCCCTTACCGCCGTTGCCCAGCTTATCGAGCAGCGGTCCGAGGGAGGTAAAACGCTCATAGGTTGATGGGTAATCACGCTCCACCACCATCAGATGCGGGGCGGTTTTACCCGGGATCAGGTCGCATTCGCCTTTGTGCCAATCCTGCACGCCCAGCGGCTGTGCCAGCTCGGCGGCGGAGTCGTGCTGCATCGGCAGGGTCACCACGTCGGTTTCCACGCCAAGGTGGCCGACGCACAGCTCAGAGAAACGCTTCGCGATGCCCTTGTAAATTTCCCAGTCGCTGCGGGACTCCCAGGCCGGATCGACGGCGGCAGACAGCGGATGAATAAACGGATGCATATCCGAGGTATTCATATCGTCTTTTTCATACCAGGTTGCGGTTGGCAGTACGATATCGGAGTAGAGGCAGGTGCTCGACATACGGAAATCGAGCGTAACCACCAGGTCAAGCTTGCCCTTGCCAGGATTATCACGCCATTCCACTTCTTCCGGTTTCGCCGCACCCATTTCACCCAGATCGTCACCCAGCACGCCGCTATCGGTCCCCAGCAGGTACTTCAGCAGATACTCATGCCCCTTACCGGAAGAACCCAGCAGGTTAGAACGCCAGACAAAGAGGTTGCGTGGGAAGTTCTGCGGGTTGTCAGGCTGCTCGGCGGCAAAACGCACGGAACCATCCTTCAAACCGGCAACGGTGTAATCAACCGGGGAAACACCTGCTGCTTTTGCTTTTGCCGCAAGATGCAGTGGGTTAACGTTCAGCTGCGGAGCCGACGGCAGCCAGCCCATGCGCTCAGATCGCACGTTGAAGTCGATCAGGCTGCCGGTGTAGCGTGATTTATCCGCCAGCGGTGACAGCAGTTCCTCGGTTTGCAAGCTCTCATAGCGCCACTGGCTGGAGTGATTGTAGAAGAACGAGGTGCCGTTCATATGGCGCGGCGGGCGCTGCCAGTCAAGGCCAAAGGCCAGCGGCAGCCAGCCGGTCTGCGGACGCAGTTTTTCCTGACCAACATAGTGTGCCCAACCGCCGCCGCTCTGCCCGACGCAGCCGCAGAAGATCAGCATATTGATCAGGCCACGGTAGTTCATGTCCATGTGATACCAGTGGTTCAGACCGGCACCGACGATAATCATGGAGCGTCCACGCGTTTTTTCAGCGGTCTCGGCAAACTCACGCGCAATACGAATGGTATTCTGACCCGGTACGCCAGTGATCTGCTCAGCCCATGCCGGACTGTAGGCCTTCACCTCATCATAGGTTGCCGCACAGTTAGCATCATTCATGCCGCGCTCAACGCCGTAGTTCGCCAGCGTCAAATCGTAGACGCTGGTCACCAGTGCGGTACTACCGTCAGCCAGCTGCAGGCGCTTAACCGGCAGTTTGTGCAGCAGGATTTCATCCAGCGCGACGGTGTTAAAGTCCTGAACTTCGGTACCGCCAAAGTAAGGGAAACCGACATCAACGATGTCATCGTGCTTGTCCAGCAGGCTCAGCTGCAGCTCGACTTCCTGCTGATCTTTACCTTCGCGCTGTTCGAGGTTCCACTTGCCCTTCTCGCCCCAGCGGTAGCCAATCGATCCCTGCGGTGCAACCAGCTCACCGTTGGCTTCATTGATGGCAATGGTTTTCCACTGCGGGTTATTTTCCTGGCCCAGGCCATCAACCAGATCGCTGGCACGCAGCATACGTCCGGCAGCGTAATAGCCACCGTCGCGCGGCTCCAGCATCACCAGCATCGGCATATCGGTGTAGGTGCGAACATAGTTACGGAAGTATTCCACCTGGCGCTGCTGGTGGAACTCGGTCAGCATAACGTGGCCCATCGCCATCGCCAGCGCGCTGTCGGTGCCCTGCTTAGGCGCAAGCCACTGATCGCAAAGCTTGGCGATTTCGGCATAGTCCGGCGTAATGGCGACGGTTTTGGTACCTTTGTAGCGGACTTCAGTGAAGAAGTGCGCATCCGGCGTACGGGTCTGCGGAACGTTGCTGCCCCACGCCATGATGTAGGAAGAGTTATACCAGTCGGCGGACTCGGGAACGTCTGTCTGCTCACCCCAGGTCATTGGCGATGCCGGAGGCAGGTCACAGTACCAGTCATAGAAGCTCAGACAGGTGCCGCCAATCAGTGACAGGTAACGCGAACCCGAGGCGTAGGAAACCATCGACATCGCCGGAATAGGCGAAAAACCAATAATACGGTCAGGCCCGAAGGTTTTCGCGGTATAGACGTTAGCCGCAGCAATCAGTTCATTGACCTCCTGCCAGCTTGAACGCACGAAACCACCGCGCCCGCGTGCCGCTTTATAGCTGGTAGCCTGCTCAGCATCTTCCACGATCGACTGCCATGCCAGTACCGGATCGCTATGGCGGGCTTTCGCTTTGCGCCAGAGCGTAATCAGGCTCTTACGCATCAGGGGGTACTTCAAGCGGTTAGCGCTGTATAAATACCAGGAATAGCTGGCTCCGCGGGGACAGCCGCGAGGCTCGTGGTTAGGCAAATCCGGGCGGGTGCGCGGATAGTCGGTCTGCTGGGTTTCCCAGGTGACCAGGCCATTTTTCACATAGATTTTCCAGCTGCATGAACCGGTACAGTTAACTCCGTGCGTGGAGCGAACGATTTTGTCATGCTGCCAGCGGCTGCGATAACCATCCTCCCAGTCACGGTTGGTGTTCAGGGTTTGCCCGTGATCGCCGGAGAAGGGTTCTGCCAGCTGTTTAAAATAGCGTAAACGATCCAGAAATTTGCTCATACGACATGCTCCAAAAAGGAATTATTTTTTATCGCGCTTAGTTATTTTTTTTACGGCCGTAAACCAGCCAGGTAATCGCGATACAAGCCAGGTAAAACACTAAAAACACTTTCATTGCACCGGCTGGCGATCCGCTCATGCTCAGCGAAATGCCGAAGGTTTGTGGAATAAAGAAGCCGCCCAGCGCACCAATTGCCGAGATAAAGCCTAATGCGGCACTGGTTTCGGTCACCGCCTCACGCTGCGCGGTTTCATCGCTACCGCCGGCGGCTTTGACACGATCGATAGTCAGTTTGCGGAAGACCACGGCGATCATCTGGAAGGTCGATCCGCTGCCTAATCCGGCAGCGAAGAACAGCACCATAAACACACCGTAGAAGGCGATAAACGAGCCAGAGCTTGTTTCATTCGGCAGAGTAAGGAAGACCAGAGCGGTGAATATCGCCATCAGGATGAAGGTAAACAGCGAAACGCGAACGCCGCCCAGACGGTCAGAAATAATGCCGCCGGCAGAACGCGCCAGCGCGCCAATAAACGGACCGAAGAAGGCATATTTCATGATGGCGACATCGGGGAACTGGGTTTTGGACAGCATGGCAAAACCAGCAGAAAAACCGATGAAAGAGCCGAACGCGGCCAGATAGAGCAGTGAGAGCATCCACAAATGACCACGTTTAAGCACCGGTAGCTGCTCGCTCAGCGAGGATTTTGCTGCAGCCAGATCGTTCATGCCGAACCAGGCAGCAATCGTGGCGATAAACAGCAGCGGCACCCAAATCCAGGCCGCATTTTCCAGCCAGATCCCGCTGTTACCAGTTGAACCACCGTCGTTGAAAAAACCAAAGATAGCCATCGAAATTGCCAGCGGAGCCAGCAGCTGCATGACGCTAACACCCAGGTTGCCCAATCCGCCGTTGACGCCGAGCGCGCCGCCCTGCATTGATTTCGGGAAGAAGAAGCTGATATTCCCCATACTTGACGCAAAGTTAGCGCCGGCAAAGCCGCACAGCAGAGAAATAATCACAAAAATAGTAAACGGCGTTTCAGGGTTCTGCACCGCAAAGCCCAGCCAGATGCAGGGAAGCAGTAAAAAGCAGGTGCTGAAAGTCGTCCAGCGACGGCCGCCAAAAAGAGGGATCACAAAGGAGTAAGGCACGCGCAGGATGGCACCGGACACGGAAGGCAGTGCAGTCAGCAGAAAAAGCTGGTCGGTGGTAAAGTTAAAGCCAACCTTATTCAGGTTCACGGCGACGGCGCTGAACAGCATCCAGACGCAGAAAGAGAGCATCAGGCAGAAGACTGAGATCCACAGGTTACGGTTGGCAATTCGCTTTCCCGTGGCCGCCCAGAACTGGGCATTTTCGGGCTGCCAGTTCTCAATGACTGCACTACCTTTCTTTCCTGGTGAAGGGGATGATTGGGACATATTCTTCTCTGTGGTGTTGTTTATGATGGCACCATCCTGAGTAGTAATGCCCCAGATCGAATTGACGTATATCAACGAGCCTGCAGGTGGCGACACGCCGAGGCACAGGATTACCTCTAAAGAGGGGTAGAGAAAACAAAAAATAAAAACAATAAAATCAATTAGTTATTCAAAAATCAAAGTGATTACCTGGCGTTATCATATAATCAAGATATTAAGTATTACCTCAAAAGAGGTATGGGTATTCTCTCTTCAATGAAAGACAATAGTATCAACCACTGTATATTCAGCCGTTTTACACAATTAACCCCCCGGAATAATGGATGACTAAAAACCCTGCTCCCGCGACCGTTCTGCTGATTGACGATCACCCGATGATTCGTACCGGACTGAAACAACTGATCGGCATGGACGATCGTCTGAAGGTGATTGGCGAGGCAGGCAATGGTGCGGAAGGTGTACTGCTGGCGGAAAAAAATGACTACGATCTGATCCTGCTGGATCTGCATATGCCAGGAATGAATGGTCTGGAAACGCTGGAACAACTGCGCGCGATAGACGCCCGCGGCCGCATCGTGGTATTTAGCGTTTCAGATTATGAAGATGATGTCGTACGCGCACTCAAGCGGGGTGCCGATGGTTATCTGCTCAAGGATATGGAGCCCGAAGCGTTGCTGAACTCGCTGCACCGCGCTGCCGCCGGGGAAATGGTGCTGAGCGAGACATTACCACCGCTGTTGGCTGCCAGCCTCCGCCAGCAGCGACCAAAAGAAGTGCCGGATATTGAACAGCTTACCGCCCGCGAACGCGATATCCTTAAACTGATTGCAATGGGAATGAGTAATAAACTGATAGCGCGCCGCCTGTGCATCAGTGAAAGCACAGTGAAGGTACACGTTAAGCATTTGCTGAAGAAACTACAGATGAAATCGCGGGTTGAGGCGGCAGTCTGGTCGTTGCAAAACGGCTATAGCTAAAAAGAAGGCAATAAAAAAGCGACGATCGGAGATCGTCGCTTTTCGCATTAACTCAGTCAGCAGTTTCGCGATTATTCGCGGAACAGCGCTTCAATATTCAGTCCCTGTGCCTGCAGAATTTCGCGCAGACGACGAAGACCTTCAACCTGAATCTGGCGAACACGCTCGCGGGTCAGACCAATTTCGCGACCCACATCTTCCAGCGTGGCCGCTTCATAGCCTAACAGGCCGAAACGACGTGCCAGCACTTCACGCTGCTTGGCGTTCAGTTCGAACAGCCATTTGACGATGCTTTGCTTCATATCATCGTCCTGGGTGGTATCTTCCGGACCGTTATCTTTCTCGTCGGCCAGAATATCCAGCAGCGCTTTCTCAGAATCTCCGCCCAGCGGCGTATCAACTGAGGTAATGCGTTCGTTGAGGCGCAGCATCCGGCTTACGTCATCAACAGGTTTGTCTAACTGCTCGGCAATCTCTTCCGCACTGGGCTCATGATCGAGCTTATGGGAAAGTTCACGCGCGGTGCGCAGATAAACGTTCAGCTCTTTCACGATGTGAATCGGCAGGCGGATGGTACGGGTTTGATTCATGATCGCCCGTTCAATCGTCTGACGAATCCACCAGGTGGCATACGTGGAGAAACGGAACCCTCTTTCCGGGTCAAACTTCTCAACGGCGCGGATCAAACCGAGGTTACCTTCTTCAATCAGATCCAGCAGCGCCAGACCACGATTGCTGTAACGACGGGCGATTTTCACCACCAGACGCAGATTGCTTTCAATCATTCGGCGACGTGAAGGAATGTCGCCACGAAGCGCCCGGCGGGCAAAGAAAACTTCTTCTTCCGCCGTTAACAGTGGGGAATAACCAATCTCCCCAAGATAGAGCTGTGTTGCATCGAGCACACGCTGTGTGGCCCCCTGCGACAGCAGTTCTTCTTCTGCTAAATCGTTATCACCAGGTTCATTTCCGACAAGAGCCTTCTCATCAAAAACCTCAGCTCCGTTTTCGTCGAATTCCGCATCTTCATTTAACTCATTAACTTTCAGCGTATTCTGGCTCATAAGCGGCTCCTACCCGTGATTCCAGGGCAGAACACCAAGGTTCTGCCGGTTATCGCTGCGGTAAATAACGCAACGGGTTTACGGATTTCCCCTTGTAACGAATTTCAAAGTGCAATCTAACCGAACTCGTGCCGGTACTGCCCATGGTGGCTATTTTCTGACCCGCTTTAACCTCTTGTTGTTCACGGACCAGCATAGTGTCGTTATGGGCATAAGCACTCAGGTAGTCATCATTATGTTTGATGATTATCAGATTACCGTAACCGCGCAGCGCATTCCCGGCATATACCACCCTGCCTGAAGCGGTGGATACAACGGACTGACCACGTGAACCCGCGATATCGATACCTTTATTGCCTCCTTCGGAAGCAGAGAAGTTATCAATGATCTTACCATCTGTCGGCCAACGCCAGCTTCCCACTGGGGTTGCGCTGTCCGTTGTACTGCTGACGGTCGGGGCGGTAACCGGCGCTGTTGTCGTTGCAACAGTTGTGCCGGATGAAGGCAGCATTTTGCCTCCACTTCCTCCACTTGGAGTACCTGAATCCTCAGAATACGTAATAACCGGTTGCCGTGCAACAGGTGTTGGCTTCATTTGTGTACTGGAAGGAGGAGTCGTTACGCCACCCGCAGTCGCATCGGCAACCGTGATTGCATTACCACCGGTAATCGGCGTACCGCCGCCGTTGCCAACCTGAATTTGCTGGCCAACGTTGAGCCCGTAAGGGGCAGGGATATTATTGCGCTGCGCCAAATCGCGGAAATCATTGCCGGTAATCCACGCAATATAGAACAGAGTATCGCCACGCTTAACGGTATAAGTATCACCGCTATAGCTCCCTTTCGGAATGTTCCCATAACTGCGGTTGTAAACAATGCGCCCGTTTTCCGTCACCACGTTCGGTGAAGAAGAAGAGGAGGAGGAGGAAAGCATTCCACCATTTGAAGACGACGGCGGGCGCGCGGGAATAAAACCACCGCCGCCCCCGCCACCTGAATTACTCAGCATGCCTGAATCATTACCGCCAACTGAACTGATGGGAGCCTGCGTATTATCGCTGGAACAACCTGCCAGCCAAAAACCTATCAATGAAACGGCCGCAATACGGCGCAACTTAAAAACCGGGCTTCCAGTGCTCATTCTTCCCCCATTACGGCAATGCTTATTAAAGACAGAACTGCGGCCGGGCTGTTGGTTTACAGCATCTTGTGTCAGCCCGCGCGAATTATTCAGATACTAGCAATATCAACCACAACGTGCCATGCCAGTTGTATTAATCTTTATTAGCGACTCACTTCAGGCCAGATCGCCCTGCACCAGGGGAACAAAGCGAACCGGTTCGATGGTTTCAACCACAAACTCACCTCCCCGGCGGCGAATGCGCTGTAAAACCTGCTGCTCTTCCCCCACGGGTAGAACCATAATGCCCCCCTCGTCCAGCTGCGCCAGTAAAGCATCCGGTATTTCCGGCGGAGCAGCCGTCACAATAATCGCGTCGAAGGGCCCGCGAGAACGCCAGCCAAGCCAGCCGTCGCCATGGCGGGTCGAAACATTATGCAAATCAAGCTGCTTCAGTCGGCGCTTGGCCTGCCACTGCAAACCTTTTATGCGCTCGACAGAACACACATGCTCCACCAGATGCGCCAGAATCGCCGTCTGATAGCCGGAACCGGTACCGATTTCCAGCACGCGCGACTGCGGGGTGAGCTCCAGCAGCTCGGTCATTCTGGCCACCATGTAGGGCTGAGAAATAGTCTGTCCGGAACCAATAGGCAGCGCCATATTGTCCCAGGCTTTATGCTCAAAGGCCTCATCAATGAAACGTTCGCGCGGCACATCTTCTATCGCCTGCAGCAATCGTTCATCGTTAATACCCTGCTTTCTCAGCAGTGTAAGCAGCGTATCGATCCGGCCGCCGCTTACCATTGTTGGTCAACCTCAACGCGTGACAGCCAGGAAGATACAACCTCCTGCGCCGCATGGGCGGTCAAGTCGACATGAAGAGCGGTCACCGAAACATAGCCCTCATCAACCGCAGCAAAATCGGTACCCGGGCCTGCATCCAGCTTGTCGCCCGGAGGCCCAATCCAGTACATGGTATTGCCTCTTGGGTCCTGTTGCTGAATCGC
Organism: Erwinia sp. S43; assembly: GCF_016624745.1. Lineage (NCBI taxonomy): Bacteria > Pseudomonadati > Pseudomonadota > Gammaproteobacteria > Enterobacterales > Erwiniaceae > Erwinia > Erwinia sp. S43. Next base: position 47,350 of record NZ_JACVTX010000030.1, on the reverse strand, counting down.
CCTGTCGCTGGGATGGCGGCTGCCGCAGCGCGTCACCCGGATACCTTTAATCTGCTCCAGCGGCAAATCGGGAACATTAATATTAAGAATGCGGCCCGTGCGCAGCGGTTCACGCTCCAGCGCACGTAGAATTGAGCAGGTCACCGCCGCTGCGGTTTCATAATGCTGGTGCCCGTCCAGCGACACCGCCAAAGCAGGAAGTCCCAGATGACGCCCTTCCATCGCCGCCGCAACGGTTCCTGAGTAAATAACATCATCACCGAGGTTCGGCCCGGCGTTGATTCCGGAGACCACAATATCCGGCTTGGGGCGCATCAGGGTATTGACCCCGAGGTAAACACAGTCAGTCGGCGTTCCCATCTGCACGGCAATATCACCGTTGGGATAATCAAATGTGCGCAGTGGTGTTTCCAGCGTCAGCGAGTTTGACGCCCCGCTGCGGTTACGATCGGGAGCAACAACCTGGACCTCAGCAAACTGGCGCAGCGCCTTTGCCAGCGCCTGAATACCTGGCGCATGGATACCATCGTCGTTACTCAGCAAAATTCGCATTTAACACCTAACCTGTTGATAATTTTTGTTCGCCCGATTCCGACAGCAGGGATAACTGACCGCTGTGCGTATGAAAAATACGCGGAATAAAGGGCGTGGCTGGAAGCCATTTTAGCTGGATGATTCGGGTTGTGGTAGGTGTAAGTTTCTGGTTTCAATCGACTAGAAGCTGCCGCCGAAGCGGCAGTGAAAAACAGGTCCGCGCGCTATTCATCAACCTCGTCGGCACTGCCCTGCGGCAGAAGCAATTCACGCACCACGCTGGTGGCGAAGCTTCCCGCCGGCAGCCAGAAGTTCATCGCCAGCGTGGCATCATCCAGCCAGACCCAGCGCAGATCGCGGGGGATCACCAGCATCGCGCGGCGTGCGGCTTCCACCTTTTCACGCGTCATCAGCTCGATTAAGGCCGTTTCCGATGCCAAAGAAGCCTGCTCCAGCGCCAGAGCCTCATCGCGGGTGCCCCACTCACCGCTGCCCGGAAGCGGTGCGGTAACACGCAGTTCGTTTTCGTCAACGCGCTGTTGCAGGGTGTCCAGCTCTTCTGCTGTGGCAACAAACCAACTGCCGCGACCGGTCAGCTGCAGCGCATCGCCGTTCAATACCTTCGTCAGCGTGCCCTGCTGTGCCAGACGATCGCTGACGACCTGATTAAACATCGCGCTTCGCGCCGCCGAGAGCAGGAAACTGCGTTTATTACGCTCACGCACGCTGATTTCATCTGCCGCCCAGCGCTGCGCCATCAGCAGGTTGTTACCGTTATGGCCAAAACGCTGGCTGCCAAAGTAGTTGGGGACGCCACCCAGAGCAATCTGCTGCAGGCGCTGCTCTACGGCATCACGATCGGTCACCTGCCGCAGCACCAGCCGGAAATCATTGCCCTGCAGCGCCCCGGTACGCAGCTTGCGGCGGTGCCGGGCACTTTCCAGCACCTCAACCCCTTCCAGCGCAAATTTGCGCATATCCGGCGTCTCTTTACCCGGCAGTCGCAGGCAGAACCACTGTTCGGTAACGGCGTGACGATCCTTCATACCGGCAAAGCTGGCGTCGCGCGGATGAATACCAACGAATTTTGCCAGCGCTTCAGCCACGAAACGGGTGTTACAGCCGGTTTTACGAATACGCACCAGCAGCTGTTCACCGTCGCCGTCCGGTGCGTAGCCCAGATCTTCAATCACAACGAAATCTTCCGCCGTGGCCTTCAGCACGCCTTCGGCGGTCGGCTTACCGTACAGCCAGTTCTGCTTTGCTAAATCCATCTTCAGGCCTTAATCAGCAGCGCAACGGCTTCACAGGCAATGCCTTCACCGCGGCCGGTAAAGCCCAGCTTTTCGGTGGTGGTGGCTTTCACGTTGACTTCATCCATGTGGATACCCAGATCTTCGGCAATATTGATGCGCATTTGCGGCGTGTGCGGCAGCATTTTCGGCGCCTGTGCGATGATCGTGACGTCAACGTTGCCCACGCGGTAGCCTTTTTTCTCAATCTGGCGCCACGCTTCGCGCAGCAGCTCGCGGCTGTCCGCACCTTTATAGGCGGCGTCGGTGTCCGGGAAGAGTTTACCGATATCGCCCAGCGCAGCCGCACCCAGCAGTGCATCGGTCAGCGCATGCAGCGCCACGTCACCGTCGGAATGGGCCAGTAATCCTTTCTCATAAGGGATACGCACGCCGCCAATAATCAGCGGGCCTTCGCCGCCAAAAGCGTGTACATCAAAACCATGACCAATACGCATTATGCGTTCTCCTTATTATAAATTTGGGTCAGATAGAACTCGGCCAGCGCCAGATCTTCCGGCCGGGTTACTTTAAGATTATCACTGCGTCCGCTGACTAATTCCGGGTGATAGCCGCAGTACTCGAGGGCAGAAGCCTCATCGGTAATGCTGGCACCTTCACGCAGGGCGCGCTCCAGACAGTTTCGCAGCAGCGCCAGCGGGAACAACTGCGGCGTCAGCGCGTGCCACAGGGCTTCACGCTCCACCGTATGGGCAATCGTTTCGGCACCGCCGGTTGCCCGCTTCATGGTATCGCGTACCGGTGCGGCAAGAATACCGCCGACCTCACTGCGCTGGGTCAGCTCCAGCAGGCGGGTAAGATCGTTGAGATGCAGACAGGGGCGAGCGGCGTCATGTACCAGCACCCACTGCGCATTTTCAGCCGCTTTTAATCCGGCCAGCACCGAGTCGGCACGCTGGTTACCGCCCACCACCTGAATAATACGCGGGTCGTTCGCCACCGGCAGTCGTGAAAAATAGACATCATCCGGGCTGAGAGCCACAATCGCCTTAGTCACCGCCGGGTGCGCCAGCAGCGCATCCAGGCTGTGTTCAAGAATCGTTTTGTTGCCGATGGAAAGATACTGTTTGGGGCACTCGGACAGCATACGGCTGCCAATCCCCGCTGCGGGCACAACGGCGATCACGTGCGGACAGGAGTCTGCGATGTTCATGGTTATCGTTACTGATTGGCTGGTTGGCTTTGCTGCGCGTTTCGTTTGCTTTGATCCGGCACAAGGCGATAGAAGATCTCACCGGGTTTGATCATTCCCAGCTCGTTACGTGCGCGTTCCTCGATCGCTTCCGAACCGCCGTTAAGATCGTCGATTTCGGCAAAAAGCTGATCGTTGCGCGCTTTAAGCTTGGCGTTATTGGTCTGCTGCACCGCAACATCCTCATTAACGCGCGTATAGTCATGTATGCCATTCTTGCCCAGCCAGAGCGAATATTGCAGCCAGCCCAGCAGAACAAGTAACAGCAGCGTAAGTTTTCCCATCCCCGCCCCCTGAAAAACGGCTCAATCATCCCATAACTTTTACTACGACTCCACTCTGCCAGTGAAATAGAGCTGTTTTCTCGGACTAAGCCGCGCAAACGCGGCAAAAAACACCAAATGAGAGATAATTTCTGGCGCAGGTTAACGAAAAATTTTGTAACGCAGCGATGCGTTTACACATCAGGCGTGAAGGTCACCAACCGGTTAACTGGCTAAACAGCAGCCAGAACAGACAAATAACCACCATCACCGTTGCAATCGTAGTCCAGATCAGATGCCCGCGCAGCAGCACGCTGATCGCAATACCGACCAGCACGGAAACCGGCAGCAGTGCAAGGAAGAACGGCCAGGTGTAAAGGAAGAAAAACAGGGTGTTAGAACCGTACAGTACAAACGTTGTAGCGAGGGCTACCCACCATGAAGCGAAGCCCACCACGCCGCCAGGAAATGGCCAGGAAGCCTCATCTTGATCGCTTTTGTCTTTTCTTGCCAGCAGTGGGGTGACGTTTTGCATAGATATCCCATTAACGCTTGAGCGGCGCACCGAAACGATGCCCGCCTGAGTAACGCCCGCGAGGGCGTTAACAGTCGCTGTATCAGGGTTTGATAATATCGCGCTGGCGCAGCAGGTCTAATATCTGGGCGGTTAAATGTGTTACCAATTGTTCACCGTCCAGGTGGAGGTCAGCCCGTTCCGGGGCCTCGTAAACCGAGTCAATACCGGTGAAATTACGCAGCTCTCCTGCCCTGGCTTTTTTGTACAATCCTTTCGGATCGCGCACTTCACAAATGGCCAGCGGCGTATCGACAAACACCTCAATAAAACGCCCTTCTCCCAGCATCTCGCGCACCATATCGCGCTCGGCACGGTGCGGCGAAATAAATGCAGTGAGTACCAGCAGACCCGCATCCACCATCAGCTTCGCCACTTCTCCCACCCGGCGGATATTCTCCCGGCGGTCGTCATCGCTGAAGCCGAGATCGCGGCACAGGCCGTGGCGCACATTATCGCCATCCAGCAGATAGGTACTGGCACCCAGACGATGCAGTACCTGCTCCAGCGCACCGGCTACGGTGGATTTACCGGAGCCGGAAAGCCCGGTAAACCACAGTACCGCGCCCTGATGACCGTGCTGCCCTTCACGATCTTCCCGGCTGACCGGGTGATCGTGCCAGACGACATTCTCGTCATGCAGGGCCATGTTAATTACCGCCCAGCAGGTCGCGCGCATTCCAGTGCGGGAAGTGACGACGCACCAGCGCGTTCAGCTCCAGCTCAAAGGCGCTGTAGTTACCTGCCGCTTGCTGCGTTTCCGCCAGCGCTTCAAGGATCATACCGGCCCCAACGGTGACGTTGCTCAGACGATCGATAAAGATCATCCCGCCGGTTACCGGGTTTTGCTGATACGGATCAAGCACCATTGGCTCATCAAAAGTCAGATCCACCAGGCCAATCCCGTTCAGCGGCAGCTCCTGCGCTTCATGACGGGTCAGGTTATTGATCTCAACCTGATACTGAATTTTCTCTACGCGCGCGCGGGTCTTCTTACCGGCAATTTTCACGTCAAAGCTCTGGCCCGGCACCAGCGGCTGCTCGGCCATCCACACCACATTGACCGACGCGCCCTGTACCGGTTTGAGATCGGCATCAGCGGCCACCAGCAGATCGCCACGGCTGATGTCGATTTCATCTTTCAGCACCAGGGTAATCGCTTCGCCCGCGCTGGCCTGCTGCAAATCACCATCAAAGGTGACGATGCGGGCAATGGCCGACTCAACGCCGGACGGCAGCACTTTTACCCGCTGACCGACCTGTACCACGCCGGACGCCAGCGTACCGGCGTAGCCACGAAAGTCGAGGTTCGGGCGGTTAACGTACTGCACCGGGAAACGCATCGGCTGCTGCTCTACCACGCGCTGCACCTCAACGGTTTCCAGCACGTCGAGCAGCGTCGGGCCGCTGTACCAGTTCATTGCGGCGCTCGGTGCCGCCACGTTCTCGCCTTCCAGCGCGGAGAGCGGCACAAAGCGGATATCCAGATCGCCCGGCAGCTGTTCGGCAAAGTCGAGGTAGCTCTGTTTGATCTCTTCAAAGGTCTGCTGGCTGTAGTCCACCAGATCCATTTTATTGACCGCCACCACCAGGTGTTTAATGCCCAGCAGCGTAGAGATAAAGCTGTGGCGACGGGTTTGATCGAGCACGCCTTTGCGGGCATCGATCAGCAAAATCGCCAGATCGCAAGTTGAAGCACCGGTCGCCATGTTGCGGGTGTACTGCTCGTGTCCCGGGGTATCGGCGATAATGAATTTACGCTTCTCGGTAGAGAAATAGCGGTAGGCAACATCGATGGTGATGCCCTGTTCGCGCTCGGCCTGCAGGCCATCCACCAGCAGCGCCAGGTCCAGCTTCTCACCCTGTGTACCATGACGCTTGCTGTCATTGTGAAGCGTGGAGAGCTGGTCTTCATAAATCTGTCGGGTGTCGTGCAGCAGGCGGCCAATCAGCGTACTTTTGCCATCGTCAACGCTGCCGCAGGTCAGAAAACGCAGCAGGCTTTTATGCTGCTGAGCGTGCAGCCAGGCTTCCACCCCGCCCTGATCGGCGATCTGTTGTGCAATAATGGTATTCATGGCGGCTCCTTAGAAATAACCCTGGCGTTTCTTCAGCTCCATCGAGCCAGACTGATCGCGGTCAATCACCCGCCCCTGACGCTCGCTGGTGGTGGAAACCAGCATCTCTTCGATAATCTCCGGCAGCGTTTGCGCTTCAGACTCTACCGCGCCGGTCAGCGGCCAGCAGCCGAGGGTACGGAAACGTACCATGCGCTGTTCGATTTTCTCGCCGGGCTGCAGGTTAATGCGCTCGTCGTCGATCATCATCAGCATGCCGTCACGCTCCAGAACCGGGCGCTCAGCGGCCAGATAAAGCGGAACGATTTCGATATTTTCCAGGAAGATATACTGCCAGATATCCAGCTCGGTCCAGTTAGAGAGCGGGAACACGCGAATACTTTCGCCTTTGTTAATCTGGCCGTTGTAGTTATGCCACAGCTCCGGGCGCTGATTTTTCGGGTCCCAGCGGTGGAAGCGGTCGCGGAAAGAGTAGATACGCTCTTTCGCGCGGGATTTCTCCTCGTCACGACGTGCGCCGCCAAAGGCCGCATCAAAACCGTATTTGTTCAGCGCCTGCTTCAACCCTTCGGTTTTCATGATATCGGTATGCTTGGCGCTGCCGTGGACAAACGGGCTGATGCCCATTGCCACGCCTTCCGGGTTGCGGTGAACCAGCAGCTCGGCACCGATGTTTTTTACCGTACGGTCGCGGAATTCGTACATTTCACGGAATTTCCAGCCGGTATCAACATGCAGCAGCGGGAACGGCAGCGTTCCCGGATAGAAGGCCTTACGCGCCAGGTGCAGCATCACCGATGAGTCTTTACCGATGGAGTACATCATCACCGGATTGGCGAACTCTGCCGCCACTTCGCGGATAATATGGATACTCTCCGCCTCCAGTTGACGCAGATGAGTCAGACGTTTTTGATCCATAACTTTTCCTCAAGCCAAATTCACAACGGCGGACTCGCGTCCGTCCTGCTGCGCAGAATGTTGATACCACGCCAGCTGCTGATGCAGATTGACCACTTCGCCAATCACCAACAGCGCCGGGGTTGGGGCGTTGCGTGCCAGCTCGTCCAGCTGATCCAGCGTGCCGGTCAGCACCTTTTGATCCTGCCGGGTGCCACGGCCAATCACCGCCGCCGGAGTTTTAGGGTCGCGCCCGTGGGCGATAAGCTGGCTGGCGATGTCGCCTGCGTTTGCCGATCCCATATAAATTGCCAGCGTCTGCCGCGCACGCGCCAGCGACGGCCAGTCTGTACCGCTGCTGTCGGCCCGGCACTGGCCGGTGACAAACAGCACGCTCTGGGCGTGATCGCGGTGGGTCAGCGGTATCCCGGCATAGGCAGTTGCGCCTGCTGCTGCGGTCACACCCGGCACCACCTGGAAGGGAATACCCGCCTCCACTGCCGCCTGAAGTTCTTCACCTCCGCGACCGAAGATAAACGGATCGCCACCCTTCAGACGCACCACGCGCTTACCCTGTTTGGCCAGCTCAACCAGCAGGCGATTGGTTTCTTCCTGTGGCACGCTGTGGGCGTTGGCACGCTTGCCAACACAGATACGGTCGGCGTCGCGGCGGACTAAATCCAGAATTTCATCGCTGACCAGATAGTCATACAGCACCACATCGGCCAGCTGCATGACCTGCAACCCGCGCAGCGTCAGCAGACCGCTGTCGCCCGGCCCCGCTCCCACAAGGATAATCTCTCCCTGTGCGGCTTCCGGTTCATCCAGCTGCTTATCCAGCGTGAGGCGAGCGCCATCAACGTTGCCCGACCCCACCTGGCTGGCAAACAGCCCGTTAAAGGCTTTCTCCCAGAAGCGGCGGCGATCGGACATTTTACTAAAGCGGGCTTTGACCTTGCCGCGCCACTGACCGGCAATCTCTGCCATCTGGCCCAGCGTGGCGGGCAGCAGGGTTTCAATTTTTTCACGCAGCAGGCGCGCCAGCACCGGCGCAGTACCGCCGGAAGAGATAGCCACCACCAGCGGCGAGCGATCGACGATGGAAGGGAAAATAAAGGAGCATTTCGGCTGGTCATCCACCACGTTGGCCAGCAGGAAACGATCGGTGGCGTCCTGAAACACCCGGCCGTTGAGGTCGCCATCATCGGTGGCAGCGATCACAAAAAATACGCGGTCAAGCTGGCTGGCATCATAGGCCTTCGCCAGCCATTCGATTTCGCCCTGGGTTTCCAGTTCGGCCAGTTCGTCGCAGAGTTCGCGTGATACCACCAGTACCCGCGCACCGGCGCGTCGAAGCAGTTCGATTTTGCGCGCGGCCACATCGCCGCCGCCCACTACCAGCACCGGTTTGTGTCTGATATCAGCAAATAGAGGAAGGTAATCCACGTAAACCCTGTCGCTTATCACATAAAGTTAACAGGACTATACGTCCCCGCATTAAGGCTTATGAAATTACTAATTGGAATGAGTAGTTACCTAATGGAATAACGTACTGGTAAAGCAGCGAACAAAATGTGCTTAACGGATGATATTTCGGGTATTTCAGAGCGAATGAAATTGTGCAACCCGCGTCACAATTTCATACTAGCGGGGCAAAATTTTTCGCCCGATTTAACACGGGATAACGACTAAGGAATTTCGAATGTTCACCTTACTGCGTCTGGGGGCGCTGGCAGCGTTGATCGGCTGCGGAATAAGTCTGCCGGCAGGCGCAACAACGGAAAAAGTGGGCAGCATTGCCGAACAGCAGCTGCGACATATTGCCACCTATTTTCCCGGACGCATGGCAGGCAGCCCGGCAGAGATGCTTACAGCCGACTACCTGCAGCAGCAGTTCAGCGCACTGGGCTATAAAAGCGATACGCGCCGTTTTAATACCCGCTATCCCTGGCACCATCAGGACGGCGAGGACACGTGGCGTAATATTAATGCCACCTCGGTGATTGCTGCCCGCGAAGGCGAAGTCCCACAGCAGATCCTGATTATTGCCCACACCGACAGCACTTCGCCGCAGAGCGATGCCGACGTACAGAAAAACCTCGGCGGGCTGAGCGCTCAGGCGGCGGACAATAACGCCTCCGGTTTGGGGGTAATGCTGGAACTGGCGGAGCGTTTGAGCAAGGAGCACCTGCACTACAGCCTGCGATTTGTCGCGCTTAGCGGAGAAGAGATCGGCCAGCGCGGTAGCGAAGATTACCTGGCGCGAATGAAGCCGGAAGAGAAACAAAATACGCTGCTGGTGATTAACCTCAACAGCCTGATCGTCGGTAATCATCTCACCTTCAGCAGCGGGAATAACACGCCGCTGGCCGTGATGCGCCAGACGCGTGACCGGGCGCTGACGCTGGCCAGGCGCAGCGGAATTTATGCCGTCGGTAAAAAAGAAAAAAATGCCAGCGACAGCCCCTTCGACCGCGCCGGTTTTCCGTTAATGACGGTCAGCACCAGCGACGGCCCGTCCGGCAAAATGCCCGCAGTACTGAAACAGCATTTCCCCGTCGGGCTACGCAATCAGGCACAACGTGATAATCTGGCCTATATCGACCACTGGCTTCCGGGCCGCATCACCAGCCGAACCCACAGTACCGTGGCCGTGCTGCTGCCGCTGATCCGCGAGCTGGCCAATCCCTGATCCTGTTGGAGCCATCATGTATATTGTCTTTCTCAGCTATACCCGCCCGATGCAAGAAGTTGAAGCCGTACTGGAGCCGCACGTAGCGTGGATTAACCGTTACTTTGCCGAAGGTGTGTTTATCAGCGCCGGGCGCAAAGATCCGCGCACAGGGGGGATGATCATGGTGAAGGATATCGATCGGGCGCGGCTGGATGCGATTTTGGCGGAAGACCCGTTCCAGGCCGTCGCCAGCTATGACGTGACGAAAGTGAATATTACCCGTTCGGCGGAGGAATTTGCCGGGCTGACCGGGATCTGAACCAGGTTTACGGTTCAGCATGGGCACGTTTACGCGACTGCTCGTCATAAACAAATGCGCGACAACAGAAGCTTAACGCCAACGATAAGCCTCTGTTCTTGAGCCCGCGTATTTGCTCTGCTAAGCCAGCGGCAGCCCGGTACCTTGCACAGGGCTGCTACCCACTCAGCTTATCACTCGTGCAGGCCGCACTCGCGCTTCAGGCCAAAGAAGCGCGTCTCTTCCTCAGCCATACCCGGTTCCCATTTACGGGTGGTGTGGGTGTCGCCAACGGAGAGGTAGCCCTGCTCCCACAGCGGGTGATAATCCAGACCGTTCTGCTGCAGGTACTGATAAACCTGGCGGTTATCCCAGTCGATAATTGGCAGCAGCTTGAATACGCCTTTCTTGATCGCCAGCACCGGCAGATGCGCCCGACTGCCGGACTGATCGCGGCGCAGACCGGCGAACCACGTTTGCGCATTCAGGCTTTCCAGCGCGCGGTTCATCGGCTCAACCTTATTGATTTGGTTATAGCGTTCAATGCCTTCAACGCCCTGCTCCCACAGCTTGCCGTAGCGTGCTTCCTGCCAGGCCGCGCTGTGTTCGGCGCGGAACACCTTCAGGTTCAGATCCAGCTGCTCGGTCAGCTTATCAATAAACTGATAGGTTTCCGGGAACAGATAGCCGGTATCGGTGAGGATCACCGGGATATCCGGCTTCTGGCGGGTGACCAGATGCAGGCTCACCGCCGCCTGAATGCCGAAGCTGGAGGTCAACACCGCTTCGCCCGGCAGATTCTCCAATCCCCAGATCACCCGATCTTCGGCTGAAAGCTTATCCAGCCGGTTATTGATCTCGGCGAGCGCCATCACGCGCTCCACCTTGGGTAGTGCATTCAGTTCAGAGAGATCGAGTACCGCCATCTTACACCTCCATCATTCCCAGAAATCACGGGCCGGATCGAGCACCGGTCTGACAATGCCGGTGCGGATCGTAAAGTCACCGAAGCCTTCATCCGCTTCGCGCTCTTTCGACCAACGGCCGATCAACTCATCAAGCGTAGCCAGGATTTCCGTTTCATTAATGTTTTCGCGATACATGCGCGGAATACGGGTTCCCATGCGGTTACCGCCCAGGTGCAGGTTATAGCGCCCCGGTGCCTTGCCCACCAGGCCGATCTCGGCCAGCAGCGCACGACCGCAGCCGTTCGGGCAGCCGGTGACACGCAGCACGATATGCTCATCGCCCACCCCGTGCGCGGTCATGATCCCCTCCACGCGGGTAACAAATTCCGGCAGGAAGCGTTCGGCTTCCGCCATTGCCAGTGGACAGGTCGGGAACGCCACGCAGGCCATTGAGTTTTCGCGCTGGTGGCTGACGTTTTCCATCAGGCCGTGCTGCTTGGCAATCTGCTCAATTTTCTCTTTTTCCGATTCCGGCACACCGGCCACAATCAGATTCTGATTAGCGGTTAAGCGGAAGTCGCCCTGGTGAATCTTAGCGATCTCCACCAGACCGGTCTTTAGCGGGCGGCCCGGGTAGTCGAGCAGGCGGCCGTTTTCCACAAACAGCGTCAGGTGCCATTTGTTATCGATGCCTTTTACCCAGCCAAAACGATCGCCACGGGTGGTAAATTCATACGGACGGATCGGCTCGAAGGTGACGCCAGCGCGGCGCTCAACTTCAGCTTTGAAGACGTCCGGCCCCACGCGCTCCAGCGTATATTTGGTTTTAGCGTTCTTACGATCGGTGCGGTTACCCCAGTCGCGCTGGGTAGTCACCACAGCAGCCGCTACATCCAGGATTTTTTCCACCGGGAAATAGCCAAACTCGCTGGCGGTACGCGCATAGGTGGCTTTGTTACCGTGGTCGATGGACAGACCGCCGCCCACCAGCAGGTTAAAGCCGATCAGCTTGCCGTTTTCGGCAATCGCAATAAAGTTCAGGTCGTTGGCGTGCAGATCCACGTCGTTATGCGGCGGCACCACCACGGTAGTTTTAAACTTACGTGGCAGATAGGTTTCACCCAGAATCGGCTCAACGTCGGTGGTGGCAACCTTCTCCTGATCCAGCCAGATTTCCGCATAGGCGCGGGTCTGCGGCAGCAGGTGTTCGGACAGCTTCTTCGCCCATTCGTACGCTTCCTGATGCAGTTCAGACTCGATCGGGTTCGAGCTGCACAGCACGTTACGGTTTACGTCATTGGCGGTGGCCAGCGCGTCCAGCCCGACTTCATGCAGCATCTGGTGGGCAGGTTTAACGTTGCCCTTCAGAATACCGTGGAACTGGAAGGTCTGGCGGTTAGTCAGACGGATGCTGCCATAAATGGTATTATTCGTGGCGAATTTATCAATCGCCAGCCACTGCTGCGGCGTCATGATGCCGCCCGGCAGGCGGCAGCGCAGCATCATCGCATGGCGCGCGTCCAGCTTCTGCTCGGCACGCTCGGCACGAATATCGCGGTCATCCTGCTGATACATACCGTGGAAACGGATCATCAGGAAGTTGTCGCCGTTAAAACCGCCGGTCAGGCCGTCGTGCAGGTCTGCAGCAATACTTCCACGCAGGAAGTTGCTCTGTTTTTTCATCCGCTCGGCGTCGACCAGCTTACCTTCGACAACCAGAGGACCAGGGTATCTTTCATTGCTCATTAGTACACATCTCGCTGATAACGGCGCTCAATGCGCAGATCGCTTAAGAATTCATCTGCCGTTTCGATGTCCATGCCACCGTATTCGGCTACCACTTCCAGTAATGCTTGCTCAACGTCTTTAGCCATGCGATTGGCATCGCCGCAGACATAAATGTGTGCGCCTTCCTGAATCCAGCTCCACACTTCCGCCCCTTTCGCGCGGATTTTATCTTGTACGTATATTTTATGTTTCTGGTCGCGTGACCAGGCTAAATCAATATTGGTCAGCAGGCCGTCTTTGACGTAGCGCTGCCATTCAACCTGATAGAGGAAGTCTTCGGTAAAATGCGGATTGCCGAAGAACAGCCAGTTTTTGCCGCCGGCACCTTCGCTATCGCGCTGCTGCATAAAGGCGCGGAACGGCGCAATACCGGTGCCCGGGCCAATCATAATCACCGGGGTTTCCGGGTTGGCAGGCAGGCGGAAGTTATCGTTGTGCTCAATGAACACGCGGATTTCATCGTCCTCCACCAGACGGTCGCCCAGATAGCTGGAGGCACCGCCCGCACGGGCGCGGCCTTCAATTTCATAGCGCACCACGCCAACAGTGATATGCACTTCCGTTTCGTTCTCAGCCTGGGAAGAGGCGATCGAATAGAGGCGCGGCGTCAGAGGGCGCAACAGCCCGGTCAGCTGTTCGGCGTTCAGTTCGGTCGGTGCAAAGCGTGCCATATCAACGATCGGCGTGTTCTGCGCATACTGCTGCAGGCTGGCCTTATCGGTGATCTGCGCCAGCAGCGCTTCATTATGGGAAAGTTTGGCATACTGCTCAACGATCTGCGGGGTATTAACCGTCAGCTCGTAGTGTTTTTGCAGCGCTTCCGCCAGCGGCAGCGTTTCACCGTGCACGCTGACCGGCTCGTCACCCTTCAGCCACAGCAGCTCCAGCAGCTCTTTCACCAGTGCGGGATCGTTCTCAAACCACACGCCCAGCGCATCGCCCGGCTTGTAGCGCAGTCCTGATTCACCCAGATCGATTTCGATATGGCGCACGTCTTTATCGGAATCGCGGCCGGTGATTTTCTGATTTACCGCAAAGCTGGCGGTCAGCGGCGCTTCTTTGGTGTAAGGGCTGCTGTGGATCTCATTGACGCTACCTGCAGCCGTGGCTGCCGCCGCCGCAGGAGCTTCTTTCGGCACGCGCGCCTGTAAAATTTCTACCAGCTGTTTACGCCAGGCTTCGGCCGCCGCAGCGTACTCAACGTCGGCATCCACGCGGTCCAGCAGGCGTGTTGCGCCCAGCTCGGCCAGCCGGTTGTCGAAATCTTTACCCGCCTGACTGAAGAATTCATAAGAGGTATCGCCCAGGCCGAACACCGCAAAGGCGCTGGCGTCCATTTTTGGCGCTTTCTTCGACATCAGGAACTTATGCAGCGCCACGCCCTCTTCTGGCGGTTCACCCTCGCCCTGGGTGGAGGTGACCACCACCAGCAGTTTTTCCTGGGCAATCTGCTTGAACTTATAGTCACCGGCATTCACCAGGTTGACGTTTAGTTTCGCCGCAAGCAGGTCATCACGCAGCTGCTCTGACAGGCGGCGGGCATTGCCGGTCTGCGAGGCAGAAAGGATGGTGATGGTTGGCACCTCGACCGGAGCAGGTGCTGCTGCAACCACCGCCCCCGGAGCCTGATTGACCATGCCCCAGAAGTAACCGGACAGCCACGCCAGCTGGGTTGGGGTGTAATCCCCGGTCGCTGCCTGTAAGCGGGCAAGCTGATCGGGATTCAGCGGAAGCATATTTAGAGGTGCCTGAGTCGTCATTGCGTCGATAATTCCAGTGTCGGAGATCTGATTACTGACAGGGTAAGGGCAAGCAGAATAACCCTTAAATAAGGGTTGGCAATAATTAATAACCAAAATGACTAAATGGTTTTTCAGGTAAGGCTTATTGGCAAAACAGGTTGATAATGTTTTTATTTATCAGCCAGTTAAAACAGAAGGCATTTGGTTTACACTTTGACAGGGCGCCGTTACCGGGAAACGGGTGCGAAAAAAGCTGTTTTCCGGTATCCTGCGGCGGTTTTCACCATCAAGACTGAGACTGTAACCATGGCGACCACGCTGTTTAAAGATTTTCAATTCGAAGCCGCACACCATCTGCCGAATGTGCCTGCCGGGCATAAATGCGGCCGACTGCACGGGCACTCTTTTATGGTGCGTCTGGAGATTACCGGCGAGGTGGATGCGCATACCGGTTGGGTAATCGACTTTTCCGAGATTAAAGCGGCATTTAAGCCGGTTTACGATCGTCTCGACCACTATTATCTGAACGATATTCCTGGCCTCGAAAATCCGACCAGTGAAGTACTGGCGGCCTGGATCTGGCAGCAGATGAAGCCGGTACTGCCGCTGCTGAGCGCGGTGATGGTGAAAGAGACCTGCACCGCTGGCTGCGTTTATCGCGGCTAATCGGCCCCGTTGCCGGTCACCGCTGGCAACGTAGAGCGATCCTCATTCCGTTGCCTGATAGTCGGTGTCCGGGATGAGGTCAGTCCGAGCACACCGGAACGGCAAAA
This sequence comes from Erwinia sp. S43, assembly GCF_016624745.1. Lineage (NCBI taxonomy): Bacteria > Pseudomonadati > Pseudomonadota > Gammaproteobacteria > Enterobacterales > Erwiniaceae > Erwinia > Erwinia sp. S43. The sequence goes on along the minus strand of NZ_JACVTX010000030.1, from coordinate 32,316 downwards.
GACGCTCCCTGCGAGCCTCGGCACACGGCATCCCTGCCGTGTGACGTCCGGTTTACCTCAGACTAACCTCATCCCCATCAGTATCATTCTCTCTGCCCTCACACTGATATATCTCGGTAAAATGAAAATAAACCTGAAAAATCAACCTCAATTTCTTATGCGAAATTCGGCATAGCTTTGTTCATATTTATATATTCTTATCGAATATATAATAGCAAATCACGATATATGGTCGTTTTTTTAGTTCGTGATAGTCTCTCGCCATAAGTTCAGATCAATAATAATAACTTATTAAGAGAAGGTGTCACGTGCCCGCATGGCTTAATTTAGCAATCGATTCATTCTGGCCCATGCTTTATGCCGGACTGACATTTACCATCCCATTAACCTTAATTTCATTTATTCTTGGCTTATCCCTTGGCTTTATTGCTGCACTGGTCCGTTTATATGGACCAGAGCCGTTAAAAAAAATTGTTCGCTTTTACGTCTGGCTTATTCGCGGTACGCCTCTGCTGGTGCAGCTGTTCCTGATTTTCTATGCTCTGCCCAGCGCCGGTATTACGCTGGACGCGTTTCCCGCAGCGATAATCGGCTTTACGCTGAATATCGGTGCCTATACGTCAGAGGTCATTCGCGCCACCCTGCTTTCCGTGCCGAAAGGCCAGTGGGAGGCGGCGCACTCTATCGGTATGAATTGGGCACAGGCACTGCGCCGGGTGATTATTCCTCAAGCTGCACGCATTGCCGTGCCGCCGCTGTCGAATACCTTTATTTCACTGGTCAAGGATACGTCGCTGGCCTCGGTCATTACTGTGCCTGAGTTGTTCCTTGCCGCGCAGCGAATTGCGGCAGTAACCTATCAGCCATTAATATTATATACCGAAGCAGCGATCGTTTATTTAATTATCAGTTCAGTGCTCTCTTCTCTACAGACCCGTCTGGAGAAAAAGCTGGAAAATACAGGCGCAGTGAAGGAGAAAGAGAATGATAACGCTGTCCGGAATTGAAAAAAGATTCGACGACAACCCCGTATTAAAAAATATTAACCTGACGATTAAAGAAGGCAGCGTGACGACGTTAATTGGTCCGTCGGGCAGCGGGAAAAGCACCCTGCTGCGCTGCGTTAATCTGCTGGAGGTTCCACAGGCCGGGGAATTAACCCTCGGAAAAGAAAAACTTGTGTTTAACGGCAGCGGGCGGGCCAGCAGAAAAGATGTTTATCGCATCTGCCAGCAGACCGGCATGGTATTTCAAAGCTTCCAGCTGTTCCCCCATCTGCGGGTGATTGAAAACATTACCGAAGGGTTGGTTACCGTGCATAAACAGCCGCTCAAACAGGCGCGCGAGCGGGCCGAAGAACTGCTGGCCAAAGTGGGGCTGCTGCACAAGCGCGATGCCTGGCCAGCCAATCTTTCCGGTGGTCAGCAGCAGCGCGTGGCCATTGCCCGCGCGCTGGCCCCCTCACCAAAGGTGCTGCTGTGCGACGAGCCGACTTCCGCGCTGGACCCGGAACTCTCGCTTGAAGTGGTGGCGGTATTACGACAGCTGGCCAAAGAAGGGATGACCATGCTGATGGCCACTCATGACCTGCGGCTGGCGGCCAATATTGCCCAGCAGGTGGTATTCCTGGAAGCCGGTGAAATTGTTGAAACCGGCACCTCACAGGACATTTTTACCCGGGCGCAAAAAGCCCGGACCAAAGCCTTTATCTCGACCCTTACCGAAACCCTGCCCGATTCATGGGAAATTTGAAGTTAAGACGGCATCACCCAACCCATTCAGGAGTTATGACTATGAAAACTATCGCAACGCTGCTGCTGGCAGGCATGGTACAAATCGGTTTTTCTGGCGCAGCGCTGGCGGAAACCGATCTGGCAAAAATCCAGTCGGCTGGCGTCTTTAAAATCGGTACCGAAGGGACCTATCCTCCGTTTACCTTCCACGATGCTTCCGGCGCATTAACCGGTTTTGACGTTGATATTGGCCGCGAAGTGGCGAAACGCCTGAAGGTGAAAGCTGAATTCGTTGAGGGGAAATGGGATGGCCTGATCGCGGGTCTGGACGCCAAACGCTATGAGGCGGTGATCAATCAGGTATCGATCACCCCAGAGCGCCAGGCGAAATATGATTTCTCTACCCCGTACCTTTCTTCGAAAGCGGCGCTGATTGTGCGCGATGATAATAAGACAATCAAAACGTTCGAGGACCTGAAAGGTAAAAAATCTGCGCACACCCTGACCAGTAACTATGCCCAGCTGGCGCGCGGCTACGGTGCGGAAATCGTCGCTACCGACGGTTTTAACCAGTCGGTTGATCTGGTGGCCCAGGGCCGTGCTGATGCCACCATTAACGACAACCTGTCGTTCCTCGACTTCAAAAAGCATAAACCGGATGCGCCGGTGAAAATCGTCGCCAGCCGTTCCGATGCCGAACAGGTCGGTATTCTGATTGAAAAAGGCAATCCGCAGCTGAAAGAAGCGATTGATAAAGCGCTGGCCGATATCAAGAGCGACGGCACCTGGCAGCGTATTTCAGTGAAATACTTCGGCACCGACGTGTCCAAATAAATCCGCAGCGGGCTTCTCGTAAGCCCGTTTTGCGTCCGCGATTGCTATCCCTCCCCCACGCCCGTTCGCGGGCGTGTTTTGAAACATTTTGTCATACTCCTGTCACGCCCGCTCTCTAGTCTGTCGCTCTCCAACAAAGATCGAGAGAATCTCAATGAAGCTTTTCAGCAAACTTTCCGTTATCGCTCTGGTTTTTTCCGCCTGCGCCCAGGCCAGCACCATTAACATCCTCGACTTCCCTCAGCCGGATAACAACCCGGAAGAGTTCTACGCACTGACCGAGATCCCGGCGGGCGGCATCATCAAGTATGAAACCGACGCCAAAACCGGCTTTATCGTTGCCGACCGCTTCCAGTCTATGCCGGTAGCCTATCCGGCCAACTACGGCTCACTGACCCAGTCGCTGGGCGGTGACGGCGATCCGCTGGATGTGATCTTCTACACCCGCGCACCGATGGCACCGGGTACGCTGATCAAACTGCGCCCGATCGGCGTACTGAAGATGATCGACGGCGGCGAATCCGACGACAAGATCGTGGCGGTTCCGGCCAGCAAGATCGATCCAACCTACGATGACATTAAATCGATGAGCGACCTGCCTAAGATCGAGCAGGAACGACTGGAAGCGTTTTTCCGCGTCTACAAACAGCTGCCGGACGGACGTAAAAAAGTTGAGCTGAACGGTTTCGGTGATACCGCGGCGGCGAAGACGGAAATTAAGTCGGCGTACGACGCCTGGAAAGCGAAATCAGGTAAGTAAGCGATAAGGGGGACGCTGACCGTTTCGGCCGTCCCCCCTTTCGTCAGGCGATGTTCAGGTATTTATGCGTCTGCATCGACAGCCGCCAGTTGCGGGCAATACAGGTATCAATGCACAGCTGGGTGGCATCCGCTTTCTGGCTAATCGGCTGTAGAGCAATAATCCGCGCTTTATCGTCATCCAGTGTGGCCAGCAGCGCATCGAGGGCATCAACATCACGCTGACGCGCCACCGGATGCTTCACCTCATCCGCACGCACCAGCGCCTGATTCAGCACGTCGTAGCCTCCGCGCATATTGACCTTCGGCGATACCGTCACCCAGGTCTGCGGCGTACAGCGCACCGTATGCGTGCCGCTGGTTTCAATCTGGCAGCTGAAGCCCTGCTGTTGCAGGCTTGCGGTCAGCGGAGTCAAATCGTGAATGCACGGCTCGCCGCCGGTGATCACAATATGGTTTGCCGTCCAGCCGTTGCCGCGGATCACGCCAATCAGCGCCTCGGCATCCGCCGCGCCCCAGGCATCGGTTTCCACCGTCTTCAGCAGAATATCCCCCAGCGAGGTTTCCCGATCGGCCAGCTTATCCCAGGTGTGTTTGGTATCACACCAGCTGCAGCCCACCGGGCAGCCCTGTAAGCGGATAAAAATTGCCGGTACGCCGGTATAAATACCTTCGCCCTGCAACGTCTGGAACATTTCATTTATCGGGTACTGCATCGACTTCTCGGCTGATGGTTAAATTACGGGCGCAGATTATGGCAGATTGTCGCCCCGGGACCAACCAAAGCCTGCGCTGCAATTGGTAAGAAAATTCTGCGGGTACTTATAGCAGCCCCTGCAAACGCCTGGCGGCCTCTTCTCCGGCAAACCATTCCACCAGGAAATCGAGCAGTGCGCGCAGCTGGCGGGACTGATGCTGGCGCGAAGTATAGATGGCAAAAATCCCCAGGCTGTCGAGCTGAAACTCCGGCAGCAGCGCAACCAGCCTGCCGCTCTCCAGCAGTGCCCCCACGCTGTGCAGCGGCTGCATAGAAATGCCCGCCCCGGCCAGCGTGGCGCTCAGCAGTATCAGCGAGTCATTGGCGCTGATACTGCCGCTGACCGCGACCGTGTCGTGCTCCTCCCCCCGACTGAAGTTCCACAGGCTTTTGCCAAAGTGAGAATAGGTCAGGCAGTTGTGGTGCACCAGCTGCTCAGGGTGCTGCGGTGTGCCCTCCCGGGCCAGATAAGCTGGGGTGGCGCAAATCACCGACTCGCAGGCGCTAAGCGGGCGGGCAATCAGGTTAGGCTCCAGCTGGCCGGTAATACGCAGCGCCAGATCGATACGCTCCTCCACCAGATTCACCAGCTGGTTGCTGGAGTGAAGATCGATGCGAATGCGCGGATAACGCTGCTGAAAGGCGGTTATCGCCGCGGCCAGCACGCTGTTGCCCAGCGATAGCGAACAGGAAATCCGCAGCAGCCCGGCGAGCGCTTCCCCTTCAGGCTGGTTGCTCTGTTCTATTTCACCTGCCAGCTGTAGCAGCTGCCGACATCGCACCAGCGCGTGCTCGCCGACCGGAGTCAGGCTCAGCCGACGGGTGCTGCGGTGCAACAGTCGCGCGCCGGACCACGTTTCCATTTCGCTCAGATAACGGGTGATCATCGCCCGCGACATGCCGAGTACATCCGCCGCTGCCGTCAGGCTGCCGCGCTGAACAATGGTGATAAATACATTTGCCGCCGTGAGTCTGTCCATCATATGCCCGTTTTATGCAACAATCTGTTGCCTGATAGTCGGTTTATTCCGCGGGATATGCAACCTACACTGGTTATTTTCCGGTTAAGGTCATTCCAAATGAAAACTCGTTTCGCCCTGCTGCTGGCTTTTGCCGCCAGCCCGTCACTGTATGCTGCCCAATCGCTCAATCTTGACATCTACAATCCGGGAGAAAACAGCATTTTTGCCGTTTCATCGGAGATCATCACCGGCCCGACCGAAGCCGTATTGATCGATGCTCAGTTCCAGCGCAACGATGCCGAAGAGCTGGTGAAGCGCATCAAAGCCAGCGGTAAGCGCCTGACCACCATCTTTATCAGCCAGTCGGACCCGGACTATTATTTCGGTCTGGACACCCTGCACCGCGCCTTCCCCGACGCGAAAATCGTCGCCACCGCACCGACCGTTGAGCTGATCAAGCAGACTAAAGACGGCAAGCTGGCCTTCTGGGGTCCGAAGATGGCCGACAACGCGCCGCAGTCGCTGATTGTGCCCGAGGTGATTCAGGGCGACAGCTTTAAGGTTGATGGCGAGACGGTAGAGATTAAAGGCCTCAAGGGGCCGCAGCCGCACGACAGCTATCTGTGGGTTCCGGCGCTAAAAACCGTGCTGGGTGGCGTAGTGGTGTCCGGCAATAATATTCACGTCTGGCTGGCGGATGCGCAGAGCAAAGCAGAACGCTCGGCGTGGCAGCAGAAGCTGGAAGATATCAAGGCGCTGAAGCCGACCCACGTGATACCGGGGCACTTCCTGCCTGGGGCTGAACAGAATCTAACCTCAGTGAATTTCACCCTGCGCTATCTGCAAACGGCTGAAGCGGAGCTGGCAAAAACCAAAGACTCGCAGGCATTTATCAAAGCGATGAAGCAGCACTATCCGCAGCTGAAAGATGAGTCTTCACTGGAACTGAGTGCGAAGGTGCTGAAAGGCGAAATGAAGTGGCCGCAGTAGTCGGTTAAGTGCACAAATTATCGCCTGGCCATCGCGCCAGCCGGACGTAAAAAAGCCCCGTCATGACGGGGCTTTTTTCAATCTGTCCGCAGCCGCGCAGGCCGCTGCGAACCGTCAGTCATTACTGACCTTTAACTTCTTTCAGACCGTTGAATGGTGCACGGTTGCCCAGCGCTTCTTCAATACGCAGCAGCTGGTTGTACTTAGCAACACGGTCAGAACGGCTCATAGAACCGGTTTTGATCTGGCCCGCTGCAGTACCTACCGCCAGGTCAGCGATGGTTGCATCTTCGGTTTCGCCTGAACGGTGAGAGATAACCGCAGTGTAGCCAGCATCTTTCGCCATTTTGATCGCAGCCAGAGTTTCGGTCAGAGAACCGATCTGGTTGAATTTGATCAGGATGGAGTTAGCGATGCCTTTCTCGATGCCTTCTTTCAGGATCTTGGTGTTGGTTACGAACAGATCGTCACCAACCAGCTGGATTTTGTCGCCCAGCACTTTGGTCTGGTATGCGAAACCAGCCCAGTCAGATTCGTCCAGACCGTCTTCGATAGAAACGATTGGGTACTGTTTGGTCAGATCTTCCAGGAAGTGAGTGAACTCTTCAGAAGTGAAGGCTTTGTTGCCTTCGCCAGCCAGTACGTATTTACCGTCTTTGTAGAACTCAGACGCTGCACAGTCCATCGCCAGGGTAACATCTTTACCCAGCTCGTAACCTGCTGCTTTAACCGCTTCAGCGATAACAGCCAGTGCTTCTGCGTTAGAACCCAGGTTAGGCGCGTAGCCACCTTCATCACCCACAGCGGTGTTCAGGCCTTTCGCTTTCAGTACTTTAGCCAGGTTGTGGAAAACTTCAGAACCGATACGGATCGCTTCTTTGATAGTTTTCGCGCCAACAGGCTGAATCATGAATTCCTGGATGTCGACGTTGTTGTCGGCGTGCTCACCACCATTGATGATGTTCATCATTGGCAGTGGCATAGAGAATTTGCCCGGGGTGCCGTTCAGTTCAGCAATGTGCTCGTACAGTGGCTGACCTTTAGAGGCAGCTGCGGCTTTAGCAGCAGCCAGAGAAACAGCCAGGATGGCGTTAGCACCAAACTTGGATTTGTTCTCGGTACCGTCCAGATCGATCATAATCTTGTCGATGTTTGCCTGGTCTTTTGCATCTTTACCGGTTACCGCTTCAGCGATAGGACCGTTAACGGCTGCAACAGCTTTAGTTACGCCTTTACCCAGGAAACGAGATTTGTCACCGTCACGCAGTTCCAGGGCTTCACGGGAACCGGTAGAAGCGCCTGATGGAGCTGCTGCCAGACCAACGAAACCGCCTTCCAGATGCACTTCGGCTTCAACGGTCGGGTTTCCACGGGAGTCGATGATTTCGCGACCGATGACTTTAACGATTTTGGACATTAGTTTTTCCTCAGTACAAGTTAGCTTAAACTTAGACACACCACCTGAAACCCTGCGGCATCAGGTGGTTATGAAAATACTTATTTTGCCAAACGCTTTTGGTACTCGCTGGCGGCTTTTACAAAGCCACTGAACAGCGGGTGTCCGTCACGAGGTGTTGAGGTGAATTCCGGATGGAACTGACACGCAACAAACCATGGGTGGTTAGGGATTTCAATAATCTCAACCAGCTGGTCATCCCCGGAGCGGCCTGCAACACGTAATCCCGCTGCTTCAATCTGCTTCAATAGCATATTGTTGACTTCATAACGATGACGGTGACGCTCAACGATGGTGTCGCTGCCGTACAGCTTGCGCACCAGGCTGTCGTCGGTCAGCTGACACTGCTGGCTGCCCAGGCGCATGGTGCCGCCCAGATCGCTCTGCTCGGTACGCTGCTCAACGTTGCCTTCTTCATCACGCCATTCGGTGATCAGCGCAACAACCGGATACTTACAGTCAGGTACGAACTCGGTAGAGTTAGCGCCTTCCATATGGGCTACGTTACGAGCGAACTCCATCAGCGCAACCTGCATACCCAGGCAGATACCCAGGTAAGGGATGTTGTTTTCGCGAGCGTACTGCGCGGTCATCAGTTTGCCTTCCACACCGCGATAGCCGAAGCCACCAGGGATAAGAATAGCATCCAGACCTTTCAGCACTTCCACACCGCGTGTTTCAACATCTTGCGAATCGATCAGTTTGATGTTGACGGTGACTCGGTTTTTCAGGCCGCCGTGCTTCAGCGCTTCGATTACGGATTTGTAAGCGTCAGGCAGTTCGACATATTTGCCGACCATACCGATGTTCACTTCGCCACCCGGATTGGCTTCTTCGTAAATCACCTGCTCCCACTCGGCCAGGTTGGCTTCCGGTGCGTTCAGGTTGAAGCGTTTACAGATGTAATCATCCAGGCCCTGAGACTTCAGCATGCCTGGGATTTTGTAGATTGAATCAACATCTTTCAGTGAGATAACCGCTTTTTCCGGAACATTACAGAACAGGGCGATTTTCGCACGTTCGTTAGCCGGTACGGCGCGATCTGAACGGCAGATCAGCACATCAGGCTGAATACCGATAGACAGCAGTTCTTTCACTGAATGCTGAGTAGGTTTGGTTTTCACCTCACCCGCTGCCGCCATATACGGCACCAGAGTCAGGTGCATATACATGGTGTGTTCACGGCCGACGTCTACCGCCATCTGGCGGATCGCTTCGAGGAACGGCAGGGATTCGATGTCGCCCACAGTACCGCCAATTTCCACCAGCACGACATCGTGGCCTTCGCCACCTTCAATGATGCGTTCTTTAATGGCATTGGTGATATGCGGGATAACCTGAATGGTCGCACCCAGATAGTCGCCGCGACGCTCTTTGCGCAGGACTTCAGAGTAAATACGGCCAGTCGTGAAGTTGTTACGACGGCTCATCTTGGTACGGATGAAGCGCTCGTAGTGACCGAGATCCAGATCGGTTTCCGCGCCGTCATCAGTGACGAACACTTCGCCGTGCTGAGTTGGGCTCATGGTACCTGGGTCCACGTTGATGTACGGGTCCAGCTTCATGATGGTCACGTTAAGACCACGCGCTTCGAGGATGGCGGCCAGGGAGGCTGCGGCAATGCCTTTACCCAGAGAGGAAACGACCCCGCCGGTCACAAAAATATAGTTCGTTGTCATGCTGAACCTGAGAATGTAGGTTTAAAGACGATGGAATGAATAACCAGGACGGGAAAATAGTATACCCGAAACCCCTGTTGCCGACAATTAATCGTTTCCATGTTGTGACTATTCCACCGCTTTTACCACTCTGAGACTACCTGATTTCTTAATTCAGGATGTTGATGTGCGTCACATTTTTGTTGAATCGTGTCAGCCAATTATTCCTTGAATTTGACCTGTTGCCACGCGGCTTCCATCTGTTCCAGCGTCGCCTGCTGCATTTCCAGGCCCTGTTCGGCGATAATTTGCTCAACCTGACGGAATCGACGCTCAAACTTGATATTGGCCTTTTGCAGCGCGGTTTCCGCCTTTTTTCCCAGATGGCGCGATAGATTCACCGTGGCAAACAGCAGGTCGCCGATCTCCTCTTCCAGCTTGTCCTGGTCGACAACCGCCTGTTGAGCCTCGTGCATCACTTCATCGATCTCTTCGTACACTTTACCCAGCACCGGTCCCAGCGTATCCCAGTCAAAGCCAACGCTGTTGCAGCGTTTCTGGATTTTATGCGCACGCATCAGCGCGGGCAGCGCATGTGGGATATCGTCCAGCACCGAGTGCTGTGCTTTTTCCGCGCGCTCATCGCTTTTGATTTTTTCCCAGTTCACCAGCACTTCGCCGCTGTCGGCCACTGTCGCACCGGCAAAGATATGTGGATGGCGGCGTTCCAGCTTGTCGCTGATGGCGTTGCAGATATCGTCGAAGTTGAAACGCCCTTCTTCCTGCGCCATCTGGGCGTAAAACACCACCTGGAACAGCAGGTCGCCAAGTTCACCGCGCAGGTCGTCGAAGTCGGCGCGGTCAATAGCGTCGATAACTTCATAGGTTTCTTCCAGGGTATAGGGGGCGATGGTGGCATAGGTTTGCTGGCGATCCCACGGGCAGCCGTGTTCCGGATCGCGCAGGGTTTTCATGATGCCCAGCAGGCGATCGAGAGCGTTCATAGTGGTGAGTCCTTGTTGTAGGAATAATCAATGGAATGAGGATAACCGTTATTGAGCTTTCGAGATGCTTCCGGTCTCGTGCTCGGGCGACCGTTATGGGGCAGAACGCCGAGCCGCCGTTAACACGTCCGTGTGGGCTTGGCTGCGGCCTCCCTGCCGCAGACACTCGGCTTTTCTGCCCCATAACGTTCACCTTCATATCATCGTGTTGCGGCGATATAAAAACGAAATTGGTGAACAATTTTGGGATTGTAGCAAAAAGCTGAGCGATATTGATGTCATAACCCGGGGCCAATCTTATCAGCCCCGCAAAATTCAGCTTGCAAGTAACAACGCAGGAAAAATCAACAAAGTGGTGCTAATTGGCAATTACGGGATTCTGGCAAAAAGAGTGGGATAATATTGATTTCATTACTTTTGCGAAGATCTAACTTATTCGGCCTGTACGTTCACCATACGGATGAACGTGTCGCGATAATCTTCCGATCGCGCTCGCTGTAAAGAACTCATACTGCTCTCAGGAACACAGGTTTCTTCTTCCAGCTTTGGTTCTGGTCGCAATCGCAGAGCAATTCCAGCTCCAGCTCCAGCATCATACGGGACATCGATATAGCGACAACACTCAACCAGCCAACCAGCAATAGGTTCACTGCAACAACATACTTTCCAGGAGACACAAGACCAACAGAGAGAATTCGGTTTAACTCACAGCAACACAAAAGTCGTTAAGCAATCGGTGCAGGCGGGCTTCGCGGACCGTCGGGCGCATGGACGCGCCCGTCGAGCCTATAGGGACATATTCACGGCGAGTCCGCGAAGCCCGCCTGCACCGATAGGCCAACCGCCGATCGCGCCGCAACAATCCCGCCCGTTGAACCTACAAGGACATATCCACGGCGAGTCCGCGAAGCCCGCCTGCACCGATAGGCCAACCGCAGATCATGCAGCGACGAAACACCCAGCCACGACGCAACCAGCAGCCATCACCAACTATCAGTGCAAACGCTTCGCATCAATAATATCCGGCACCTGATTCAACCGCGCCAGCACCCGGCTCAGCACCTGCTGATTGTAAATCTCAATATCCATATCAATCGTTGCCAGCTGCTTACGAGTATCGCTGTGGCTGGACACGCCCAGCACGTTAACCTTCTCGTTGGCCAGAATCGTGGTGATATCACGCAGCAAACCGCTGCGATCGTTGGCCGTCACCCGCACCACCAGCGAATAACCGCTGGAATAGGTTTCCCCCCACACCGCATCCACAATACGCTCCGGCGCATGCGACATCAGATCGGCCAACTGATCGCAGTCGGCGCGGTGAATGGAAATACCGCGGCCCTGAGTAATAAATCCGGTAATGTCATCGCCCGGGATCGGCTGGCAGCAGCGGGCAATATGGTGCATCAGATTGCCAACCCCCTCGACAACCACCCTGCCGCTCTCTTTACTGCGCGGCACGCTGTTCGAGGTTTTCTGCGTCAGCTGGCGCAGCGCTTCGCGATCTTCTTCTTCCGCACTCGGCTTATTCAGCTTCGACTGCAGATAGTTGCTCATCTGATTGAGGCGCACATCGCCACCGCCAATAGCCGCCAGCAGTTCATCGAGCGTGTTAAAGTTGTAGCGCGGCAGCAGCAGTTTCTCTGCATCCTTGAGATTGATATCCAGGTGATCCAGTTCGTTATCCAGGATCTGCCGACCGGCAATAATATTCTTGTCACGATCCTGCTTGCGGAACCAGGCATGGATCTTCGAACGCCCGCGGCTGGTCGTCACGTAGCCCAGATTGGGGTTCAACCAGTCGCGGCTCGGATTCGGCTGCTTCTGGGTGATAATATCGATCTGATCGCCCATCTGCAGCTGATAGGTGAACGGCACAATGCGGCCACCGATTTTGGCACCGATGCAGCGGTGGCCGATATCGCTGTGAATATGGTAAGCGAAGTCCAGCGGCGTGGAACCGGCGGGCAGATCCACCACATCGCCTTTTGGGGTAAATACATAGACCCGATCGTCGAACACCTGGCTGCGTACTTCGTCGAGCATTTCGCCGGAATCGGCCATCTCTTCCTGCCAGGTAATCAGCTTACGCAGCCAGGCAATACGCTCTTCATGGCCGGACGCACCCCGCACGCTGCCGCCCGTTCCGCCCTCTTTATACTTCCAGTGTGCCGCTACGCCCAGCTCGGCATCTTCATGCATCTGACGGGTACGGATTTGAATTTCAACGGTTTTGCCTTTCGGCCCCAGCACCACGGTATGGATCGACTGGTAGCCGTTCGGTTTTGGGTTAGCGACATAGTCATCAAATTCGCTGGGAAGATGGCGATACAAGGTATGCACAATCCCTAGCGCGCCGTAGCAGTCCTGCAGGCGTTCGGCTACGATGCGCACCGCACGTACGTCGAACAGCTCATCGAAGGCCAGCGATTTTTTCTGCATCTTACGCCAGATGCTGTAGATGTGTTTCGGGCGACCATACACCTCGGCCTTAACACCCTCTTTGACGATTTCGTCACGCAGCGACTGTACGAACGTATCAATATAATCTTCGCGATCGATACGGCGTTCATGCAGCAGTTTAGCAATACGTTTGTATTCATCAGGATGCAGGTAGCGGAAACAGAAATCTTCCAGTTCCCACTTCAACTGGCCAATCCCCAGCCGGTTAGCCAGCGGAGCATAGATATTGGTACACTCTTTCGCCGCCAGTACGCGCTCATCTTCCGGCGCATCCTTGACCTCGCGCAGGTGCGCAATACGTTCGGCCAGCTTAATTACCACGCAGCGGAAATCTTCCACCATCGCCAGCAGCATGCGGCGAACGTTATCGACCTGCTCGGAGGCCATGGAGTCATTATGGGTGGCTTTCAGCTGGCGAATCGCATCCATATCGCGCACGCCGTGGACCAGCGATACGATGGGCTTGCCGAAATGTTCTTCCAGCACGGCTTCCGGCACCACATTAGCATCGGCCAGCGGGAACAGCAGTGCCGCCCGCAGCGTCTCGTTGTCCATGCTGAGCATGGAGAGGATTTCCACCATTTCAACACCGCGCCACAGCAGAAGCGCGGCATCAGGATGCCCTTGGGTTGCGGTTTCACAATAGCGCCACGTTTCGGCCAGGCGTTCACATGACTGCGGGTTGGCGATCCCCAGACTGGTGATCCATTGGTCGAGGGCAAACTCGCCAGCCGTATTCAGATGTGCACTTCTTACCGCAACCATATCCTCTCCTGGCATAGCCCCGTTCGGGGCTTATTTTCGGCTAAACAGCACCATGGATTCCAGATGCCCGGTATGTGGGAACATATCGAGCATTGTCACCCGCTCCAATTGGTAGCCGGACTTCAGCAGTACCTGACTGTCCCTGGCCAGTGTTGTCGGGTTACAGGAAACATAGACCACGAGTTCCGGCGCAAGTTTAACAATATGCTCCATCACCCCGGCGGCTCCGGCGCGCGCCGGGTCCAGTAACACCTTATTGAATCCTTCGCCAGCCCAGGGCTGACTTGTCACGTCTTCTTCAAGGTTATGTTGGTAAAACGCGACATTGTTCAGATTATTTAATGCTGCATTATACGCAGCCTTTGCCACTAATGCTGCAACACCCTCCACACCCACGACATTTTCAGCCAAATTTCCCATAGGCAGGGTAAAATTGCCCATTCCGCAGAACAGATCCAGCACCCGATCGTGCGGTTGCAGGTCCAGCCACGCCAGCGCACGGGCCACCATCTGCTGATTAACCTCATCGTTAACCTGGATAAAATCTCGCGGGCTGAAGGTCAAACCTAACGGACCGGAATGGATAACCGGCATTTCACCGTTAAGCTGCTCCAGAGTGTCACTATCCGGCGCAAGAAACAGCGACAGTTGATGTTTATGCGAAAACTGTTCCAGTTTTTGACGATCGGCCGCGCTCAGGGCATCAAGATGTCGCAAAACCAGCAGCGGACCGTTATCTGCCAGCACCAGTTCAACGTGGCCAAGTCGCCTGACGGCCTGTAGCCCGCTTAACAATAGATGGAGCGGCTGAATTAACGCATTAAGTTCGGGCTTCAAAATGGGGCACTGGGTGATACTGACCAAATCACTGGAGGCCTGCTCGCGAAAGCCCATCTGCAGAGTCTGTGTTTTTAACTGATAATTCAGGCTCAGACGCGCGCGCCGCCGATAGCCCCATGACTGGCCGGAAATAATATCATCCACCGCGACAGGTGAACCGCTCTCCTTTGAAAGCATATGTGCCAGCGCGCTGGCTTTACTTTGCTGCTGTAGCTCAACCGGCACATGCTGCTGCTGGCAGCCGCCGCAGCGACTATAATGCGGACAGCGGGGCTGAACACGCTGTGGACTAGCCGCCAGAATTCGCTTGACCGAACCCCGGGAGTACTGGCGCTTATCTTCACTGATTTCAACTTCAACCTGTTCACCAGGCAGTGCTCCCTGCACAAAAAGCGCTTTGCCATTATGGCGTGCCACACCCTGACCAAATGCATCAAGATCGTTAACGACAACTGTTATTTTTTGGCGGGTCGTCACGCGCCGTTTTGCAGAGTAGAATTGCGCCATTATTTCATTGCTTCTCAAACGTAGTGCCGAAAAAAATCGGCGTAGCCTACCCTGGCGAGTGATGGAATTCGACCTGTACAGGATAAAATGTCGCAGGAAAGTGGAGCAAGCCGTTTCTCACAGGGAATACTATGACCAAATACAGCCTGCGGGCGCGAATGATGATTCTGATCCTGGCGCCAACGCTGATGATCGGACTGCTGCTCTCAACTTTTTTTGTGGTCAACCGCTATAACGAATTACAGAGCCAGCTCACCGACGCCGGGATCAACATTATTGAACCACTGGCGGTATCCAGTGAATATGGCATGACCTTCCGCAGCCGCGAGTCGGTCCGCCAGCTGGTCAGCCTGCTTCATCGGCGTCACTCAGATATCGTTCGGGCAATTTCCGTCTTTGACGATCACAACAGGCTGTTTGTGACCTCGAACTATCTGCAAAATCCCGATCTGCTGCGTATGCCAGACAATACGCCTCTCACTGCCCGCTATCTGAAGGAGCGTCACGGTAATTCGGTGATCCTGCGAACGCCGATCCTGTCGGAAAGTTACTACCCGGACGAATCACCAGGCTGGGATGCCAAACCAACCGGTAATCCGCTGGGCTACGTTGCGATTGAACTCGATCTGCAATCCGTCAGGCTACAGCAGTATAAAGAGGTGTTTATCTCCACTCTGCTGGTGCTGCTCTGCCTGTGCATTGCCATGCTGTTTGCCTATCGCCTGATGCGGGATGTGACGGGGCCCATTCGCAATATGGTCAGTACCGTAGACCGCATTCGCCGCGGCCAGCTCGACAGCCGAATGGAAGGCTACATGCTCGGCGAGCTGGATGTACTGAAAAACGGCATTAACTCAATGGCCATGTCGCTGACGGCCTATCATGAAGAGATGCAGCAGAATATCGATCAGGCCACCTCCGACCTGCGTGAAACGCTTGAGCAGATGGAAATTCAAAACGTTGAGCTGGATCTGGCCAAAAAACGTGCGCAGGAAGCGGCGCGAATTAAATCTGAATTCCTTGCCAATATGTCTCACGAACTGCGAACACCGCTTAACGGGGTGATCGGTTTTACCCGCCAGACGCTGAAAACCACGCTCAACTCAACCCAACGCGACTATCTGAATACCATCGAGCGGTCGGCCAATAACTTGCTGAGCATCATCAATGATGTGCTGGACTTCTCTAAGCTGGAGGCCGGCAAACTGGTTCTGGAAACCATCCCGTTCCCGCTGCGCGCCACGCTGGATGAAGTGGTGGTGCTGCTGGCGCAGTCGGCGCATGAGAAAGGGCTGGAGCTGACGCTGAATATTCAAAGCGACGTGCCGGATAACGCCATCGGTGACCCATTGCGTATGCAGCAGATTATTGTGAACCTGCTCGGTAATGCGATTAAATTTACCGAGCGCGGCAATATCGATATCCGCGTGGAGAAGCGCGCACTAAGCAACAATCGCATGGAACTGGAAGTGCAAATCCATGATACCGGCATCGGTATTTCTGAAAAGCAGCAGTCGCAGCTGTTCCAGGCCTTCCGCCAGGCGGATGCCAGCATTTCCCGCCGCCACGGGGGCACAGGTCTGGGGCTGGTCATTACGCAAAAGCTGGTGAATGAAATGGGTGGGGAAATTTCCTTCCACAGCCGCCTGAATCATGGCTCCACCTTCTGGTTCCACGTTAATCTGGCGCTGAACCCGAATGCCGCCAGCGATCCCCACATGCTCGACTGCCTTACCGGCCAGCATCTGGCCTATGTTGAATCCAATACCGCCGCGGCTCAGGCGATGCTGGATATGCTGAGCGCCACGCCGATGAAAGTCAGTTACAGTCCGTCGCTCGCCGGTTTGCAAGAAACGCATTACGATGTACTGCTGCTCGGGTTGCCGATTGATGTACATAACACCCAGGAAATTACCGGAGAACAGCTGTCGCCGATGCTACAGCGCGCCAATAGCCTGATCCTTGCGCTGCCTTTCCAGATGCAAATCTATGCTGAACAGCTGAAAGCACGTGGCGTAACCGCCTGTCTGATTAAGCCCCTTTCCATGGCCCGCCTGTTGCCGATCCTGGTGGATCACCACACGCGCGATATTCCCCCTCAGTCCTGCAGCTCACGCCTGTCGATCCGCGTCATGGCCGTAGATGATAATCCGGCTAATCTGAAGCTAATCGGCGCACTGCTGGAGGAGCTGGTTGAACATATTGTCCTGTGCGACAGTGGAGAATCGGCTATTCAACAGGCAAGGCAGCAGAATCTGGACATTATTCTGATGGATATTCAGATGCCGGATATCGACGGTATCCGTGCGAGTGAAGTCATACGCGAACTCCCCCAGCATCAGAACACGCCGATTGTCGCCGTTACGGCACACGCACTGGAAGGGGAACGCGAAAAGCTGGCTAAAGCCGGCATGAATGACTACCTGGCCAAACCGATTGATGAGCAAAAACTGAGTCATCTGCTGGCGCGTTATCTGCCTGCCAGGAAAGAAACCCTGCTTCTGCCGCAGAGTGGCCCTATATCACTGGACTGGGCTCTGGCGTTACGCCAGGCTGCGAATAAGCCCGATCTGGCACGCGATCTGCTGCAAATGCTGGTCGATTTCCTGCCGGAGGTCCGTACGCTGGTGGAACAGTTTATGGAAACCAATAATCCAACAGGTTTGCGTGACATCATTCATAAACTGCACGGCAGCGCCAGCTACAGCGGCGTGCCGCATATGAAAAAGCTTTGCCAGGAACTGGAGCAGAGTTTAATGAAACATGAGGATATCGCCGCCATTGAGCCTGAATTGCTTGAGCTACTGGATGAGATGGATAACGTGGCGCAGCTGGCCAGAGAACAGTTGAAAACATCCTGAATCTGAGCCCGCTAAGCGCAGCGGGCTCAGAAGACACACCGATCAGTTGTCGGTAATTATCCGTCCGGCCAGCAGCGTTGCCGCGACATTGCGTGCGGTCAAACGCACGTTTTCTGCCGCTTCCTGTAACGCTTCTTCAAGGCTGCAAATTCTATAGATCACACTGAATACGGCATCAAGGCCGTGCTGGTGTACGACGCCAACATCACTCGTCAGACTGCCGGCAATAGCAATCACCGGCTTATTGTAACGTTTGGCAATGCGCGCCACGCCGACCGGCACCTTGCCATGAATAGTTTGACTATCAATGCGCCCTTCACCGGTGATCACCAGCGTGGCATCCCGCACCAGCTCATCCAGCCCGAGGGCATCGGTAACAATTTCAATGCCCGGGCGCAGCGTGGCCTGGCAAAAAGCATACAGCCCCGCCCCCATGCCGCCCGCAGCACCGCCGCCGGGAACGTTAAGTACATCCACCGCCAGATCGCGCTGGATTATCGCGGCGAAATGCGCCAGCGCTGCATCCAACTGGCGGACCTGCTGCGGAGTTGCGCCCTTTTGCGGACCAAATACCGCCGAAGCCCCCTGCTCACCCGTCAACGGGTTAGTCACATCACAGGCAACTTCTATACGGCAGCGGGCAATACGCGGGTCTAACCCGCTGACATCAATATTAGCCAGCTGGGCCAGTGCCGCACCGCCGGGGCCAATTTCCTCGCCCTGATGATTCAGCAATTTTACGCCAAGCGCCTGTACCATGCCGGCACCACCGTCGTTGGTCGCGCTGCCGCCAATACCGATAATCACATGCTCAATACCGCTGTCCAGAGCATGGCGGATCAGCTCACCGGTTCCCCAGCTGGTAGCATGCAGGACATCACGACTGGCGGGTGGAACCTGTTCCAGCCCACTTGCCGCCGCCATTTCAATAATTGCGCAGCACCCGTCACCGGAAAGGCCGTAGAAAGCATCAACGGGATTGCCCAGCGGACCGGTAACGCGGAGCGGGATGATTTTCCCTCCCGTTGCGGCAACCATCGCTTCCACCGTCCCTTCACCGCCATCGGCAACCGGCAGTTTGACATAGTGAGCATGGGGAAATATTTCGCGAAAACCTTTTTCAATCTGCGAGGCAACATCCAATGCAGAGAGGCTTTCTTTGTAAGAATCTGGGGCGATAACAATTTTCACAGGCTATCCCATCAGCGGATGAAAGCAGGGCGACCCGGCAGGGCCGCCCGATGAGCATTGACTAGCTAATCAGCTTAGCCCACTGCTCCACCCACGGCGAGGTTACTTCTTCCGGCTCCGGGTTTTCACCGGCATCCACCAGCAGAACATCACCCACGCGGACGGCACTTTGTTCCTGCAGCAGTGCGTCAAATTTCTTGCCCGCGCCGCAGAAATCGTCATAGCTGCTGTCACCCAGCGCAATAACGCCGTAGCGCAGGGTTGGCTGGTAGCCGAGGCTGTCTTTAATACCATGGAATAAGGATGCGATACTGTCCGGCAAATCACCCTGCCCGGTTGTGGAGGTAATCACCAGCGCGACCTGTCCTTCATAGCGCTTCCAGTCATCCAGCTTAGGATCTTCAAAAATCTTCACCTGGTGACCGGCTTCCGCCAGCAGCGGCTCTGCTTCTTCAGCCACCAACAGCGCGTTTCCGTATACCGTACCAACAAAAATGCCTACCTCAGCCATCATTCTCTCCGGATGCTAAATTTGCCCACTATCCTGCGGGGTTTCCTCGTTTAACTCAACCCTGGGAACCTCAGGGAGACAATTCTGCCAGCCAAACTGCTGTATTGCCCGCTGCCAGACTCCGTCCAACCCGGCACGCAGTTCAAGCGGCTCACCGGTGACTGGATGAGCTAACTCTAGTTTGCTGGCATGCAGCATCAGCCGGTTCATACCAAAATGCTGCGCCGCGCTGCGGTTTTGCTTTAAGTCACCGTGCGCACTGTCGCCAATAATCGGGTGTCGCAGATGAGTCATATGGCGACGAAGCTGGTGTTTACGGCCGGTCTGCGGCAGCATTTCCACCAGTGAATAGCGCGAGCTGGGATAGCGGCTGACCGGTACCGGCTGTTCGGTGGTTGCTACGCCGCGCCAGTGCGTTGTGGCAGGCTGCGGCGCTTTATCCGGCTGGCTAAATTTATCGGCAATTTTATCCAGCTCTTCGGTCAGGGGATAATCCAGCAGTTCATCCCCTTCCAGCCAGCCGCGCACCACGGCATGATAGGTTTTCTGGATTTGATGCTGTTCAAACTGCTGCGACAGCAGGCGGGCCGTTTCGCTCGACAGTGCCATCAACAGAACACCGGAGGTCGGGCGATCCAGCCGATGAACGGTGTAAACGTGCTGACCAATTTGATCGCGCACCGTCTGCATCACAAATACCGTTTCGTGGCGATCCAGCCAGCTACGGTGCACCAGCCAGCCTGAAGGCTTATTGACGGCCACCAGCCAGCTGTCCTGATAGATAATTTCCAGCATTAGTTCGGTGACTCAAACAGCTGGTCAATGGCATTCAGACAGTGCAGCAGCTTAGCGCGCTGTGGAATGTCGCCTTCCAGTGCCACTTCATAATAAGGTGCGATCGCCAGCGTTACCGGCAGAGGCGCTCCTGCATCCAGCAGTGCCTGCATGCGCGGCAGGAAAATCCATTGCAGCCACTGCGGTGGGGTCATGGTATCCACACAGAAGGGTTCTACGCTGGCAAAAGCCTCGCTATTAGGGGCAAATGACTGCCAAAGGTCACAGGACTTAAGCTGCTGCTCAATAGCCTGCAAACGTTCCTGAACTTCGAGTTCACGGCTCATGATTCACCTCTTAAAAATGTGCCAGGAAAAGGGCGCAAAGCATATACCTATCGCGGTCAGAGCCGCAACTCCCGCCATCACGTTAAGATTAGACGCTTCCCCCTGAAAAACAGGCATAAAAAAAGGGAGCACTGTAAAAACAGTGCTCCCGGTTCGTTTGCAGCTATCCTGCTACCTTAATGCTCCCTGCTCATCCTTGAAAACTTTTCCCTGCGCTATCCTGAGCGAATGCCTTCCTGGCAATAATCCTTTCATATCCTTAACCACCGCCATCCTGTGCGGCTCACATTCTCCGTCCTGGAGGTGTCCCTTACCTCATCCTGAGGTGTCCTCGCTTCATCTGTGAAGCCTTTCCCTGCATCATCATCCCGATGGGTCCCACTCGTTCCATGAGCACATCATCCTGACGTTAATCTCGATGTTCTGAGTGTCCTTCGTGATGGCGATAAGTTTGCCAGACTGAGATAAGCAAACAAGATACCTGTGAGCCCTTTTTCATCGCTTGAATGGAGAAACCTCAAGGGGAAATTCATAACCTAATGATACGTATGAATTTTGATTTTATGTTGCATGAAATGTCTGGGCGATCCATAGCGATCTCTTACATCTTATGTAAGACATCTCTCACAAAACAGATCGCTACAGTCTTAATCGGCTGAAGTAAGGGGTTGTAAATAAGTAAGAAAACTCTCAATGGAAGACGCTATTACCTGCTTTTTCTGTGTGCCTAACTGCTCAATGATGACCTCACCGCTAAGGTTACATACCGAGACCACTTCCAGCTCAGATTCGGTGGTAGCGATAAATAAAGTCGGCGAATGCTTCAGACGACGCTTCATCACCAGATGACCAATCAGGTTTTCCTGAACGCGGGTAAAGTCATCTTCGCTCCATACCTGAATTAAAGACAGTGCCTTTCCGTCATAAGTTCCGGCCATATCACCAGCAAATTGTGCGGTATAGAACGCCGCCACATCGGGCTGAAGTTGAATATCCAGCGCGCGCTCAACCGCATCCAGATTTTTTGCCAGCGTGAAGGGCTGGGGCAACCACCACACGTCATCTTCATGGGTCGCCACAATGCACGGCGAAGGGATACCGTAGAGTTCGCCGCTGGCTGGCGCATGGCCAGTCTGCTGCTGCCACTGCTCACAGTAGCGTCGGGTAAAATCGTTTAATGCCTTGGTGGTTTGTTCAATCATTCTTTTTTCACTCTTTCCTGGCTAAGGTACACTAGCGCCCACTATTGCCCGGAGTACCTCCGGACGGATGACCGACGAATTCGCAACAGCGCCTGCCAGTACGGGCGATAAGGTAACACGATGTCTAGCTACAACAATCATCAGGCACTTGAGGGCCTGACGCTGGGTAAACCAACAGAATACCACGACAGCTACCAGCCTGCGCTGCTGCAGGCGGTTCCGCGCAGCCTGAATCGTGAACCTCTGGGGTTATATCCTGATAACCTGCCTTTTAGCGGCGCAGATATCTGGACGCTGTATGAATTGTCCTGGCTAAACAGCAAGGGCCTGCCGCAGGTTGCCGTCGGGGAAGTTTCACTGTCTGCAGACAGTGTAAATCTGATCGAATCCAAGAGCTTCAAACTGTACCTTAACAGCTTTAACCAGACTCAGTTCAGCGACTGGGGAGAAGTCCGCCGTACGCTGGAGCGCGATCTCAGCGCCTGCGCCGAGGGCGAAGTCAGCGTGGCGCTATTCCGACTGCAGGAAATTGAAGGCCAGCCAATCGGCCACTTTGACGGCCACTGTATTGATGAGCAGGACATCGTCATCGACAGCTATGAATTTAACGCCGACTACCTGCGTGATGCCACCGATGGTGAGATTGTTGAAGAACAGCTGGTCAGCCATCTGCTGAAATCAAACTGCCTGATCACCAACCAGCCGGACTGGGGATCGGTACAAATCAGCTATCGTGGTCCACGCATTCAGCGGGAAGCACTGCTGCGCTACCTGGTCTCCTTCCGCCACCACAATGAGTTTCACGAACAGTGCGTTGAGCGCATTTTCAGCGATATTCTGCGCTTCTGCCAGCCGGAAGCGCTGAGCGTTTATGCTCGCTATACCCGGCGCGGTGGATTGGATATCAACCCATGGCGAACCAATGCCGATTTTAAGCCTGGTCGGTCACGGCTGGTGCGGCAGTAATTGTGAAGTTGAGCACGTATCCTGTTGTTAAACATCATCAGACAGGGCTAATCTGAAGGGAGGCAGCAGCTTAGCTGCCCAGGATTATGACCAGGGTGGCCGTGATGTATCCTGTCGCGGCTGCCGTGGAGTTACCGCTCACCCTGGCGGGTGTAAAGGAGTTCAATTGATTACACAAATCAGCCCACTCGGCTCAATGGATCTGCTTTCCCAACTGGAAGTCGATATGCTGAAGCGCACGGCCAGCAGCGATCTCTACCAGCTGTTCCGTAACTGCTCTCTTGCCGTACTTAACTCCGGAAGCCAGACCGACAGCAGCCAGGAGTTACTCGCCCGTTTTGAAAGTTTCGATATCAACGTGCTGCGCCGCGAGCGCGGTGTAAAGCTGGAACTGATTAATCCCCCTGAAGATGCCTTCGTTGACGGGCGACTAATCCGCTCACTGCAGGCCAACCTGTTTGCCGTGCTGCGCGATATTCTTTTTGTTAACGGACAAATTGATAATGCCGGGCGTTCGCAGCAGCTGAACACGGAAAACTCCGTGCATATCACCAATCTGGTGTTCTCAATTCTGCGCAACGCGCGTGCGTTGCACGTCGGGGAAGAGCCTAATACCGTGGTGTGCTGGGGCGGCCATTCGATCAACGCCGTGGAATATCAGTACTGCCGCAGCGTCGGTGCCCAGCTTGGTCTGCGCGAGTTAAATATCTGTACCGGCTGCGGGCCTGGCGTGATGGAAGCCCCCATGAAGGGCGCCGCGGTCGGCCATGCGCAGCAGCGCTATAAAGAAGGCCGCTTTATCGGTATGACCGAGCCGTCGATTATTGCCGCCGAGCCGCCAAACCCGCTGGTTAACGAGTTGATTATTATGCCGGATATCGAAAAACGCCTGGAAGCGTTTGTCCGTATCGCGCACGGTATCCTGATCTTCCCGGGCGGGGTAGGAACAGCGGAAGAGCTGCTTTACCTGCTGGGTATTCTGATGAATCCGCACAACCACGATCAGGTGCTGCCGCTGATCCTGACCGGGCCTAAAGAGAGCGCAGATTACTTCCGCGTGCTGGATGAATTTATCGTCACCACGCTGGGCGAGCTGGCGCGCAAGCACTACAGCATCATCATTGATGATGCGGCTGAAGTCGCACGGCAGATGAAAAAAGCAATGCCAAAGGTGAAAGAGTATCGTCGTGAAACCGGTGATGCCTACAGCTTTAACTGGGCACTGCGCATTGCACCGGACCTTCAGATCCCGTTCGTACCCAGCCACGAAAACATGGCTAACCTGAACCTCTATCCCGATCAGCCCGCAGAGCAGCTTGCGGCCGCACTGCGCCGGGCTTTTTCCGGTATCGTTGCGGGCAACGTCAAGGATGTGGGGATTCGCGCAATTAAAGAGAACGGCCCGTATAAACTACACGGCGACCCGCAGCTTATGCACCGTATGGATGAACTACTGCAGGGCTTCGTTGCCCAGCAGCGCATGAAGCTACCGGGCAGCGCCTATGTCCCCTGCTACGAAATCATTAAGTAACCCTGCGAGCGGCCCGCGGGCCGCTCAGGACTCTTGTTTATGTCTGTTCACCTGTTAATTATTGATGCGCTGAATCTGATTCGGCGTATTCACGCGGTTCAGGGTTCGCCCTGCCAGGAAGCCTGCCTGAATGCGGTTCGCCAACTGCTGCTGCACAGTCAGCCCACCCACGCCGTAGCGGTGTTTGACGATGAAGATCGTCAGGAAAGCTGGCGGCATCAACTGCTGCCGGATTACAAAGCCGGGCGTTCACCGATGCCTGATTCACTGCGTGACGAGATGCCGCTACTGCGGGCCGCGTTTGCCAGCGTGGGCATTGCCAGCTGGCACTCTGCCGGAGATGAAGCCGACGATCTTGCCGCCACGCTGGCCAGCAAAATCGCCTCCGCCGGTCACCAGGCAACGATTGTTTCTACCGATAAAGGCTACTGCCAGCTGCTGGCACCGCAGATCATGATCCGTGACTACTTCCAGAAACGCTGGCTGGACGTGCCGTTTATTGCCGCCGAGTTTGGCGTGGCTCCCGCACAGCTTACCGACTACTGGGGGCTGGCAGGGATCGGCAGCAGTAAAATTCCGGGCGTTGCCGGGATCGGCGGGAAAAGTGCGACACAGCTGCTACAACAGTTCGGCAGCCTGGCAGAGATCTATCGGCAGATTGATGCCGTGCCCGATAAGTGGCGTAATAAATTGATTGAACATCAGGAAATGGCCGGGATTTGCAAGCAGGTAGCCACGCTGAGAACCGATTTGCAGCTGGAAGGTAACCTGAAAGAGCTAAGGCTACCCGTCAGAAATTAAGCGCTGGCTTACAGCTGGTTGGCTGCAAGCGCACCGGAAAGCATTTGTCCTGAAACAGCTGCGCTCCTGAGTTATGCACGTTTGAGACGGGTAAACTCAATGCCTGCCGGAGCGTTACGGCAGGCAAATTCGATACGATGGCTCAGGCTATAAAATCAATCAACGCTCGTCGCGGCGGCCCGGAATGGCGCTCCAGATACGACGAATATGTACCGTTACCTCTTCACGATCGTGATACAGCTGGCGTGCCTGAATCTGGGCATTGATCCCTTCAGCCTTCAGCTTTTCTTCAATCATTGCCAGATTCTGCGAGACTTCTTCATAGCGCTTTTTCATCGGCAGCTTGAGATTGAAAATGGCTTCCCGGCACCAGCCGTTCAACAGCCAGTCAACCATCAGATTGGCTACGCGCACCGGTTTTTCTACCATGTCGCAGACCAGCCAGTAGTTATTGTTACGAGTTGGACGGTACTTGAAACCGTCCTCACGCTGGTGGAAAACCTGGCCGGTCTCCATCAGGCTCGGTGCCATCGGGCCGTTATCCACCGCATTCACCATCATACTGCGTTTCACCAGCTGATAGGTCCAGCCGCCCGGGCAAGCGCCCAAATCGACCGCCCACATTCCACTGGCCAGGCGCTCATCCCATTCGTCAGCAGGAATAAAGACGTGGAAGGCTTCTTCCAGCTTCAGGGTAGAACGGCTTGGCGCATCCGACGGGAACTTAAGGCGCGGAATGCCCATAAAGAACGGTGAGTTGTTATGCGACAGCGAGTAACCAACGTAGCAATAGCCCGGCGCGATAAAGAACACGTGGACTACCGGGCGCTTAGCGCTCTCGTAGTTCAGCAGTACACCGGCCTTACGCAGGCTGGCGCGCAGCGGTACGGTGAATTTGCGGCAGAATTTCAGCAGTTCTTTACTGGCGTTGGTATCCGGCACCTCGACCCGCAGATCCCCGCCTTTTTGCACCGCGCCGGTCAGCATACCGACCACGGGAGTAATACGATCTTCCTGCGGCAGATCGCGCAGCAGCTCACCCACCACGATCATCTGGCGAGCGAAGA
The DNA here is from genome assembly GCF_016624745.1 of Erwinia sp. S43. Taxonomy (NCBI): domain Bacteria; kingdom Pseudomonadati; phylum Pseudomonadota; class Gammaproteobacteria; order Enterobacterales; family Erwiniaceae; genus Erwinia; species Erwinia sp. S43. The sequence continues at coordinate 6,337 of NZ_JACVTX010000030.1, read as the reverse complement.
TCAGCTGGCTGAACTGCAGCTCATTAATCAGCTTTTCCGCTTCGCCCTGCTGATAGCACTCAAACAGCACATAAGCGGAATCTTCTTTCACCCGGGCGAAGCCATACACTTCACACTCGGCGGCCTTTGCCGTGATTTCCGCGGCACACTCTTTCTCAAAACCCTGACGGCAATAGAGTAAAACTTTATTCATGGCGTTCTGCCTTTTTGTTCAGACGCAGTGCGCCAATCAACATCAAAATCCAACCGACCAGGAAGCAGGTGCCGCCAATCGGTGTAACGTATACCCAGACCTTCAGGTGTGACAGCGCCAGGCAATACAGGCTGCCGCTGAACAGCACCGTTCCCAGCGCCAAAAATGCACTGCTCCAGTAGAACCAGATATTGGCACGGCGCAGCATCGCAGCACCCATGCCGAGTATTGCCAGGGTATGAAACGCCTGGTATTCCAGGCCCGTTTTCATCCATGACATCTCTATCGCCCCCAGGGACTTACTTAATACGTGGGAACCAAACGCCCCAAGCGCGACGAAAAAGAGGCCACTAATCGCTGAAAAGATCAGCATTGCACGACTGGACATTCGGTAGTTCCTCACTCAAACCTGCGGTGATTGCCGCGTTCTGGCTGCTTATTGCTCATAGCGAAAACGAAATTTTTCCTGTTCGCTAGCTGCTTTCGCCAGTATCCATTGCCGGAAGGCGGCTATTTTACCCAGTTCTGCCTGACTGTCATGACAAACCAGATAAAAAGCATTTTTACTGACTAACACATCGTTAAACGGGCAAACCAGGCGGCCCGCTTCAATTTCACTCTGCGCCATCACGTTATTCGCCAGCGCTACGCCCTGTCCATGAATAGCGGCCTGAAGCACCATGGCGCTGTGACTAAAAATGGGACCCTGCTGCACGTTAATGGCATTCAACCCCAGCTGCCGCGTGTAGGCCTGCCAGTCCCGACGCGAGGCATCGTGCAGCAGTGTGTGATTGCTCAGTACGGCGGGTGACGTCAGCGGATGTTCACCGGTTAACAACTGCGGCGAACACACCGGCAGCAGATACTCCGCATACAGTTTTTCCACCCGCAGCCCAGGCCAATTGCCGCGACCGTAGAAAATCGCCACATCAACATCGTCGGCCAGTTTCTCTTCATCACGGTCCACCGCCTGGATACGCACATCAATTCCCGGATAAGCTGAGTTAAAGCTGGTCAGCCTCGGAACCAGCCACTGAATGGCGAAACTCGGTAACAGGCTGACGGTTAATGCACCTTTGGCACTGCGCGCCTGAAGCTTGCGGGTGGCATCATTCAGTGCGGTAAAAATCTCTTTAATATCGAGGTAATAGCTCTGCCCTTCTTCGGTCAGCAGCAGCGAACGGTTACGGCGGCGGAACAGCTTCAGCCCAAGAAAATCCTCTAAAGACTTAATTTGATGGCTAACGGCGGCCTGGGTAACAAACAGTTCTTCTGCGGCTTTGGTGAAGCTGAGATGACGCGCGGCAGCGTCAAAAACACGCAACGCATTAAGCGGTGGTAAACGTTTAGACATGGTAGATGGGCACTTTTGATTCACAGCCTGAGGTTACTTTGCAACACAGAGTAACGTATTAGTTTTTTTTATCCGAGACATTATAATTTGTCCGTTGAGGAACTACCAGCAAATACCTATAGTTGCCGCACTTCCTGAGCCGGAACGAAAAGTGTTTTGGAGTTTCGCGTTAACACGCTGAATTTTGAGGGCTTTTGGCTTGTGGTCGTGATGTTGTGTTTGCAATTGACCTGACTATTTTAAGGTCTGGTAGCTCCGCTACCGTTTATTCCTGTAGATTTACCCTGTCTGTCCATAGTGATTTTTACAGCACCGCAAATTGCGGTGCTTTTTTTATTGCAGGGCAAAAATTACTGCCCCATCTCGGCCATCTCTTTCACATCGGAGCGGTTGATCTGCTGCTTGTTGCCATTAGCATCTTTGTAGCTGATCATACCGGTATCGTCATCAACAGAGGGTTTACCCTCGGCGACAATCGTGCGTCCGTCATTGGTGTGCATCACATAGTTACTTGAACAAGCAGCCAGAGTGAATACCATTGCACCTGCGGCCAGAACTGCGGCTAATTTTTTCATCTTTATCTCCTTGCAGATTGTAATCCGAGAAACTACCCGCAGAACGACTTGTAAACCGACAAATGACGATAAAAAAAACTGACAAGACGGTTCTCTTATGCGGGTAATAGCTTAAAGCATGCAATATTCAGCATAACCCGCTTTCTCAGCTTTGCCAGGAAACCGCGATTTTTTTAAGCCTTATCCTAATTGAATCCACTAACCCGCAGGGTTAATGAGGAGTGTATGAAGTCATTTACCCCGCAGCAGTTCCGCCAGCAGTTTCCTGCGCTCAATGAAACCGGCTGCTACCTTGACAGCGCCGCCACTGCCCTGAAACCCCAGGCGGTTATTGCGGCAACGGAAGAGTTTTATCGCCTGAGCGCTGGTACCGTCCACCGCAGCCAGTTTGCCGCAGCACGGCGTTTGACCGAACGTTACGAAAATGCGCGGGGCCAGGTGGCTGGCCTGCTTAATGCAGCCGAAGCTAACAGCATCATCTGGACAAAAGGCACCACTGAAGCCATCAACCTCGTTGCTCAGAGCTATCTGCGCCCCCGACTGCAGCCGGGAGACGAGATCCTCGTCAGCGAGTCAGAGCATCATGCCAACCTTGTCCCCTGGCTGATGGTGGCAGAGCAGACCGGCGCAAAGGTGGTGAAGTGGCCAATTGGCGCGGACCGCCTGCCGGATATGGCGCAGCTTCCCGCACTGCTTAGCCCGCGCACTCGCCTGCTGGCCATCGGGCAGATGTCGAACGTGACCGGCGGCTGCCCGGACCTGGCGACAATCATTCCCCTCGCCCATGCGGTTGGAGCCAAAGTGATGGTCGACGGTGCACAGGGCGTCGTTCACTGTCCGCCGGATGTTCAGGCTCTTGATATTGATTTCTATGCGTTTTCCGGCCATAAGCTGTATGGCCCGATGGGCATCGGTGCGCTGTACGGAAAATCCGACCTGCTGGCGGAGATGTCCCCGTGGCAGGGCGGCGGCAAAATGCTCACCACCGTCAGCTTTGACGGCTTTACGCCGCAGGCCGTGCCCTGGCGTTTTGAACCCGGCACGCCAAACGTCGCCGGAGTCGTCGGCCTGAGTGCCGCGCTGGAGTGGCTGGACGGCATTGATGTTGCTGCGGCAGAGCGCTGGTCCTGCGATCTGGCTGATTTAGCGGAAGCACGGCTCGCTTCACTGCCGGGTTTTCGCAGCTTCCGCAGCAGCGGTTCCAGCCTGCTGGCTTTTGATATTGCTGGCGTGCACCACAGCGATGTGGTGACTCTGCTGGCGGAAAGCGGCATTGCCCTGCGGTCCGGCCAGCACTGTGCTCAGCCTTTACTGGCGGCGCTGGGCGTCAGTGGTACACTGCGCGCTTCATTTGCCCCCTATAATACGCTTTCCGATGTGGACGCGCTGACTGCGGCCATGACCACCGCCCTGACACTACTGGCAGACTGATTAATGAGTACAGAAACGCTTGCGCCACATCCTTTTGGCACCCAGATTACCGCCGCCTCCCTGCTTGAGCAGTTCTCCACCTTCAAACAGTGGGAAGATCGCTACCGTCAGCTGATTCTGTTAGGCAAGCAGCTCCCTGCTCTGCCGGAAGCCCTGAAAACCAGCAGCATTGAACTCAGCGGCTGTGAAAATCGCGTCTGGCTGGGGCATCAGCGCGCGGCCGACGGCAGGCTGCATTTTTACGGCGACAGTGAAGGCAGGATCGTGCGCGGTTTGCTGGCGGTGCTGCTTACCGCCGTGGAAGGAAAAACTCAGGAAGAACTGTTGCAGAACGATCCGCTTGAGCTGTTCAGCCAGCTGGGACTGAAGGATCAACTCAGTTCCTCACGCAGTGCCGGGCTTCAGGCACTGGCCGATGCAGTGATCGGCGCGGCGAAAGAATAAAGATAAAATGGGCTTTCCGGCGTCATCGGGTCGGACAGTATCGACTTTGGAACATCCCGCCCTCTGATCGATAGAGCCGGGCATGCTATTCAGCGCGTTCGGCCTTCGCCATCATTTTTTTCAGCGCGTGCGAGACCGCAACGAAGCCGAAAGTGGCCGTCACCATCGTCGCCGCACCAAACCCGGCAGAGCAGTCCATACGCTTTGGCCCCTCGGCGGTGGTGCGCGATGCACAGACCGAACCATCCGGCTGTGGATACTTCAGCGCTTCGGTGGAAAAAACACAGTCGATGCCAAGCTTGCCTTTACTGCCTTTGACGATGTTAAAGTCGCTTTTCAGCCGCTCACGCAGCTTGGCCGCCAGCGGGTCCTGAATGGTTTTCGCCAGATCGGCAACCTGGATCTGCGTTGGATCGATCTGCCCACCCGCGCCGCCGGTGGTCACCAGCGGCACTTTATTACGGCGGCACCAGGCCAGCAGCGCCGCTTTGGGCCTGACGCTGTCAATGGCATCAATCACATAGCTGAACCCCTGCCCCATCAACGCTGCGGTATTGTCCGGGGTAATAAAGTCATCAACACAGGTCACTCGACATTCCGGATTGATTTCCAGAATTCGTTCCGCCATCACCTCGGTTTTTGCCTTACCGACATTATCCTTTAGCGCGTGGATCTGACGATTGGTATTGGTCACGCACACATCATCCATATCAATCAGGGTAATCGCGCCGATACCGGTACGCGCCAGGGCTTCTGCCGCCCAGGAGCCAACGCCACCAATGCCGACCACGCACACATGGGCGTCGGCAAACAGCTGCAGCGCGGACTGGCCGTACAGGCGCGCCGTACCGCCAAAACGTTGCAGCCAGGCGTCAGATAAAGCAGTCATTTATTCATCCTCGATAAAAACGTCGGGCCGGCAATCCGGCCCGTGATGGGTTTACTGGCTAACCAGTAACGAACCCTGAGTGCGATTTTGCGTGGAGGCAGAAGAGAACAACGGCATACCGGTTCCCGGCGCGGCTTTCAGCACCCAGACGCGACCATAGTGATTATACCATCCCGCCATATGTCCGGCTTCCGGGCCAATGCCCTGGTACATATCAAAATGCTGCCCTTTAATTGCGCCGCCGACATCCAGCGACACCATCATACGCATCTCATATTTTCCGGTGAACTTACCGTTGTTGTCCAGCAGCGGGATCTCAGCCAGCAGTGCAGTACCCGGCGGGATCAGCGAACGGTCGGCCGCCACAGAGGCCTTCGCAATCAGCGGAACGGCGCTGGCTCCGCGGACTGGTGCAAAATTTTCCGGCTTAAAGAAGACAAAGGAAGGGTTCTGCTCCAGCAGCTCACGCACCTGCTCCGGACTGTGGTTTTCACCCCACTGGCGGATAGCCTGCATCGACATATCTTCACGCTTCACCTCACCGCGATCGATCAGCACCTTGCCGATACTGCGATAAGCGTGACCGTTCTTGCCGCCGTAGCCAAAGAACATCAGCGGACGGCCGTCACCGAAATCAACATAGCCGCTGCCCTGCACGTCCATAATAAAGTTATCCATCAGCGAATTACTCCAGGCCGCAATATAGCGATCCCCGAGCGCGCCACTGTAGATCTGTGCCCGGCTGGGCAGCTTACCCTTGCCGCGCGGCGGCATACGGTAAAGAGGATACTGGAATTCCCCCTGACGCGTATAACGAGCCTGGACGACCGGCGTGTAATAGCCGGTAAACTGCACATTGCCGTAGTTATCTGCCCCTTCCATCTGGTAGGCATCAAGGCCGAACTGGCGCAGCTGGCGAGTATCACCACCGGCCATCAGCCAGCTCTGAATCGCGCTGTAGGTGCCGGACTGGCGTGAATACATGCCGGAAGAGGTTGAGCGAATCTGTGAAACCTGGTCGGCAAAGTCTTTGCCGTTAACCGGGCGTCCTTTGGCATTGGGCTGGTTAACCAGAGCCAGCGGCTGATCCAGCTTACCGTCCTTATACTGCTGACCGCGATCGGTCGGTTTTGACGAACATCCAACCAGCAACGCCATCAGCGCACCGGTCACCAGATATTTAGCCCAATGTCCTTTCATCCTTTATCTACCTTTATGCAGAAACCCAGCGCGAAGATAGCAAAGCCACTGACATAATTAAATGCGCCATCGGCTGTAGCGCTCTGATTTGTGCAACATTTCACCATCCGGTTCAAATAATGAGTGGAAGGCACGTTTTTTCCCATTTATCGTAAAAAATGGGTTGCAAGAAAAACCATGCGGCGTATAGTGCGCATCCACGGACGCGGGATGGAGCAGCCTGGTAGCTCGTCGGGCTCATAACCCGAAGG
>NZ_JACVTX010000002.1:0-437307 GCF_016624745.1 Erwinia sp. S43 | reverse complement strand
CTGAATAGCGCCGTCTTTGTGTGAACCAAAGCGGTTAATAAGTTCACGATAACCCTGACGTTCCTCTTCTCCCTTAGATGCAATAGCCAGGTTAAACATCGCCCGCGCAACCTGCAACTGAATGTCATTGTCTGTATATGCACCATAGCGTTCGATAACCTCGCGATAACCCTGACGCTCATCTTCTCCTTTAGATTGAAGAGCCAGATTGAACATCGCCCGGGCAACCTGTAACTGAATAGCATCGTCTTCGTGTGAACCAAATCGGTTGATCAGTTCCCGATAACCCTGACACTTTTCTTCGCCTTCAGCTTCAAGAGCCAGGTTGTACATCGCCCGGGCAACCTGTACCTGAATAGCATCGTCTTTATGTGAACCAAATCGCTTGATCAGTTCCCGATAACCCTGACACTTTTCTTCGCCTTCAGTTTCAAGGGCCAGGTTGAACATCGACCGGGCAACCCGTAGCTGAATAGCGCCGTCTTTGTGTGAACCAAAGCGGTTAATAAGTTCACGATAACCCTGACGTTCCTCTTCTCCCTTAGATGCAAGAGCCAGGTTATACATCGACCGGGCAACCTGTAACTGAACAGCATCGTTTTTATGTGAACCAAAGCGATTGATAAGTTCCTGATAAATCTGACGCTTTTCTTCGCCTTCAGCTTCAAATGCCAGGTTGTACATCGACCGGGCAACCTGTAACTGAATAGCATCGTCTTTGTGTGAACCAAAGCGATTGATAAGTACCCGATAACCCTGACGCTTTTCTTCGCCTTCAGCTTCAAAAGCCAGGTTAAACATCGCCCGGGCAACCTGTAACTGAATAGCATCGTCTTCGTGTGAACCAAAGCACTCAATTAACTCACGATAACCCTGTCGTTCTTCCTCGTCTTCACTACCGGCAGCCAGGTTGAACATTGCGCTGGCAACGCGTATTTGAACAGCGCTGTCTTCATGTAAGCCATATTTTTCAATAAGTTCGCGATATCCCTGCCGTTGTTTTTCGCCTTCAGCATCGGATACAGAGTTAAACATCTGAATGACAATATCAACATCCGAAGCACCCGCGCTATCACTGCCAGTTTCACTTTCCGATCTGTCTGCACTCTCCCCGCGAGGGAAATACTCATCTTTATTTTTAACTTGATTATTAACTGCAGCATTAGACCCATCAAAAGAGGAGGTTGTTCTCGATGCTTCATTTGATACCCCATTGTCATTTGATGATGAATCTTTATTCTTTATTTCAGAAATCAGATGAACGCGATTTATTTCTAACGCTATCCTTTTAATATAAACATCTTCATTGTCACTCATCCATTTTTTTGCTGATTCGTTTAAAAGATCGTTATTTTCATTAATGTACTTTTCAGCCATCTTTTTGAATTCATCAAGCATCTTACTGTTTTTAAGATATCTATCCACAGTTAATATAACGATGGAAATAGTTAACACCGCTGTTAAGAAACTGATTAAACCCAGACACCACGACACATAACTGTACATTCCATTTATGCTCGCCTCATTTTTCAACGTTAACTTACTGGCATCATCAAAAGCAGCGTTGTTTTTAGAGACAATCAAATTTAATTCGTTATTTTTTGCTGTGAGGTTATCAACTTCATCTCTCAGCAAAGACAGTTGCTTATGTATTTCATAACTCTCATTGTTCAAATATTCTTTTTTCTCTGCTGGGCTTACATTACTACCGTCATTTTCAACTCCATGTGAAAAAGGAATATTTAATAAATTAACAAACAAAATCAGAAAGATATATTTCTTTAATTTTAGCATGCACCCCACCATAGAAATAACATAAAAAGAATACGTAACATTAAAAGTATTAATATACTACCTCTTATCATCGTAACTAACATAGCGTTTTTTAGGCTAAGTGCATATTACCCCACGCATTCTGATGTCTCTGACATCTATTTCTTCGATACGCTTCGCCCCTTTTTATCAACTTATCGAGCCGCAAGCGGCGCGGTGGTTTCCTGTTTATAATGAATACTACTAACTGCTTGAGTGAACTCCATTCATCTTTTACCACGAGAGATCCCGGCGGGTAAACGCTAAGCTCCTTCACACACCCAATTTTGTACCCGGCTTGCCGAGTTGCAGCCGCCCTTTTCAGTCAATAACGGTAAGGAATAACAAGATGAAACACAGAACGCTGGGAAAAACCGGCCAGAAGGTGTCGGAAATTGGTTTTGGTGCCTGGGCGATTGGCGGAACCTGGGGTGAAGTCAGCGTTGAAGACGCGGAAGAAGCGCTGAATGCCGCACTGGATGCCGGGATCGACTTTATTGATACCGCCGATGTTTACGGCGACGGGCGTTCGGAAAAAATCATCGCCAGCGTGCTGAACCAGCGCGGCGGCGAACGCCCGTTTATCGCCACCAAGCTCGGCCGCCGGCTTTCTCCGCATCAGGCTTCCGGCTATACCGAAAAAAACCTCAACGAGTTTGTTGACCGCTCACGGGTTAATCTGCAAATGGATACGCTGGATCTGGTGCAGCTGCACTGCCCGCCGACGGAAATTTACTACACGCCGGAAGTTTTTACCGTGATGGATGAGATGATTGCCGCCGGGAAAATACGCAGCTATGGCGTGTCGGTTGAAAAAGTCGAAGAGGGTCTGAAGGCGCTGGAATACCCAAACGTTGCCTCTATTCAGCTGATTTATAACATCTTCCGGCAGCGCCCTGCCGAACTGCTGCTGCGGGAAGCGAAGCGACGTGACGTTGGCATCATCGCCCGCGTGCCGCTGGCTTCCGGTTTGTTGACCGGTAAAATGAACGCCGCCACCGCATTTGCCGCCGACGATCACCGGGCATTTAACCGCAATGGTGAAGCCTTCGATAAAGGGGAAACGTTCTCCGGCGTGCCTTATGAGGTGGCGCTGGATGCCGTAGAGGACATCCGCCGTTTCATTACCGGTGACGTGACGATGGCGATGTTTGCTCTGCGCTGGATACTGATGAATGAAGATGTCACCGTGGTGATCCCAGGCTCTAAAAACAGAGCACAGTCACAGGCTAACGCCCAGGCGAGCGGCGTCGACGCGCTGTCAGAGGAAACCATGGCCGCGCTGAAGCAGCTTTACCAGGAAAAAATCGCACCGTGGGTGCATCAACGCTGGTAGCGTGAGGTTATCAAATCTCAGATTGGTGAAACGGGAGCATTGCGGCTCCCGTATTTTCACCTTCAGGCGTTAAACGGCGCATGCCCCAGCAGCATGTCATCAATGACCGCTAAAACCCCCTCTTCATCGTTAGCCGGTGCCGCATAGCACGCAGCCTCTTTCGCTGCCGGTGAACCGTTCGCCATAGCAAAGCCAAATCCGGCATGTCTCAGCATTTCCAGATCGTTGCCGCCGTCGCCAAAGGCCAGCACTTCGTTATCCGCAACGCCGTAAATTTGCTGGATACGGCGGATGCCGTTCGCTTTATGATTGCCGGGGATAATCAGGTCAACGGAGCCGTGGCCGCTGGAGACCGGCGTGACGATATCCCCCACCTCTTCAGCAATCCGCGCCATCAGCGCGCTGACGTCATCCTCAACGTAGCTGAGCGCGAATTTAAACACGGTGTCGTCAATCTGGTCATAGCTGTCGATTTTCTCCAGCATATGGTAGTAAACCCGCATCTCATTGAAGAACGCCTCGCCGGCGCTGGCCAGCATCCAGGCCCATTTCCGGCCGCAGACCAGGAAGTTCACGCCCTCAATGCGGCTTATCACTTCGATCACGCGTTTAACCTCGGCCTCCGGCAGGCTTCCGCAATAGATTTCCCGCTGCTTATCAACAATATAGGCACCGTTTTCCGCCACGTAGGCCAGCTCGGCATCAATATCGGGAAAGAAGCTTTTCAGCTGGTAGTACTGATTGCCGCTGGCAACCACGAATTTGATATCTCGCTCTTTAAGCTGCTGGTACTGTTCTGCAAAGCGCTGACGCGCATAATCCCCCTGACTGTTTAGGAAAGTTCCATCCATATCCACGGCCACAAGCTTAATCATTTTATCTCCCTGCAATTTAAAAAAAGCCGGTACGAAAGACCCGGCCGGCACGTTGCCACTCAGGTAATCGTTAATATTTCAGTTTCAGGGCGCCCAGCACGATAATCAGGAAACTCAGAGCCACCAGCGAAAACGCCACATAAAGATTGGAAAGATGCGCCACCCAGCCAATCAGCGCCGGTCCGCCCAGCACGCCGAAGTAACCCAGTGTGGCCACCATCGCTACCGAACGGTTAACCGGCATCACTTTTTCCTGACCCGCCAGGGTAATCAGCACCGGGACAATATTCGCCGCGCCAATGCCGACCAGCGCGAAGCCAAACAGCGACATCGCCCAGCCGTCAGTCAACACCGTCAGCAGATAGCCAACGATACCCAGCACACCGCCGATTATCAGCACCCGCTTGCGGCCCAGCGCGGTGACGACCACATCGCCGGTCAGACGCATCAGAGACATAGCGATAGCAAACGCTGCAAAGCCCCACCCGGCGTGTTCAACCGCCATGCCGCGCTCCTGGGTGATAAAAATACCGCTCCAGTCGAGGATGGCACCTTCGGCCATAAAGCAAATCATCGCCATAACCGCCATCAATACCAGGCGGAAATTAGGCCGCGCTTTACCGCCTTCAGACTGCTCCTCCTCCCCACCGGTCGGCAGCAGTGACGACAGGAAGCCCAGCGTCACCAGTACCACCAGCGCCACGGTGCAGAGCGCGGCCCCCAGCGGCGAGAAGCCGGACCCCAGCAGCAGCGCCCCACCGCCCGCCCCGGCAATTCCGCCAACGCTCCACAGGCAGTGGAAGCCTGACATCAACGGCTTATTTGCCGCCTGCTCAACCAGCGTACCCTGAACGTTCATCGCCACATCGGTCAGGCCGACGCCCATGCCGAAAATCAACAGGCTCAGCGCCAGCAGACGGATATCGCTGAATACCGCCAGTAAAGGCAGCGTCAGGCAATACAGCAGCACCCCGGCGACGATCACCGCGCGGCAACCCAGCCGCCCGATAATCCGCCCGGAAGCCAGCATCGCAATCAGCGAACCGCCCCCGAGGCACAGCAGCAGCAACCCCAGATCCCCGGCTTCGGCCCCCGTACGCAGCTGCGCATAGGGAACCAGCGCCGCCCACAGACCCATTGCCATCCCGGTGACAAGAAATATTGCCCGCGTGGAGGCCCGACGTGCGGAGCTGTCCACCCCCACCATCGTGTTTTGCATCGACATAATCAGAGGTTCCTTCGTTTGTGATTATACTTATTAAAAGTCTTTTAATAACTCGGTATTATTACGATGGCGAAAAAAATGTCAATCGGGGAACGGGAAATTATCGGAAAGAAATGCGGCGTTACTCCGCGTACAAACGATGGTAGTTGTACTGTTGCAGGGTGCGATCGGCAATGCCCTGCAGATAGTCCTGGCGAATGGAGTCACGGTAAATCAGTTCAGGCAGATGTTTTTCCGGAACGTACCGCAGACAGATTTCTCTCATCTCCGGCAGATGGTCAGCGCGAATATTATCCCCCGCCACCGCGACGGTACGCGGGTTAATCAGCGCCGTCAGCGAAACCAGGGTTTTGGCCATGCCTTCCACCAGCGGCGGTTCGCCTTCGACGTTAAACGGCAGATGCAGCACCTCACCGGCAAAATTACTGACGCCGGTCAGCACTTTGCCATCAATCACCATGCCGCAGCCGGGGTAGTGAACATCGGGTTTATAGAGATAGGCTACCGGTGCACTGACGCCCGCACAGCTGCTGCGGTAAAAGCCCCATACCGTGTAGTTCAGATCGTTGCCCGCCTGGGTAAAGCAGCCGGTTTGCCGCGCGGTGCGCGCTGCAATCGGCAACCCGCTAAACAGCGAGATATCACAGTATCCCACCACATCGTCCACCACCACGCCGGGCAGCCCGATGCCAATGACCCGCACGCCGGGATACTTCGCCAGCAGAGAGGCAATCAGGGTGTCGAAGGTTTCCACCATCAGCGGCAGAAACGGCATCTCTCCCTGATCCAGCAGATTGCCGGTGGCCGAACTGACCGCCCACACCAGTTCAGCACGGGCATCGCTTCCCGCCGCGTACAGGCTCAGGACGGAGAAAAAATCCGGATTGCAGGCATAACGTTGTGCCGGGCGACCACCGCGCGATGCTTCAAACTCCAGCGCCAGCACCTCTCCGGTAAGGGTCAGCTCATTGAGTACCGCCCCGCAGGTAGCGCTGCTCAATCCGGTTTGCTGCGCCAGCTCGCCCTTGGTTGCCGTGCCAAGGGATTTCAGCATGCCGATCACCAGCGCGATATTGCTCTTTTTCATTTCACGGGTGGTGCGGCTGAGCGGCGTATTCATTTTTTCTCTTCGGCTGTAGCGGGTAACGGCAGTAATTTAACACAGATGGCCGCGTTCCGGGCTGCGCTTCGCCCGGGGCGGGAGAATCTGCCCGGTATTTATCCAAACCGGGCGGGTGTATCAGGCTTTCACTGTTGTATAACGCTCGGCCAGCTTATCGAGGAAGGTGTACAGCACCTGGTTCATCGCCCGGTAGTCATGGGCGCGCAGCTCATCCGGTGTATTCACAAAACGAAATTCAGCCGCGCGGCTGAGATCGTTTTCAGAGTGGGCAATGAGCAATTCAACCACTTCGGGCGTCAGTTCCATATGGCACTGGAAGCCGAAGACGCGATCGGAATAGGCCACAATCTGTCGCGGGCACCCTTCGCTGTAGGCGATGATGCGCGCATCGGGCGTCAGGCCCGGCATATCGTTATGCCAGTGCCCGACTTCCAGCGTCTGGCCGAAATGTGAAAACAGCGTATCCTCCGCTGCGGCATCGGTCAGGAAGATAGGGAACTTGCCGATCTCTTTTTCCGGGCTGTGGGCAAACGGCGCACTCAGCGCTTCGCCAATCAGCTGCGAACCGAGACAGATACCGATAACCGCTTTGCCCGCTTTGATAGCCGACGCAATCAGCACCTGTTCACCTTTGGAATCAAAGTGCGGGCACGCTTCGGGTGTGGTTGCCGGGTCCTGCGGGCCGCCCATCACGATCAGAAAATCAATATCGGTGACGGCCTTCGGTAGCGGATCGCCGGCGTAGACCCGGGAAAAGGTCACATCATGGCCACGCTCTCTGGCCCAGGTTTCATAAGCGCCCGGGGCTTCAAAACTTTCATGTACGATGAAATGTACGCGCATTGCAGGTAACTCCGTTGATCGTTATACAGGCCCGTTTCAGGCCAGCTGAGGGATAAAAGTCTGGCGCGATGCAGAGAGGATCGCTGCCAGAGACTGCGCAATCTGTTCGGTTTCCGCCGGGTTAAGATCGGAGACGGTAATCCGCAGACCGCTACTGCTACCGCCGAGCGCAAAGGAATCCCCGCCCCTGACCAGCCATCCACGCTGAGCCAGCTGCATGACAATGGCCGATGTGTCACCAACAAGCGGAACCCAGATATTCAGTCCGTCATGCTGTGACGAAATAGTGACACCGTAACGTTTTAATGCCGTCACTAATCCTTCCCGCTGCTGCTGATAGCGCTGGCGCGCTTGCTCAATCGTCTGGCGGAACTGTGGCGACGTTATGGATGCGCCGGCCAGGTCCTGAAGAATATGACTGACCCAGTTGGTGCCGGTATTAAGCCGCTGCCGCAGGCGGGCGGAGGTCTCTCCATCGCTGGCGACGAAAGCCAGCCGAAAATCAGGCCCGAGAAATTTCGACGTCGAGCGGATCAGCACCCAGTTTTGCGTATTAAGCGGAATAACATGATGATAATCCTGCGTGGAAAGCAGAGAAAAATGGTCGTCCACGATCACCAGCACCTGCGGATAGCTTTCCAGCAGGGTACGGATCTGTGCGGCTCTGCCAGAACTCAAGCCGTAACCGGTAGGATTGTGTGCGCGCGGGGTAATAATGACCGCCTTCACGCCGGTTTCCAGCTGGCTAGCCAGCGCTTCAGGCTGCATTCCCTCAGTATCGACCGGCACCGGGCAAACCTGCAGGCGGTTATGTTTCAGCGTGCTGATACTGCTGAGAAAGCAGGGATCTTCCACCGCCACCCTATCGCCGGCAATCAGCCAGGTTGCCAGCACGCGCTCTACCGCATCGACCGCACCGCTGGTCAGATTCAGTTCGAAGTGGGTTGATAAGTCAGCCTGTAACCATTCACGCCCTGCCTCTTCCAGTTCAGGGCGAATAGTGGCTTCACCGTAAAGGCTTGGCGAACTGCGGATAAAGGTCACGAAGTCGTGAAGTTTTGGCAGAACGTCGGGGGAAGGATTACCGCTGGCAAGATCCTTTAAAGTCAGGCCGGCGGTGCTCCCCTCCAGCTCAACGTCAGATACGGCGTCGCGAATAATGGTGCCGTTACGCCCCTGCGAGAGCGCAAAACCCGCATCAGTTAGCCGTTTATAAGCCAGTGCAACCGTATTGCGATTGACCCCCAGCTCATTTGCCAGCTCCCGGACGGAAGGAAGCAGCATTCCCGGTGTCAGCTCGCGGGCATGTACCAGAGATCGAATGCTGTCGAAAATTTCACCTGCTGTTTTACCGTTTATCTTCATTGAACTGTGACAAAATTAAGTTTAGCCTAGGACAATGTTAATTCACTGCCGATGAGTTGTCTATCCGTTATGAAAACACACCAGAGTTCCCCTTTCGATCCGGCTGTCGCGAAGCACACGCAGCCGCGTCATGAGATGCATAACCGCTGGCCGCAGGCGGAAAGCGTTGAGGATTTCCGCCATAACCTGGCTGCGGTTCAGGCACGGATCGACAGCGCCTGCCTGCGCGCCGGGCGCGATCCTTCCGAAGTGCGGCTGCTGCCGGTCAGTAAAACCATGGATGAAGCCCACATTCGCCTGGCGCATCAGGCAGGCTGCACCCTGCTGGGCGAGAATAAAGTTCAGGAGGCATGGGGAAAATCGCAGGCGATGGCCGACTTAACCGATCTCAGATGGTCGGTTATCGGTCATCTGCAAACCAATAAAGCGAAGCTGGTTGCCCGCTTTGCCAGTGAATTTCAGGCGCTGGGCAGTCTGCATACCGCAGAGGCACTTGACCGCCGCCTGCAGGCGGAAGGCCGGGCACTGGATGTATTTATACAAGTGAATACCTCAAATGAACCGAGCAAATACGGACTGCATCCCGATGCTGCTGGCGAATTTATGCAGAAAATTCAGGGACTGGATACCCTGCGCGTGCGCGGCCTGATGACGCTCGCCGAATTCAGTTCCAACGCCGCACGCGTGCGGGCCTGTTTTGTCCGGCTGCGAACGCTGCGGGATCGCCTCGGTGATGCACAGCAGCTGGCGCTGTCGATGGGCATGTCGGGAGATTTCGAAATCGCGATAGAAGAAGGTGCGACCGTCGTGCGGGTCGGACAGGCGATTTTCGGCGCGCGGTCACTGCCTGACGATCACTTCTGGCCAACGGAGAAATAATCTTATGATACCTGGCATCACCCCGGCCCAGCTGAAAAAGCGCCGCCCGGAAAAAAACGCGGATATTATCTCGATCCAGTCGCAGGTCATTTACGGCACCGTCGGCAACAGCATTGCCAAGCCTGTGCTGGAAAGCCACGGCTGGCAGGTTCTGGCCGTACCCACTTTTTTACTCAGCAATACCCCCGACTATCCCAGCTGCTTCGGCGGTGAGATTTCATCAGACTGGTTCCATGGTTTCCTTCAGGGGCTACACGATCGCGGGCAGGATGCGCAGCTGCGCGCCATTATTACCGGCTACCTGGGCAGCACCGGCAAAGCCGGGGAAGTCAGCCGCTGGCTGCCTGATACGCTGCGGACAAATCCGGATGCGATGGTGATTATCGATCCGGTTATGGGTGACGACGACTGCGGCTACTACGTCGATCCGGCGCTGCTGGAGTGGTATCGCGACAGTCTGGCACCGATGGCAACGGGCCTGACACCCAACCGTTTTGAGCTGGCCTGCCTGAGTGGCAAAACGCTGGAAAACGACGATGATGTAATCTCTGCGGCCCGAACGCTGCTAAACCAGCAAACTCAGTGGATTATCGTCACCAGTGCCGCCCGCGGCGAAACGGGGAAAACACTGCGTGTTATCTGCGTGACCGCAGAGGCCGTGCATATCATCGAGCATGAGGCCTACGACGGTGCGCCTAAAGGCACCGGCGATATGTTTACCGCGCAGCTGACCGCCCTGCTGCTGAAGGGGTTAACGCTGTTCGACGCGGCAGAACTCGCCTGCCAGATGACCCGCCGTAGCGTACTGGATTCGCTGAATGATGGGACAGGACTGCTGAATCCACGGCCGGATATGTCGATCGGCCCGGCGGGGAATGAGACTGACTGAAGCGGCTAATCAGCGACATCCTGACCGACAGGCGATAGCCACCGTGCGTTTAAAGACTTTCCGCTTTGCCGTTAGCAAACACCCTGTCGCTCAGGAAATCGACCAGCGCACGTATCTTCGGCGATGCGTGCTTGCTGGCGGGCCAGAGGATATGGAACACCCCTCTGCGCTTATCAATATCGTCCAACAGGGTCACCAGCTGCCCTTCCGCAATCAGATTGTTAATCGCAAATTCCGGCAGAAAAGCAATACCTAACCCCTTGAGAGCAAAGCACACCCGGGTTTCGATATTATTGCATACCATGGAAATTGGCAGATTCAGCTCCACTTCACTGCCAAGCTCCCATTTTTCCAGCTTTCCGCTGTACGGGAAACGGTAGTGCATGCAGCGGTGACGCAGCAGATCGCCGGGATTTTCCGGCGTGCCGTAACGGGCAAGATAGCCGGGAGAGGCAACGATTTTCATGGTGAAATTACCCAGCTTTCTGGCCGACAAACGGGAATCCATCGGCTGCCCGGTGCGGATCACCGCATCAAACCCTTCCTCAATCACCTCCACCATTCTGTCACTGAAATCCAGATCCAGCTCGATATCCGGGTAGCGCGCCATAAAATCGCCCAGCACCGGCAGCAGCAGCGGGCTGACCTGCGGCAGGCTGATGCGCAGGCGTCCCGCCGGTTTTCCCGCAACCTGCGACAACTCAAGCTGTGCGGCCTCCATCTCACCGATAATGCGCCGACTTCGCTCCAGAAACAGCGATCCTTCAGCCGTCAGCGTCATGCTGCGTGTGCTGCGATGAAACAGCCGGACGCCCAGCTTTTCCTCCAGCCGGGCAACGCTTTTGCTGACCGCCGAAGCAGAAAGCCCCAGCTGGCGACCCGCCGTCACGAAACTGCGGCTTTCCGCCACCTGCACAAACACCGTCACACCGCTGAAGCTGTCCATTTTCACCTGCCGATTAACGAAATTTATTCACGGGTTTACTGAACTATACCCCACTTTTTCTTTAATACGTCACTGATTAAGGTAGTCGGACATTCACTGATTTAAGGAATTCCAGATGAGCAACAGCCTTATTCCGCCGGTTACGGCATCGCTTTCAGATCGCGTCGGCGCGGTCATTCAACAGGCCCTGGACCAGCAGAGACTGGTGGGCGCGGTTGTGCTGATTGCCCGACATGGCCGCATTATTTACCGCCAGGCCGCCGGACTGGCCGACCGGGAAAACAACCGCGCCATGACCCCGGAAACGCTATTCCGCCTGGCCTCGGTCAGTAAGCCGATTGTCTCTGCCGCCGCGCTGGTGCTGGTTGCGCGTGGCCAGCTCGATCTGGACAGCCCGGTCAGCCGCTGGCTGCCGGAGTTTACCCCAACGCTGGCCGACGGCGGCCCGGCAACCATCACCGCCCGCCAGTTGCTGAGCCACACCGCCGGTCTGGGCTATCGCTTTTTCGAGCGCGATGAACAGGGCCCCTATGCGACGGCGGGCGTTTCCGACGGCATGGATTCTTCTGATATATCGCTGGATGAAAACCTGCGGCGCATTGCCCGCGTGCCGTTGCAGTTTGCACCCGGCAGCAGCTGGGCGTACTCACTGGCGACCGATGTTCTGGGCGCGCTGGTCGCACGCGTCCACGGAACCACGCTGAATACGGCAGTTAGCGAGCTGATTACCGAACCGCTGGCGATGCGCGACACGGATTTTTACAGTACGGAACCACAGCGCGTCGCGTGCGCCTACGTCAATGATCGGCCCCAACCGCATCGGCTGCAGGAAGGTGAAATCGTTCCGCCGTTCCCCGACGTGGTTGGCATTAATTACAGCCCGGCACGCATTTTCAATGCCGATGCTTTCCCTTCGGCGGGTGCGGGAATGGTCGGAACGGCAGATGATTTTCTACGCCTGCTGGAAGCGCTGCGCGACGGAGAAACGCTGCTGCCGCGTACGCTGGTTGATGAAATGTCCCGCGACTGGACGCACGGCCTGGAGCTTGAAGGCTCACCGGGCATCGGTTTTGGCCTCGGTTTCTCGGTGCTGCGTGATCCCGACCTTGCCGCCTCGCCGGAGTCACCGGGTACCTGGCGCTGGGGGGGAGCCTACGGCCATTCGTGGTTCGTCGATCCGCAGCAGGACCTGAGCGTGATTGCCTTTACCAATACGCTGGGCGAAGGGATGTCCGGGCAGTTCGTTAACGATCTGCGCGATGCGGTTTACGGTGTTTCCGCTACCGGCCGGGAGGCAGCATGAGCAGCGAGATCACCGCGTATATCGAACGCGATCGGTTGCCGGTTTCCGCCCTGCTCGCCCTGGCACTAGCCGGGTTCATCACCATTCTGACCGAGGCGTTACCGGCCGGACTGTTGCCTGAGATCGGCAACAGCCTGTCCGTTTCCACCGCCAGCGCAGGCCAGCTGGTGACGCTGTATGCGCTGGGATCTCTGCTGGCGGCGATTCCGCTGACGGTCGCTACCCAAAGTCTGCGCCGCAGGCCGCTACTGCTGACGGCGGTGTCCGGTTTTATTGTCGCCAATACGGTAACGGCGCTGTCCGGCGATTACCTGTTGACGCTGGCCGCACGGTTTCTGGCCGGTGTTTCCGCCGGATTACTGTGGGCGCTGATTGCGGGTTATGCCGCCAGAATGGTCAAGCCGTCGCTGAAAGGACGCGCGATCTCACTGGCGATGGTCGGCACTCCGCTGGCGCTGTCTGTCGGTATTCCACTGGGCACGTTTATCAGTGGAATTATCGGCTGGCGCAGCTGCTTTATGGCGATTTCCGCACTCAGCCTGCTGCTGATACTGTGGATCGCGGTCAGCGTGCCCGATTTTGCGGCCCAGCCCGCCGCAAAAAGACTGCCGCTGTCCGGCGTACTTCGCCTGCCCGGCGTACGATCGGTGCTGACGGCCACGCTGGTTTTTGTGCTGGCGCATAACATTCTCTATACCTATATCGCCCCATTTTTACAGGGGGTTCGCATGGCAGATCGCATCAGCACCGTGCTGCTGGTGTTCGGCGTTGCTTCCCTGCTGGGGATCTGGCTGGTTGGCATTACCATCGACCGCTGGCTGCGGGCGGGCGCGCTGCTGTCAACACTGCTGTTCGCGCTGGCGATGGTGCTTTTACAGTGGGGAGGCGGCAGCCCGGCGGTGATATATTCGGCGGTCGTGCTGTGGGGGCTGGCATTTGGCGGCGCGGCTTCGCTGTTCCAGACGGCGCTGGCGAAAACCGCCGATGACTCGGCCGACGTAGCGCAGTCGATGCTGGTCACCGCATGGAATATCGCGATTGCCGGAGGCGGCGCGGCGGGCGCGGCGATTTTGACCGTGTTCGGACCGGGTCTGTTTGCCCCCACGTTACTGACCCTGCTGGGACTCACCTGGGGGACGATCTGGCGGGCAAAACGCCACGGATTCAGGGTGTAACGAGTGGATTAAGGCTCCATAAACAGCAGCGCGCGCTCGCTGAGATGCAGCTTTTCACCCTGATAGCGGTGAGTCAGCGCATGATAAGACGGCGCGGCAATAATGGTTTTGATGCTGTCGGACAGCGCATTTAACGCCTGCTGCATCTGTGGCAGGTAGTTATGCGTATCGTAAACGCGGTCGATCCCTTCAAGCGCGTGGTTCATGATCTTACGCGCCACATCGTTTGGCGTATCCAGCGCCGCCAGCCGGGATCGCGCGGTACGGCGCAGGTCGCGGGTGGTAAACGGCTCCAGACCCAGCCCGCGATCGGCACGGATCATTCGTCGCAGCGCCTGAGTGATAGCTCCCTTCGACAAAGGACGTGACACTGTCACTGGTGACGGCACCAGCCAGGGGGAATCCTCCGGGCTGGCCCGCAATAGCGCATCGATGCAGGTGCGCATCATTGGGGTGATCGGCAGAATATGCTCGCGCTGCGACTTATTTCGATCGCCCTGCCGCCAGATGCCGGACTCCAGATTAAACTCCTGCTTGCGCGCCTGCACCACTTCATCCGGCCTTCGCGCCGACAGCAGGCACAGCCTCAGCGCCCAGCGACACTGCTCGGAAAGCTCCCACTCATCAAGCCCGTGCCAGAACACCCACACTTCCGCATCGCTTAATGTACGGGTTCCCGGCGGTGTGCTTCTTCCGGCAATATCGCGCTTTTTCATTGCACTTAGCGGCGAATGGTCGAGATATCCCTGAATTTCCGCCCAGCTGAGAAACTGCTTACAAAGAGAGAAAACGCGCCGCGCTTCCTCTTTTTTACCGTCGGCAATCAGGATATTAAACAGCCGGTTGAGCTGCAGGCGGGTCACCCCGCTCAGAGATCGATGGCCAATAACCGGCAGTACGTGCTTCAGCAAAGACGAAACGGCGATTTCCGGACGACGACGGGTTTGCAGCAGCGAAAGGCGAACCCACAGTTTCATCACCTGCTGCACGCTGCCCTCATCTTCGCCGGACTCCAGCTGGATCAGCGAGGCGTTTTGTACCTCGTTCAGCCAGATCAAAACGTGGCGGCCAACGTGAGGCGAATGCAAAAGCGGTGTTTTCTGTTTTTCAGCCATACGCGGTTCCGGCGATATTTCCCAACGCCGACCGGCTTTTCCGGCAACGATCGGCGATAACGGTGTTTATTTCACCCGGCATCTTCTTTTCAACAGTGGGATAGGCCGGTGATTTCAAAGCATATTTTACCTCGTTGCACGATATGACTCCAGACTTAATAGGTCTGGAGTCACAAAAATAACGCAGAACGAAATCTGATGAAGATGACGGGTCAATCCTCAGGCCAGTTCAATCAGCATTACGGCGGTGGTATTGGCTTCCAGAGCGTCAAAAATATGGGGGCAGTCGGCAGAATAGCTGATGTAATCGCCCGCGCTGAGTTCAACCCACTGCTCCGCAGGCCCGATCCGTGCGCGGCCGCTGCAAAGGATCACATGTTCCAGCGTCCCCGGCTGATGCGGTTCCGACAGGCGCGGTTCGCCGGGCTGCACGCTGAGGCGGTAGATATCGCGCTGCGCCCCCACCGGGCATGCGGCCAGCAGCGTTGCAACATAGTTCGCCTGACCGGAAACCAGCGGCGTGCCTTCTCCGGCGCGAATCACCTGCACCTGCTGACGCGGCTGGGCGATCAGCCGGCTGACGGGAACATCCAGCGCCATCGCCAGTGACCACAGCGTTTCCAGGCCTGGATTTCCCAGACCGTTTTCCAGCTGCGAAAGCGTGGACTTTGCAATTCCCGCCCGCTTCGCCAGTTCGGTAACGGTGATACCAGCTTTTTCTCTTTCCCGCCGCAGCGCCTGTGCCAGCAGAGCAATCGGGGAATGGTTAAGGTTTGAAATCACATCTGCCACAGTCATGTTTCCTATATCGGTCTTTTGTTCATCTTGACGAACAGCAACACTATGTTCATCATAATAGTCATCTGTTCATTTTATCGTATTCATTCCGTTTGCACAGCATGCGGAGAAAAAAAGGAAAACAAATGACGTCGGCACGCGGAACAATTGAGATGACCCTGGCAATGGCCATTGCCGGAACAACCGGATGGATGGTGATACTTTCCGGGCAGGATGCGATCGCCGCCGTTTTCTGGCGCTGTCTGTTTGGCGCGGCGGCGATGCTGATCGTCTGCGTCGTGGGTGGGCAACTTCGACGCGGTGCAATGACCTTACCTCAGTTTTTTCTGGCGCTGGCCGGAGGCGTGGCGTTGGTTATGAACTGGGTTCTGCTGTTCGCCGCCTATTCGGATGCGTCGATCGGCATTGCGACCGTGACCTATCACACTCAGCCGTTTATGCTGACCGCACTCAGCGCCCTGCTGTTTGCAGAAAAAATTACTCTGACCAAAGCCGGTTGGCTACTGCTGGCTTTTGTCGGTCTGCTGATGATCGTTGCCGGCGGTGAAAACAGTCAGGGCGTCGGCGATCATTATCTGCGCGGAATACTTTTGGCTCTGGGTGCTGCATTTTGTTACGCCGGAGTGGCAATCACCGCACGCTATCTGAAACAGGTCGTGCCTCAACTGCTGGTTCTGATCCAGCTGACGCTCGGCGCACTACTGCTGCTACCGTTAGCCCGCTTGAACGTTAGCGAATATCAAATGAACACATGGCTGGTTCTGATCGCGCTGGGTGCAGTCCATACCGGACTGATGTCGACACTGCTCTATTCAGCCATCGGCAAGCTGCCCGGAAATCTGGTGGCTGCGCTCTCATTCTTATACCCGGTCATCGCCGTCATCGTTGACTGGGCGGTGTTCGGTCACCGGCTCGGCCTTTGGCAATTTTTCGGCGGGCTGGCGATCCTGCTGGCCGCGGCGGCCAGCCATTTCAACTGGACGCCGGAAAAAATCTCACTGATGGCGAATGCGGCTAAAACCAAACGCCAGCGAGGTCAGAGCCAGCAAAACCGTCAGCACTAAAACGATCGCAGCCAGCGCCGCCGAAGGTGGACGACCCGTCATCGCCATCCCGGCGATCGAAGGTAACAGTCCCCCTGCCAGATAACCGACGGTCTGCACCCATCCCGACAGTCTGACCGCGGAGGCGGCATCCGGGCTGATCGCAACCGGAAGATGCAGCGCCAGCGGAAAACAAAGTCCGATGGCGATCCCCATCAGCAACACGGGAACGACAACCGGCACTCCGACGGCGTAAAGTGCCGCCGCCATCATCGTTGCGATAGCGGCAGCCAGCATAGTGAAATATTCCCGACCGGAAAAAAGACGAACGAACAGCGGATAGAAAAGACTGACCAGCGTTGAAAACACAATCAGCAGCGTGGTCAGCGAATCGGCAGTGGATGCACTGTACCCATCATACCGCAGCCACGTGGGTAGCCAGGCGATCAGGGTGTAATTGATCCCCGCCTGCAAAGCAAAAAATAATGACAGGCCGGCGGCGAGCCAGAACATGGATTGCCCTTTGTTGACGACCTGCTGCTGTTCGCGTTGCACAGGAAGTGAAAATAAACTCCAGCAGATCAGGGCCAGCAGCGTCGGCAATGCCCAGAAAGCCAACCCGCCACCCGGGTGCCCGCTGATATCCGCTAACGACGCCGTGCTCAAAGTTGCCGCCCCCGCTCCGGCACCCATTGATGCGGCATACACACTCACGGCCAGTCGGCCACGATCGGCGCAGCGTAGTTTGATAAAACCGGAAATCATCGGCCGGATCAGCGCATCACCCACGCCTACCAGCACCGCGGTCAACAACATTAAGCCAAACCAGCTATCAAACCAGCGTAGTAGTTCACCGAAAAATACCAGCACCAGTCCGATCATCAGCGTTTGTTTCAGACCGACTCTTTTTTCTAGCAGAAACGCCAGCGGAGAAATAACCCCCATGCAGACCACCGGGATACTGGTTAGCAAGCCAATCCCCGTGGCACCGACGTCATAAAACTGCCGTTGCAGCGTTTCGGCTAGCGGGGCAATAGAGGATATCCCGGGGCGTAAACAAAACCCGGCAAGGATTAAGAGAAATAAAACGGGAAATTTCAGAGAGATTTTCATTAACGTTAACCCGGGCACTGCATGTTGAGATGGAATGCAGAACAACACACAGCGCCGCTTAAGATAAAAAGTGGAGTCTGTGCGTTGAATGACGTTAACGCGTACGAATGTATCGACAATGAAAGTAGCATAACCCCGGCCTGGTGAAAAGCCCTGTTCACCGGGGGCGAAGCGGACACCATTAACCGCATGCTTTACAGTATGTTGTAACTATAATCGCCACTGATAATAATCCCGTCGTATCAAAATTGATATCAGGATCTATTAGGCAAAAAGGACCACGCAGGGGTGAGTCTGCTGTCAATACTGTTGTCCTGTTTATCGATAATAACGAAACCGTATCGGTAACTGTTTAATCTGCAATTGCGGTACGTCCGGATAAATCGCCTGGTCAGGAACAGCATTTTATTAAAATGCACAAAAGTGTGGAAGACATCAGATTTCTTCTCAGAACTTTGGTTGATAAATGGATTTTTTACAAATTTTGTTAAATCTCGGGTGACAGGGTAACGCGAATAGTTTATTAATGCGGTCGTTAATGTGATGACGGCAACGGCAGAGCGCAAGCAATCTGAGGCATAGTGGATTATAAATTCCCACCTGTTTATCCAGCGTTGATTATGATATCCGCCTGCCTGCGGGGTAAAGTTTCATCAGATAATGATGAGTCACCAAAGAAAGTGTTAAGATTTATCCCATATGTTGTAAATATAGTCCTTTTGCCATTCACTACATTAGTGACTAAACTTGCACTGAAGAAACATTTAAAGAAACATTTTTTTGATTTAGTGTTTTTTCGTGATTCATTTGTCTGTACACTTGTCTTCGAAACATTAGTTGACTAAATTTAAACCAACCCAAAGGTTACGGATTCCGTTATGAGTGAAACGCTGAAAGTATTAAATAACATTCGCACCCTTCGTGCCCAGGCTCGTGAAGTCTCTTTAGCTGAACTGGAAGAGATGCTGGAAAAACTTGAAGCGGTTGTGAACGAACGACGTGAATCAGAAGCCGCTATCGCTTCTGAGATTAAAGAAAAAGAAGAGAAGCTGGCTAAATACCGTCAGATGCTGCTGGAAGACGGGATTGATTTAAGCGAGCTGACCGCCGCTGATACTACCGCTGGCAAAACCCGTACCAAGCGCGCACCTCGTCCGGCTAAGTATGAATATACTGATGAAAACGGCGAAACTAAATCCTGGACCGGCCAGGGCCGCACCCCGGCTGTGATCAAGCAGGCGCTGGATGCGGGTAAATCACTGGATGATTTCCTGATCAAGTAATGATAAAGGGTCACTCAAAAGAGTGACCCTTTACTTTTCCTCTTCGGCAATCGCTGACTTTTTAATCTCTTTTTATTTAAAGCCCACCGCAAAACACCGACCTTTTTTTTCCTGCCCAACGCGTTAACGATGGTACTTTGATCGTCCTAGATAATCCCGAACACAGAAAAATCTGTATGTGCAGGTTGAATTTGATCCATACCCACAATATAACACCTGGCTTTTCACAGCCGATTCGGTTTAGCGCAACCTGACGAAAGCAATAGCCTAATATTAGCGACATTCTGAGTGTCTGACCGACATAAAGCCGCTGCCGGGATAACCTTATTCATTACTAACATGAGTAGTAACGTCACTTTACCCGGGTCAACCCGTCGCATCTGATGCCCGTTCAGACAAAAATACCGCCGTTAAAATTCTTATCGCCCTCATCGCGGTAAAACCGGCCAGTGTTAATATTCGCACCGGCGCTGCGCATTGATTGCTCCTGTTTTGAAAATATGCGACACCAGACAGGCGAAAACCCAGGCGGTGAAGTTAGCTTCGTTATTCCACAGCGTCAGACCGTTTTATGCGATCGAGCAGCAGTAACAGATGGTCAATATTGGCGTCTTCCGTTCGCCAAGAGGAAATGCTGATACGTAAAGCGGGTTGCCCCTGCCATTGCGTCGCAGCAAACCAGGTTTCTCCAGACGCCTGAACCGCATCGCGAATACGCAGCGTCTGCTGTTGATCATCAGCACGGAACAGGACCTGATTCAGCACCACCCGATTTAAAACCTGATAGCCCGAGCCTGACAAACCTTCAGCAACTCGCTTTGCCAGCAGACAGTGACGTTCAACCATCTCCGCCACACCCGCCCTCCCCAGCGAACGCAGTGCAGCCCAGACCGGAATGCCGCGCGGGCGTCGAGAGAACTCCAGCGTCAGATTTTTCTGCGCGTCCTCTGCCGCTGCGGAATAAACCGCATCGCCGCGCAGGGTGGCCGAAAGAGCCGACGCATGGCGGCAAATCGCCATTGCACAGTCATAGGGAGTGTTCAGCCATTTGTGCGCGTCGGTAGTCCAGCTGTCGGCCAGCTCGATGCCCGAAGTCAGCTCGTTGAGCGATGAAGCTCTGGCCCACAGACCGAATGCACCGTCAACGTGTACCCAACTTCCGGCCGCCTTTGCCAGCGGAATAAGCTGTGCAAAATCATCAAACTCACCGCTGTTAACCTCTCCAGCCTGCAGGCACAGAATGGTGCGGTCATTCAACTCCGGCAGTCGCTCGATATCCACTTGTCCCCGTTCATTCACCGGCGCGATTAACAGATGGCGCAATCCAAAACCGAGCACCCGCAGCGCCTTAATCACCGTGATATGCGCCAGCGCCGACACCACCACGCGGATCTCCGGCGCACCGATCAGCCCGTCCTGGTCAAAGTCCCAGCCCTGTTGCTTCAGCAGCTCGCGCCGGGCGGTCGCCAGGCAGCTCAGGGTACAGGCCGTGGCGCTGGTGCCAAATCCCACCGCGCTTTCGCGGGGTAAGTCGAGGATTTCCAGCAGCCAGTGCGCGGCCTGCCGCTCCAGCGTGGCGGACACCGGCGAATTATCCCAGCCGGAAGCGCACTGATCCCAGGCAATCATCAGCCGTTCAGCAGCGCTGGCCACCGGCAGAGCCGCGCCAATAACAAAGCCATAATAGTCCGCCCCATTAGAGGCGGTAGTTGCGGGCGAGCCAACGTCATCAAGCATTGCCAGCGTGTGTTCTGGCGAATAGCCGTCCAGTGGCAAAGGTTCATCAAAGCGTTTCAGTCCGGCAATTGCTTCGGCATCGGGAAAGACCCGGCGCGCAGCCAGCGAACGGGTGTAATCCAGCGCGCGCCGATCAGCCGCCGCCAGCAGTGCAAGTTCATCCATTTTTCACCTCGTGTGATTGTGTCGATAAGCCAAAAATCAGTGCCAGCAGGCTGATTGCTGCCCCGGCGAGGCACACCGCCGACCAGCCACCGTACGCGAACGCCTGCGTTGAAATCAGCGCCCCCATGCCGCTGCCTGCGGAGTAAAACAGCATATAGGCAGCGATCAGCTGCGAACCTGCCGCGTTCATGCCGCTAAGCAGCAGGCTCTGGCTGGTCACGTGCAGCGCCTGCCCGCTGGCATCCAGCAGAAAAATGCCGATAATCAACAGTAGCAGTGAACTCTCCCCCAGCCACAGCGGCAGCCAGCTAAGCAGCAGTATCAGCAGTGAAAACCGGGTGTTGCTGCGAGCCAGCCCGCGGTCGACTCGCCTGCCCGCCCGGCTGGCAATCAGCGCACTGGCTGCCCCCACCAGCCCCAGCGCGCCGGTCTGCGCGTGGCTGAAATTCCAGGGGGGTGGCGTTAACAGCAGTACCAGCGCACTCCAGAAAATCGCGAAGCTGGCAAACATCAGCAGCGCCATCACCCCGCGTATCTGCAGCTGTTTATGGTGATGCAGCAGATGCCAGAGCGCAGCGAGCGGTGCGCGTCCGCCGTCTGTCTTCTGCTGCGGGAGAGCGGGCAGCCGCCGCCAGAGCACGGCCGCCAATAGCGCCATCATCAGTGCAGAAGCAAAATAGACGCTGCGCCAGCCCGCAATATCACTGACCACTCCGGCAAACACCCGTGCCAGCAGCAGCCCGATCACCACTCCGGCAGAAACGGCACCCACCGTCTGGCCACGCGAATGCTCCGGTGCCGGTGCCGCAGCAAAGGCGATCATCCCCTGAGTCATTGCGGTACCGGTCAGTCCGGTCAGCAGCATCGCCAGCAGCAGCATCGTGGCGGAGGAGGAAACCGCCACCAGCAGCAGTGAAGCGATCAGCGCCAGAAGCTGGCCGCGCATCAGCCAACGGCGGTTGAGCCTGTCGCCCAGCGGCACCACGAACAGCAGCGCCAACAGGCAGCCCAGTTGTGTGGCGAAAATTATCGCGCCCAGCGAGGCGGAACGCAGCCCGTAGGTGATACCGAGGGTATCCAGCAGCGGCTGGGCATAATAAACGTTGGCGACGCTGAGCCCGGTAGTCGCCGTAAACAGAGTGACCTGCCAGACGGACAAACTCTGTGGCGATCCGCAGGCCGGAATAATGTGACTCACTGCTGCCTCCTGATTAGTTTCAAATTAAAACCAATTGCAGCCTGCGTGAAGTGGTTTTAAAATGCAACTGAATAATTTTCAGGAGTTGAAACGATGGCGGCAACTGTTTCGTTCAGCCAGTCACCCTGCCCGGTGGCGCGGAGCGTGGATCTGATCGGCGATCGCTGGATGCTGATGATCCTGCGCGACGCCTTTGACGGCAGTCGACGATTCAGCGAGTTTCAACGCGGCCTCGGCGTGGCGCGCAATATTCTGGCGGACCGCCTGAAAAAACTGGTGGAAGCCGATCTGTTCAAGGTGCAGCCCGCCTCGGACGGCACCGCGTGGCAGGAATATGTGCTGACCGAGCGCGGCCTGGCCACGTTTCCGCTGATCGTAGCGCTGCGGCAGTTTGGCGAGAATCAGCTGTTCGGTGCCGGTGAGGCGCATTCCGAACTGCTGGAAGCCGCCAGCGGGAAAACGCTTTCTCCCCTGCGGATACTTAACCACCAGGGTGACGAGATCACCCCGGAAATGACCCGGGTGCAGAAGCTCGGCTGAGCCTTATGCAAAAAACGCAAATAGCTAGATGAATTCCTTGGTTCACCAAACCCCTTGTCAGGATTGATATTTATCGTCAGCAGATAAAACAAACTGACAATAAAGGAATTCCTCATGCGCACGACTTTCCGCCTCAACGCCCTCGCCGGCGCACTGGCGTTGTTTTCCGGGGTGATTGCCGCACAGGCCGCCGATAAACCCGTTCAGGGCGGCACGCTGGTTTACCTTGAGCAGCAGGCACATACCAACCTTTATCCGCCGGCCGGTGGCTTCTATCCCAACGGCGGCATTCTGAATCAGATCACCGATAAGCTGACCTGGCAGAACCCGAAAACGCTGGAAGTGGAACCGTGGATTGCGGAAAGCTGGAGCAGCAACGCGGACAAAACCGAATACACCTTTAAAATCCGCCCGGGGGTGACGTTCTCTGACGGTACGCCGCTGGATGCCAACGCGGTCGCGAAAAACTTTGATACCTACGGCCTCGGCAATAAAGCCCAGCGCCTGCCGGTGTCGGAAGTGATCAACAACTATGACCACAGCGAAGTGATCGACCCGCTGACGGTGAAGTTCTTCTTCAAAAAGCCGTCGCCGGGCTTCCTGCAGGGCACCGCCACCATCGGTTCCGGTCTGGTGTCCCTCAGCACGCTGGCGCGCAATTTTGAGGCGCTGGGCGATGCCCGCCACATTATTGGTTCCGGTCCGTTTGTGGTCAGCGATGAGAAGCTGGGCCGCGAGGTGGATCTGAAAGTCCGCGCCGACTACCAGTGGGGACCGAAGAACGGTGCACAGCAGGGCCGCGCCAATCTGGACGCGATTAAAATTATCGTCACCCCGGAAGACAGCGTGCGCATTGGCGCATTGCTGGCAGGCCAGGCGGGAGCCATTCGCCAGGTGCAGGCCTACGATGAAAAGCAGGCAGAACAACAAAACTTCCCGATTTACGCGGCACCAACTCGCGGGATTAACGACAGCCTGAGCTTCCGCCCGGACAACGCACTGGTCGCAGATGTGAAGGTGCGTAAAGCCCTGCTGCACGCCACCAACAGCCAGCAGATCGTCGACACCCTGTTCTCACCAAACTACCCGGTGGCGAAGTCGGTGCTGGCCAGCTCGGCGGCGGGCTTCGTTGACCTCAGTGACCAGCTGAAATTTGACCCGGCGCTGGCCAACAAACTGCTCGATGAAGCGGGCTGGAAAGCGGGCAGCGACGGCATCCGTCAGAAAGACGGCCAGAAGCTGGCGCTGACGGTGTATGAATCGCTGCCGCAGCCGCAAAACAAAGAGGTCTTACAGCTGGTGGCACAGCAGTGGAAACAGGTTGGCGTTTCGCTGGCGGTGAAAGCGGGCGATGCGGGCAGTAAAACCGTCGATAACCTCGACCCGCAGAAAACCCCGGTTTCCGTCACCGAAGTGGGTCGTGCCGATCCGGACGTGGTGAAAAGCCAGTTCTATCCGACTAACCGCGATGGCCTGTTGCAGAAAGGCGGTTCAAGCAGCCTGGTGAAAACCTTCCGTGACGACAAGCTCAACGGCATTCTTGAAGGCATCGCGGCCGAAACCGATCCGCAGAAACGCCTGGCGCTGACCGGCGATGCGCAGCGCTATCTGATCGAGCAGGCCTATAACATTCCGATCTTTGAAGAACCGCAGGTGTTTGCCGGCGCGCCGTGGCTGAAGGGTCTGACCTTCGAAGCCGTAGGTCGCCCGAGCTTCTACGGTGCCTGGCTGGAAAAACACTGAGGTAAACAGCGATGACGGGATATTTCACTCAGCGACTGGGACAGGCTCTGCTGGTGCTGTGGGTGGCGTTTACCGTCTCCTTTGTACTGCTACAGGTGCTGCCCGGCGATGCGATTCTGATTAAATTTCAGAACCCTGATTTAGGACTGAGCCCGGCGCAGATCGAAGAGATGCGCCAGTCTTACGGGGCCACCACGCCGCTGTGGAAGCAGTATCTGCACTCTCTCGGCAGTATGCTGCGCGGAGACTTTGGCTTCTCCGTGCAGGCCGGGGTGCCGGTCAGCGAGCTGCTGGCCGAAAACTTCCCTGCCACGCTGCGCCTGGCGCTGCCGGGCTTTGTGCTGGCCACGCTGCTGGCGGTGGTGATTGCCTTCAGCTCCAGCCTGACCGGGCTGCGCTGGTTGCGTAATGCGCTACAGTCGCTGCCTTCCCTGTTTATCTCGATCCCCACCTTCTGGCTGGGGATTGCGCTGATTCAGGTCTTCTCCTTCCAGCTGCGTTGGATACCGGTGATCAACCCCGGCGAGTGGGTCGGTCTGATCCTGCCGGTGATCACCCTTGCGGTACCGATTTCGGCTCCGCTGGCGCAGATCCTGATCCGCAGTATTGATCAGGTGCAGACCCAGCCGTTCGTTGCCGTCGCCCGCGCCAAAGGAGCCAGCCAGCGGCGGGTGCTGTGGCATCACGTGGCGCGTAATGCGCTGCTGCCGGTGCTGACTATTGCCGGTCTGCTGCTGGGCGAGCTGATTGCCGGAGCGCTGATCACCGAAACAGTGTTTGGCCTCAGCGGGCTGGGCCAGCTGACTCAGCAGGCGGTGAACAATCAGGACGTGTCGGTGTTACAGGCGATCGTGATGATTTCCGCTACCGGCTTCGTGCTGATCAATTTACTGGTCGACGTCTTCTCTCCGTTACTCGACCCGCGTCTTAAGCATTATCAGAGGGCAGCATCATGAGCCTCGCCGATTTGAACAGCACACACAAACCTACCCGCCTGCACTGGCGCAAGATTCTGCCACGGCAGTTTCGTCCGGGGCTGGTGCTGGCCTGGCTGGTGATTGCCATCGCCATTCTCTGGGCGCTGGTTCCCGGCTGGTTTACCGACTGGAGCGCCACCGAAGGGGTGGCCGGTGCGCAGCGCCTGGCACCGCAGGCCGGGCACTGGCTCGGCACCGATCAGCTGGGACGCGACCTTTACGCGCGCATCGTCTGGGGCGCATCCCATTCACTGAGCGGCGCGCTGGTGGCCGTGGCGCTCGGCCTGACGGTAGGTACGCTGCTCGGCGTGATCGCCGGGGCACTGGGCGGACGCAGCGAAAGCGTAGTCATGCGGCTGGTGGACGTGCTGCTGGCGATTCCCGGCCTGCTGCTCTCGCTGAGCATTATCATTTTGCTCGGCTTCGGTACCGTCAACGCGGCGATTGCGGTGGGGATCACCTCCATCGCCAACTTCGCCCGCCTCGCCCGCTCTGAGGTGGTTCGCGTGCGCCATTCCGAATACGTTGAGGCGGCTTACGGCAGCGGCGGCACCTTCTTCGCGGTCCTGTGGCGGCACATTTTACCGAACTCGCTGACGCCGGTGCTGGCGTTCTCGGCGCTGCAATTCGGCAGTGCAATCCTGGCGATTTCCACACTCAGCTTCCTGGGTTACGGCACACCGCCGCCTACCCCGGAGTGGGGGTTACTGATCGCCGAAGGACGTAACTATATTTCTACCGCCTGGTGGCTGACCACCTTCCCGGGGATTGTCGTGGTGCTGGTGGTACTGTCCGCCAATCGCATCAGCCATCATTATTCAGGAGGCCGCCGATGAGCGAATCGACCCAGCCGGTGCTCAAAGTGAACAATCTGAGCATCGCTTACCGCAGCGGCGGTGAGCAAAAACGCGTGATCCACAATGTCTCCTTCAGCGTGGAGCGGGGCGAAGTAGTGGCGCTGGTCGGCGAGTCCGGCTCCGGTAAAACCACCACCGCACAGTCGATTATCGGCCTGCTGGCGGACAATGCGGTGCGCGAAGCGGGGCAAATCTGGCTGAACGGCGTGGAGATCACCCACTGGTCGCAGAAGCGCCTGGACGGCATTCGCGGGGCCGCCATCAGCCTGATCCCGCAGGACCCCGGCAGCTCGCTGAACCCGGTAAAAACCATTGGTGCACAGGTGGAAGAGATCCTGCTGCTGCATGAACCATTATCACGCCAGCAGCGCCGCGAGCGCGTGGTGGCGCTGCTGAAGCGCGTCGGGCTGTCGCATCCCGAACAGCGTGCGCAGCAGTATCCGCATCAGCTTTCCGGCGGCATGAAGCAGCGGGTGCTGATCGCCATTGCTATTGCGCTGAAACCGGCGCTGATTATCGCCGATGAGCCGACCAGCGCGCTGGATGTCACCGTGCAGAAGCGCATTCTCGATCTGATCGACGAGCTGCGCCGTGAATCGGGCACCGCAGTGCTGTTTGTCACCCACGACCTGGCCGTGGCGGCAGCGCGTTCCGATCGCATTCTGGTCTTCCGCCACGGTGAGATCCGTGAACAGGGCAGCGCGGAGGCGATTGTCCATTCACCGCAGGATGCCTATACCCGCCAGCTGTTCGCCGATGCGCCCGCGCTTTCCGGAAGCAGTTTCGTTCCGACTCAGCGGCAGCAGTTTTCCCAGCCGGCGGTTGAGATTATTGGCCTGAACAAATATTTCTCTCTGGGTAAAGGCGAAGGCTTCCAGGCGCTGAACAACGTGTCTTTCAGCGTTCAGCGCGGTACGACGCATGCCCTGGTCGGAGAATCCGGGTCGGGCAAAACCACCCTCGCCCGCATCCTGCTTGGCTTTCAGCAGGCCGACAGCGGCAGGGTGGTGATTGACGGTATTGATGCCTCATCGCTGCGTGGTGAAGCCCTGCGCCAGCTGCGCCGCAAGATCCAGCTGGTCTATCAGAACCCGTTTGCCTCGCTCGATCCGTCACAAACGCTGTATCGGGTGATTGAAGAGCCGCTGCTTAACTTCGAACCGCTGAGCCAGCAGGAACGCCGCCAGCGCGTGGAAGAAGCAGCGACCCGCGTGGCGCTGCCGCTTACCCTGCTGGACCGCAAACCGCATGAACTTTCCGGCGGCCAGCGCCAGCGCGTGGCGATTGCCCGTGCACTGATCCTGCGCCCGCAGATCCTGGTGCTGGATGAAGCTACGTCGGCGCTGGATGTCACCATTCAGGCGCAGATCCTCACCCTGCTGCTTCAGCTACAGCAGGAACTGGGTCTGAGCTATCTGTTTATTTCACACGATCTCGCCACGGTCCGGCAGCTGGCGCACAGCGTTTCCGTACTGCGTGCCGGGCAGCAGATCGATTACGGCAACACCGCCGAAGTGTTTAATCGCCCCGCCAGCGACTACACCCGCGAACTGATTGCCGCGATCCCCGTTTTGACTCGCGCTAAGGACACCGCATGACCGCTAAACGTCTTGGATTTTTCACCCGCCTGCTGGATAAAACCAGCGCACAGGAACGCTATCACCTGGCCACGCTGCAAATTCAGCATGCGGAACGCTGGGGATTTGACACCGCCTGGGTCGCCCAGCACCATTTTCACGAACACGAGGGCGGTCTGCCCTCCCCGCTGCTGTTCCTCGCCAGCGTGGCTGCGCAGACGTCACGCATTCGTCTTGGCACGGCGATTATCACCCTGCCGATGGAAAACGCGCTGCGGGTCGCGGAAGATGCCGCCGTACTCGATCTGCTCAGTAATCATCGCCTGGAACTGGGTCTGGGGTCCGGCGGCACGCCCACCTCATTCCTGCCGTTCGATCTGACCTTTGAGCAGCGTGCCGACGCCTTCTCGGCCAATCTGGAGACGCTGCTGCAGGCCTGGGGCAACGCACCGCTGGCTCATGAGGACAACCGACTGTATCCGGCCGCGCCGCAGCTGGCCGATCGCCTGTGGCAGGCCACGTTCTCCGTTGCCGGAGCCGCCCGCGCCGGTGCCGCCGGGCACGGGCTGATGCTGTCACGCACCCAGCCGCGCCCGGCAGGTCAGCCGGACCTGCCGCTGGATGCCATTCAGAATCCGCTGATCGATGCCTATCTGGACGCGCTGCCTTCCGGTGTTGAACCGCGCATTCTGGCCTCGCGCACCGCCTTCGTCAGCCGCGACGGCAGTGAAGCACGCCGCCTGGCGCTGCCGGGGCTTACCGCACAGGCGGAACAACACCGTGCCGCCGGGCATGTCGTACCGGGCGATACGCTGGATGACTATATTGCCATTTTCGACGCGCACCTCGGCACGCCGGAACAGGTTGTCGCCTCGCTGCGCAAGGACAGCACCCTGCCGCGCGTCACCGATATTTCGTTCCAGGTGCACTCTATCGATCCGCCGCATCAGCATATTTTAACCTCTATCGAACTGCTGGCCACCGAGGTCGCCCCAGTGCTGGGCTGGCGACCGGCCGTTAGCGCACAGAACCACAAGGAAACCGTATGACTCAGTCTCAGGATTTACTGCAAAAACTGGCCGATATTGCGGCAGACAGCCCGCTGGCGGAAGCCCGCCTGACCCGGGAAGCCGCCACCACGCATACGCAGGGCAGCTACGATGTGCTGTTTAGCGGCAATGATTCGGGTGATTTCCCGCTCTCTCTGCGCCTGGCTCTGGCAGAGCAGATTGCCCGCTGGCACGGCGAAGAATCGCTGGCGGCACACTATGCCGGACGGATCACCACAGCCCCGGCAGAAGATCGGCTGGCCTCCGCGCTGGCACATGCCGAGCTGCTGACCTTTAAACCGGCCAGCGCAGAACCGTCCCATTTGCAGGTGCTGGAACAGGCGGGATGGAGTAAAGAAGCCATCGTGACCCTCTCTCAACTGGTGGCGTTTATCAGCTTCCAGAGCCGTCTGCTGCGCGGTTACCGCCTGCTGAACGGCGAAAACGGTTCGGCGGCCAGCTCACAGCTGGTTACTGCGGCCGCCTGGCGCACCGAACCGCAGACCCTGAGCGGCAAAAATGCGCCACCGGCCTTTACGCGTGAAGAGCTGGGCTGGGAGCCTTGGCTGGCAGCCAAACCGCTGGCCGAGTTCAACGCGCTGGAAAAAGCCACGCTGGCCAAGTTCGGCCACACTGATTCTGATTACTTCCGCCTGCTGGCGCGTAATCTGCCGCTGCTGGAACAGCGCACGCTGACCGATAAGGGGATTTTCTTCACCTCCGGCGGGCTGCCGCGCAAGGAGCGAGAGCTGGCCGCCACCGTCGCCAGTAAGGTCAACGGCTGTATTTTTTGCGCCTCAGTTCACGCCCGTAAGGCCGCGCAGCTGTCGAAACAGCCGGAAGACATTCAGCGCCTGATTGACACCGCCCCCGGCAAACCGCTGGCGGTGGATCAGTCCCCGCGTTGGCTGGCGCTGATCGACCTGGCCGCTTCGCTTTCCGCCACACCGCCAACGGCCAATGTGAAGCAGCTGGCCACCCTGCGTGAACAGGGGCTGAGCGAACTGGAACTGGTGGATCTGATCCAGTCTACGGCGTTCTTCGCCTGGGCTAACCGCCTGATGCTGACTCTCGGCGAGCCATACACCGAAACCGTCTGACTTGACAGGGGAGCTGCGGCTCCCTTTTTAACAGGAGTGCTCTATGTCACAACCGCAACCCGCACTGGATCACGTGGTGATCAACGTCGGCCCACAGCTGGATGAGGCGGCAGCGCTGTTTCAGCGTCTCGGTTTCCAGCTTACCGCACGCGGCCACCACTCGCTGGGTTCAAGTAATCACCTGGCGATTTTCGACAATAACTACCTTGAACTGCTCGGTTATGAGCCGGATCGCGGCAATCTGCGCCGCGATCTGTGGCAATCGCCGATTGGCCTTTCCGGGCTGGTGTGGAAAACCAACGATGCCGATGCGGTGTACCAGCATCTGCAACAGCAGCAGCTGGCCGATACGCCACCGGGGTCGTTTTTCCGTCCGGTCACGCTGCCGGACGGCAGTGAGACGGAAGCCCGTTTTCGTACCGTCAGACTGCATGCCGATCGCGTACCGAACGGCCGCAGCTTCTTTTGCCAACATCTGACTCCAGACGCGGTCTGGCAGAAAGACTGGCAGGTACATTCGAACGGCGTCACGCAGATCCGTGAATTCGTTATCGCAGCAGATCATCCCGGACAGGCCGCCGAGGTTTATCTTCAGCTGTTCCCGTCCGTGGCGCTACAGGAAACGGAAAGCGGTGAGCGGATCATTGATGCGGGCGTGGCGCGGATACGCTTTGTTCCGACCGAGGCGGCGAAAGCCGAGTTCGGCACGCTGCCGGACGACTACAACGGTTCGGCCAGAATGGTGGCGCTAAGCCTGCACAGCACCTCGCTGGAACAGGTGAAAAACAGCCTGTCCCAAAGCGGTATTCCTTTCCATGAGGATCGGCAGGGCGTTCGCGTTGATGCCCGTCACGCATTCCAGCTGGCGCTGCGCTTTACGCAGTAAACCGAGGCGAAAAGGTCAGTACAGCGCCATGGGTCACACTGACCAGGCAGGTCAGGCAGGTCAGGCAGGTCAGGCAGGTCAGGCAGGTCAGGCAGGTCAGAGTCGCTTAAAACAGTCGTAAAAATAGCGGGCATTGGCCCGCTATTTAATTTTACCCGTCGGCAAAAAACCGGTGCTTAGCCGAGATACTCGATAATCGACAGACCGCCGTTATAGTCGGTGCTGTAGATAATGCCTGCGGCATCCACAAATACATCACACGATTGGATCACCTGCGGGCGTCCCGGCCTTGTATCCATCATTTTTTCCGGGGCGGCAGGCACCAGCGCACCGGTTTCCACCGGCTGATACGGATTGCTGATGTCGTAGGCACGCACGCCCGCATTCTGCCAGGTCGCGAAGATCAGCGATGAGCTGACAAAGCTTCCCGGGCGGTTTTCATGCAGGTTGTGGGGACCAAAGTGCGCCCCTTTCGCCACGTAGTCGATTTCACCCGGCTGCGGGAAGGTCGAGATACTGACCGGGTTGGACGGTTCGCGAATATCAAACAGCCAGATATGCTTTTCCCCGTCTTCCTGGTTATCCAGCACCGCTTCATCCAGCACCACCAGAAGATCGCGATCCGGCAGCGGCAGCGCGGTATGCGTTCCGCCACCGAACGGGGGGCTCCAGTTGCGATGGCTGATCAGCGTCGGCTGACTGCGGTCGCTAACGTCCAGCAGCGTCAGGCCGCCGTCGCGCCAGCTGCCGTAGGCGGTATCACCGCTGATAATCGCATGATGCAGCGCATAGCGTTTACCTTCCGGCCAGCCGGGCTGTTCGCCTTCTGCGGCGTTCATGCCCGGCAGCCACCAGCGGCCAGCCACTTCCGGCTTTTGCGGATTGGCGAGGTCGATGGTCAGGAAGATATAGTCGGTAAACCCGTCCAGCAGCGCGGAAACATACGCCCAGCGGCCGCCCACGTACCAGATGCGGTGAATACCAATACCGTTCAGCGGCAGGAAGCTGATTTCACGCGGGCGATCGGGGATGGAGATATCAAAAATGCGCAGACCGGCGCTCCAGCCCTTATCCTGCACATCGCTGACCGTCTCCCCCACCGAGCGGGTGTAATATACCTTCTCATCGGCAAAACGCACGTCGGCAAACAGGTCGCGGGCGTTGATCACCAGCAGCAGATCGTCATGCGCCTGAAGATGCACATTCCACGTTCCCGGCGGCGCAGCAATATAGCCTGCCGGCCGGGGGTTTTTCGCATCGCGGACATCAATAATCGAAAAACCAGAAGAAACCATATGGCCCACGTAGGCGTAGCCACGGTGAACCATGACCTGTACACCGTCCGGTCGCCCACCCTGGTCGCTGTGACCAATCAGGCGCATGTTCCGGCTGAATTCCGGGATCGGTAAACTGTCTGACACGCTGTCGTCCTTACTTTTTGTATTTCGCTTCCAGGGTAGCAAACCACGGTGCCACGAAGTCTTCGGTCTGGCCCCAGCCCGGGATGATCTTGCTCAGGCCCGCGACGTTAACCGGGCCAGGCTGGGCTGCCAGCAGCGCCTGTGGAATCGTGGTGGCTTTGAACTCGTAACTGTCCGGCGTGGCTTCACCCGCCAGCTTCAACGCCACCAGGCGCACGTTGGTGGCACCGATCAGTTTTGGATCGACCGCCGCAGTGACTTTCCACGGGCTGCCGGCTTCACGCATCAGCTGCAGGTCCTGGTTGGAAACGTCGATGCTGTAGAGTTTGATTTCGGTACGGCCATTCTCTTTCAGCGCTTTCATCGCCCCCTGGCTGAAGGCGTCCCAGGTTCCCCAGATCGCATCCACTTTGCCTTTCGGGTATTTGGCCAGCAGCGCTCCCACTTTATTGGCGGTATCACCCTGCACATCGGAGGAAACAGCACCGACGGACTCCAGCTCGTGGATACCCGGGTTTTCCTGCAGCAGCTGCTTATAAGCGGCCTGACGGCGTTCCATCGGCGGGAAACCGGCGACCCACAGTTTGATGATGTTGGCTTTACCGTTGTGATCCTGCACCAGCTGACCGAAGGAGAGTTTGGTCAGCGAGGCATCGTCCTGCTGGGTAACGGTCGCGCCCGGAATAGTGCCGTCAACGGAGGTATCAAACACCGACACCGCAATGCCGCTGTCGACAATCTTTTTAATCAGCGGTGCGGCATACGGCGCGCGCCCCTGTGACAGAATGATCCCGTCATACTTCTGGCTGATCGCCTGGTTGACGAAATCCTGGAATTTCGCGTCGTCACCGTTGGTTAAAAAAGTACTGACCTTAAAGCCCAGTGCTTTACCCTGCTGGATCGCGCCCTGTACAAACTGCGTGGTGTTATCGTCGGAACCGAGGTTACGGATCACGGCGATACGCACCGGGCCGTCATGGCTGGCAATTTTCTCCGGTACCGGAGTCGGCGTGGCGGCATGAACGGGCAGAGCGCTGGCAACTAACAGAGCCAGTACGGAAAAAATTGGTTTCATCGAAGATCCCTGTGGCAAAAAGTAAACTGGAGAATAAACGACACGATAAGTCACTTTTTCATGCCTGTAACTGACTGACAAAGAAGTAAAAGGAATAAGTAACTATAAAAAAAGTATTAGCCTGTGGCAAAGGCTCTACAGCAGGATAGAGGCAAAGAAACACTAAGGATTATCATGGACATTACTGCAATTCAGGTCGTTCCCGGCCCCGCTAACTACTATTCCCATCCCGGCGCACTGACGCGTCTGGCAGATTTCTATAGCGAAGAACAACTTTCACATGCCGTGTGGCTTTACGGCGAGCGCGCAATTCATGCCGCGCGACCTTTCCTGCCTGCGGCATTCTCACAGAACGGCGCGCGACACCTGCAATACGGCGGTCACTGTACCGACCCGGATCTTGCCGAGCTGGCACAGGCTGCCGGTGACGATCGCCAGGTGGTGATTGGCGTGGGCGGCGGCGCGCTGCTGGATACTGCCAAGGCGCTGGCCCGCCGTCTGAATCTGCCGTTCGTTGCCATTCCCACCATCGCCGCCACCTGCGCGGCCTGGACGCCGCTTTCAGTGTGGTACAACGCCGCCGGTCAGGCCTCGCACTATGAAATTTTCAATGATGCTAACCACCTGGTGCTGGTGGAACCGGAAATTCTGCTGCAGGCCCCGGTTGAGTATCTGCTGGCCGGGATCGGCGATACGCTGGCGAAGTGGTATGAAGCCGTGGTGCTGGCACCCGAACCCAAAAAACTGCCGCTGACTGTACGTCTGGGCATTGATACTGCTGCCACCCTGCGTGATGTGTTGCTGGGGCAGAGTGAAGCCGCGCTGGCTGACCAGCAGAAAGGCGTGCTGAGTCAGGATTTCATGGACGTGATTGACGCCATCATCGCCGGCGGCGGCATGGTAGGCGGCCTCGGCGAACGCTATACGCGTATCGCGGCGGCGCATGCTGTGCATAACGGTCTGACCATTCTGCCGCAGACGGCACGGTATCTGCACGGCACTAAAGTGGCCTACGGCATTCTCGTGCAGTGTGCGTTGTTGTCCGATGAAGCCGCAACGCGTCAGCTGATTGCGGCCTATCAGCGCTTCAATCTGCCAACCACGCTGGCGGCGCTGGGGGTGGACGTCAACGATCCGGCCCAGATCGATCCGGTCATCGCGCACACCCTGCGTCCGAAAGAATCGATCCATGCGCTGCCGATCCCCGTTACGCCGGACAGCCTGCGCGAAGCGTTCCTTCACGTTGAATCCTTAGGCCAGTAAAACGCAGAGTGGGCTCATCTCGACCCGGGGTGAGCCAGATATTTATCCACAGAATCGGGGGATAATTCAGTGAGTAACTGTATTAAACCTGAGAAGAAACACTTTGAAAAAACCATTAACGAATTGATAGCTGGTGGTTTTTTTAATTGGTGACTCGGCCAGAGGCCAAGGATCAGCGTGGCCGATTTTATCACCGATATTTCAGACCAATCCGGGAACCCTGCGTGACAATGTCACGAAAATCATGCTGCGCGATGGGGCATGGAGACAAAGGCATTTTTTGCTATTCTGTCAGCGCGACTTTCCCGTCAGAAGCCTAATGAGTAAACCATGATGAAGGACAGAACAGATATGGCGCAGTCCCGTGAAGATAAAACCAAAATTATCGGCGTGGTCAGCGATGAATTTACCAACCCCTACACCGTCACCCTGCTGAATGAGCTGAGCCGTCAGTTGAACCAGCGCGGCTGCGTTACGCTGCTGCTGAACGTTAACTCACGTGACGGCTTGCAGGCTGCGTTGAGCAGTGCAGCCCCGTTAAAGCCTGATGCGCTGATTTTCCTCTCTTCACTTTTCAGCGACGAGTTGCGTATTGCCGCCGATATTCTGCCACAGGTTCCGGCCATTTATATCGGCAGTGCCACACCAGACGCTACGGCAGACAGTATCGGCGTTGATGGGCACACCGCCGGTAAGCAGGTTGCCAGGCTGCTAAGTTCACAGGGCTATTCCCGTTTCGGCTATCTGCAGGCGCAGGACTCCGCACCGCTGCCACAACAGGAAGGCTACAGCGAAGGGCTGGCGGCAGCACATCAGTCCGTCAAACAGGTGCTGACCGCCGGAGGCTTCGATCGTGAACACGCCTGGCGCGCCACGCTGGCCTACCTGAAGCAAACCTGGGCTTCCGAACGTATCGATGCCCTGTTCTGTGATAACGACGAGCTGGCGTTTGGCGCACTGCAGGCAGTGCGTGACTTTGGCGAACGGGTTCACGTTGGCGTTGTTGGATCTGGCGACACCAGTGAAGCGCACTCCGCAACCTGGCATCTCACCAGTCTGTCACAGCGCAGCGATCTGCTGGTCGGCGAAGCGCTCAACCGCCTGCTGGATAACCACAGCGATCCGGAAGGCGCATGGCGTCACGGAGAACTGAAAGTCCGACATTCACATCTGAGCCGCGAGACCTTCAGTGAGCCCTCGCAGTGTGGCTGCGCCAGCCGTCATTGATCCGACGATGACAGCGCTACGATCCTTCCCATCCTGAAAAACAGCCCG
Organism: Erwinia sp. S43; assembly: GCF_016624745.1. Lineage (NCBI taxonomy): Bacteria > Pseudomonadati > Pseudomonadota > Gammaproteobacteria > Enterobacterales > Erwiniaceae > Erwinia > Erwinia sp. S43. The sequence goes on along the minus strand of NZ_JACVTX010000002.1, from coordinate 401,321 downwards.
GAGCCGATTCCGGGCTGTTTTTTTAATACCAAAAGCGATCCCGCCCAAAGATCCTTTCAACAACCACTGTAGTGAGAGGATCCACTTTGAATATCCACTGTAGAGAGAAGTCCGCTGAAATAACCACTGTGGAGAGTATTAACCACTATAGAGAGTGGTAACCACTGCAACGAGTAGATAACCACTGTGGTGAGAGCACTATCCACTGTGGTGAGTAACGGCGAAATAAAGTGGGTTTAAAGAGGTGGATACTTAAATGTTAGTAATCACTAACATGCCATATAACAAGGCATTACAGGTTAGTGGTCACCAGGGCGGCGCGGAATAACCACTGTAGAGAGTAACGCCACTCATTACAGTGGTTACCCTACTCTCTACAGTGGTGATTATTGATGGGAGGGAGGAAGATCACTCACTACAGTGGATAGTGAATTGACGATCTTCTCTCTACAGTGGTTAATTAATCAGGATTTGCGGCCCTTGCGGATCTTCTCCAGCAGCTCCAGCTCTTCACGGGAGAGCATCACCATCTCCCCTTCTTTCTCTGTGCTGTCCGGGATGTCATCAAACTCGTCTTCGCCAATGTCAGGCAGACTGAGCGGGATGTCCGCCGGGCGCAGCTTTGGCCGTCTGTAGTGGATAACAAAGTACACCACCTTGCCGCGCTTCACTTCGGTATAGTCGAGGTAGCCAATTTCTTTCAGCTGCTCCATCGCCTTACGCACCGTGGCATTCTGCGTGATCGTTCGCGAGGTCAGATTCAGCCTTGCCCGCAGGCGGGCCATAGAGATCGGTGCCGGTGACGGCGGCAGGCTTTCAATAAACGTATAGAGTGCCTGCGCGGACTCTTTACGCGAAAGTTCATTGATCGCCCTGAGCTGCAGCAGCACCTTTTTATCAAACTGATACAGCTCAAAGATCTTCGGATCGGCCTGGAGCGTTACCGAGTCATTTTTGGTGCTGTACTTCGCCGACTGAACCAGGTGAGTCACGTAGTACTCCCCTTCCTTGCTACTGAAAGCAATGGTGTTGGTCGCAATGCGCGTCAGAGACGCATCCAGACGGCTTCTGAGCCGCGCAGAGGACCTTACCGAGGGTATCCCACAGAGTTTGGCAAAATCGATGAACGGCAGCGTTACGCTGTCTCCCAGCACCTTGTATTTAGCAAACGCATGAATGATCCCGACCCAGGTCTTAAAATCGTTGTCCATATCCAGTCGGGCACCGGTGATCTTTATATTCTCATACCCTTCCGACTTGACGATCGACAGCTGCTTTAACTCTTCCGTGACGTCCATCGTCGACATCTGGTTCTTACGCCCGCGCGCGGTGGATTTCAGCGTGGGAACAAACAGCCCCAGCCGCATCAGTGCCACGGGCTGCACGGTATTGTTGGTGTTAGGCGTGAGGTTGATAACTTCGCCGGTGCGTTTATCCGTTTCACTGAAAGCGTCGGCTATCATTTTGTTTTCTGGATCTTTATCCGGCATTTTTCACATTCCGTAAACTCACAGGCGAGGATCGCGATTACTGGTTACAGTGGATACTAACACTCACTATAGCGGATGTTCTACTCGCTACAGAGGTTTTATTACTTATCACAGTGGTTAGTTTACTCACCACAGTGGATAACAACCCCCTCCAGGAGCAGGTGTGGCGCGGCCTGAGCGCATGCAGGGATCTTTATGGTTCTTATAAGGTTCTTTATGGATCTTGTTACTGGATCTAAGCAGTGGATAAAATTACGTTATTTCAGGTCTGAAAACTGTGGAAAAGATCCGGTAACTGCCGATCCAGATTTACCTGCTCACTTAACAACCCTTTACTGGCGCATTTCTGCACGAAAACAGACTTATCAGAGTTATTCACCGTGATTTTTACCCTTTCCTCACTACAGTGGTTTTGATCTACTCTCTTCAGCCGTTAACCGACTCTCTACAGCGGTTGTTTTACTCACCGTAGCGGTTATTTTACTCCTTACAGTGGATAACGATCGGGTCTGAGGCCAGACAGGACAAGGGCTGTGAGGGTGCGGGGATCTTCTTGGATCTATTTATGATCTATTCAGGATCTAATTATTGGATCTGGCCTGTGAATAACGGGGAAAAAATGCACAGTTCTGGTGTGAATATGAGTATAACAACGATCTTTTCTTTCAGTCATCCATTTAGAGATAAAAGCCACCTTTATGTTGATAATTATCTTCGTATGTAGGATTATTGATTTTAAGACGATAAGCTACATAAGTGGAGACATTGATGAATATGGATTCGCATCAGACTGAAAAGATCGCCCAGCGGGCAGGTAAAATGCTGACTTCTCTGACTGAACACATTCAGGCACAGAAAGAAGAAATGCGTGAGAACGAATACTTTCAGGTCTACGCCAAAGCCGCACTGGCAAAACTGCCTAAACTGACTCGTGCAAACGTTGATTACGCCGTCAGTGAAATGGAAGAAAGCGGTTATGCTTTTGACAAACGCGCTGCAGGATCGTCAACGAAGTATGCGATGACTATCCAGAATATTGTGGATATCTATCAGCACCGTGGCGTTCCTAAATACCGTGACCGTCATGCAGAAGCGCTGACCGTATTCGTCGGCAACCTGAAAGGCGGCGTGTCAAAAACCGTCTCCACCGTTTCTCTGGCACATGCGATGCGTGCTCACCCTCACCTTCTGTTTGAAGATCTGCGCATTCTGGTTATCGATCTCGATCCTCAGTCTTCAGCTACCATGTTCCTTAACCACACAAGGGCTGTGGGTATTGTGGAAACCACTTCCGCACAGGCGATGTTACAGAACGTCAGCCGTGAAGAGCTGCTGGAAGAATTTATCGTCAGCTCAGTCGTGCCCGGTGTCGATGTACTGCCCGCCTCGATTGACGATGCTTTCATTGCTTCCGGTTGGGAAGGTCTGTGTAGTGAACATCTGCCAGGCCAGAATCCGCACGCCGTTCTGCGGGAAAATGTCATCGACAAATTAAAGTCAGATTATGACTTTATTTTTGTTGATAGTGGACCCCATCTTGATGCGTTTCTGAAAAATGCCATTGCCGCTGCGGATCTGTTAATGACTCCGGTGCCACCGGCGCAGGTTGATTTTCACTCAACGCTTAAATACCTGACACGTTTGCCAGAGCTGGTCAGCATTATTGAATCCTCCGGCTGCGGTTGTCGCCTGCTCGGCAATATTGGTTTTATGTCCAAACTGTCTAACAAACCGGATCACAAAGTTTGTCATAGCCTGGCAAAAGAGATTTTCGGCGGCGATATGCTGGACGTTGCCCTTCCCCGCCTTGATGGCTTCGAACGCTGCGGCGAATCCTTCGATACCGTTATTTCTGCCAACCCGGCGACCTACATCGGCAGCAGCGAGGCGTTAAAAAATGCCCGTGCCGCAGCCGAAGACTTCGCCAAAGCGGTCTTTGATCGCATTGAATTTATTCGCATTAACTGAGGTGCCTGATGAACATTAAACGAAATACTATCGGGCGCACCTTCAGTGCGCCGGTATTAAACAGCGAACCGCAAGCAGAACCGGTCAAACAGATATTTACGCTGTCATCAGGCAAAAAAGCCGTTTTTACCCGCGTTACCGTTGCGGCAGCGGATGTCGCCAGCAAAACGTTCGTGGTTCAGGAAACCAACGGACGTGACCAGGCCGCGCTGACGCCTGAATCCCTTGAAGGAATTACCCGTACGCTGCGGCTACAGCAATTTTTCCCGGCGATTGGCGTGCGCAAAGGTGAGACGATTGAGATCCTTGATGGATCGCGCCGTCGTGCATCTGCCATTCTGTGTAACGTCGGGCTGGATGTACTGGTCACCGATGTACCGCTGACCGCTGCCGAAGCCCGGAACCTGGCGCAGGATATTCAGACCGCGCGCGAACACAACATTCGCGAAGTTGGCCTTCGTCTGCTGGCGCTGAAGGAAAGTGGACTGACTCAGAAAGAGATCGCCGAGGATGAGAACCTGTCACAGGCAAAAGTGACCCGTGCACTGCAGGCTGCCAGCGTTTCTGCTGAGCTGCTGTCCATTTTCCCGGTGCAGTCTGAGCTGACCTACGGCGATTACAAGAACCTGCTGGCTGCGGAAGAGATGCTGGCCACCATGGATATTTCCATACCCGAACTGCTGGATAATATTGGCAGTGCGGTAGAAAACATCCGCGCTCAGACATCTCTGGCTGAAGATGAAGTGAAGAATAAAATCATCGCGGAAATCAGAAAGGAAGCAGCCTTACTGGTGATGACCCCGGAGAAGGATAAGGTTATCACCACGCCGCTGTGGGACTTCAGCGACAAGAACCGCTATGCGCGTAAAAAGACGCGTGGACGCACCTTTAGCTATGAGTTCAATCGCCTGCCAACCGATCTGCAGAGTGCGATAGACAGCGCCATCGCTGCGGTACTGGCTAAGCATTTGAAGAACTGATTTTCATTCTTCCCTGCATCGGCAACTCCAGAGAGGGTCAATGATGCAGGGTGTTTCTACTGATTTCCCGTCATTGAATTTCACGCCTTTCTCCCCATCGATTTCACTATTAATTTGCTGTTTTTAAAGGAATTTCACTTTGAATTTCACGGTGAAATCTCCATGATTTCACTGCCTCAAACCTCAAACCTCAAACCTCAAACCTCAAACCTCAAAGAACAAAGAAGATAGAGCTGAGTATCAGGTATCAGGTATCAGGTTTTTAATATTGAGGTACTAAGTATCGAAAACCAAGAATTGAGCATCAAGCGTAAGGATTCAGGCGCAGATTTAATTATAAGTTCTTGCATGTAAAAACATAAAAATTAACTGCCTGACTGAGTAAGCGTATAGCTCCAGTAAACGAGTAAATCGTATTACGCCATGGCTTATCTTATGCCGCTCAGAACTCTTCCCGCATTGATAAATGTACCCCCTTGCAAGCTCCGAAGGATGGAAATATTAACGTTAAAAAAGCACTAGCGTGCATAGTAAATTGAGCGGGTTGAGCGAACATACTGAGGAGCTGAGGAGCTGAGGAGCTGAGGAGCTGAGGAGCTGAGGAGCTGAAGAGCTGAAGAGCTGAAGAGCTGAGGAGCTGAGGAGCTGAGGAGCTGGAGGGATAAGTTTGCGATCGCAGGAGGTATTATGCCGAAGAAAGAAGATAAAAAAGAGAACCGGAAGTAGGTTAAACCAACCGGAACTGCCTCCTGCCTGAGAGGTTGTCGTGGCTAAGCAGGGGGCAATATCCGGCTGGCTTTTAAGGGTTGAGAGCGCACAGTTCGTTCCAGTAGCTAAAGCGAATATGGCGCTTCAGTTCCCGGCTGAGGTTAAACAGATTCACGAATCCTCCTCTGTTGACTAGCGTTTAGCACTATCGCGACGCGGTCTGACAACCACGTCTGCAATCTGAGTGTCTTCTGAAACGTCAACCACCAGACGAACCGCCGCCGCAACGGATTCCGGCGTGCTGTAAGCCAGGGGATCGATAGCGGCAAAATCACCGGCACGCTCGCGGCTTTTGCGGTTCATTGGGGTGTCGGTCGGGCCTGGTGACACTGTCGCAACGCGCACGCCGTTTTCGCTCTCTTCAGTGCGCAGGGCATGGGCCAGGGCATTCAATGCAAATTTACTGGCCGAATAGACCGCGTGCCCGGCGAGTGCCAGCGTGCCGGAACCTGAATTGATAAACACCACCTGGCCCTGCTCTTTTCGCAGCAAAGGCAATGCCAGTCGGGTCAGTTCTGCAGGGGCAAAAAGGTTGATAGAAAACTGTTTCTGCCACTGCTCGGGAGTGGCCTGCTCCACGCTCAGCCTTTCCGAAATCGCCGCTGAATGAACCAGTACGGCAACAGATGACAGGCGATCGGTAAAGTTTTTCAGAGCCTGATTATCGAGAAGGTCCAGCTCTACGGCTTCGATATGCTGGATTTGCTGTAGCTCAGCCAGCGCTTCAGCCGAGCGCCCGATGGCGTAAACCTGATGGTCGGTTGCCAGATCGCGCGCGATGGCCAGGCCGATACCACTGGTAGCTCCGGTGACAATCGCCACCGGACGGGAAGATGCAGTCGTCATATTCACTCCTTGTCATAAATGACAGTGACGCTACCATTCACACCGGCTCAGAGCGAGAGACTTATTCTGCTTTGGATACCCGCCAGGCGGGAATGATATTGCCCGCTCAGCACGGGCTAAAACCGGCGACCAGCGTATCGATCGCCAGCCGTAGACGCTGTGGCATTGCGGCGGTTTTTAACCATACCGCAGAGATGGGTAGCCCTTGAGCCTGGCTCTGCGGAAGCAGCTCAATCAGTTCACCATCACGGATATGTTCACCGACCAGCCACTGCGGCAGCTGCGCAATCCCGTATCCGTCCAGTACCGCACGGTAAACTGCGCTCAGCGTGCTAAACCGCAGGCCCTCTTCGGGCTGCCACCAGAACGGTTTTCCGTCGCTGTCTTTTAGGATCCACGACTGGGTACGTCCCTGCTCCGGCAGCGTAATATGCCGATGTTTTGCCAGTTCGCTGAGCGAGGCCGGTATGCCAGAGGCCTGAAGATAGTCCGGTGAGGCACACAGCTGCATCTGCTGTACCCCAAGCTGGCGGGAAGTGAGATCGCTGTGATGACCGGGGCTGCCGATGCGCACAGCCAGATCGATTCCCGATTCTGCAAGGTCCACTCGCCGGGTGGAAAAGTGCATATCAAGCGTGAGTCCGGGCCAGCGACGCGTCAGCGGCAGCAGCAGCGGCATCACCTGCTTCTCGCCAAACAGCGGCGGAGCGGCGACCCGCAGGCAGCCGGTGGGGACGGAGGCGTGCGCGGTGAGTCGGTTTTCTGCGGCATCAAGATCGGCAAGGATACGCAGACAGTCCTGATAAAATCGCTGACCCTCGCTGGTTAACGACAGCGTGCGCGTGGTGCGTAAAAAGAGCTTAACCTGCAATCGCGCTTCGAGCCGGGCTATTGCCTTGCCTACCGTGGACCGCGACTGACCAAGCTGCTCTGCCGCCAGGCTGAATCCGCCCGCCTGTGCCGCCTGTACAAACGCCCTGATACCACTGAGTCTGTCTCCGGGGATCATGGTCACCTCTGGGTTATGGACGACATCAATTCGCCAGTATGACGAATTATCAGCGCAGATGGCGAAAAAAATACACGTTAACCTTGTGCTGACCGATTTCGCTTCACAGGAACGCACAATGACCGATCGAATAAACCATACGCCCCGACAACAGATTGGATTAATCACCGGGATCTGCATCGCCAGCTTCGCCGGCTGTCTTGACTTCACTATTGTTAATACCGCTCTGCCCGCCATCCAGCAGCATTTCCCTGCCGGGCTTGACGGTGTGCAGTGGGTGATGACGCTGTTCGTGATTGCGCTCTGCTGCTGTATGGTACTGGCCACCAGACTGGCCGATCGCTATGGGAAACGCGAAGTGCTGTACGGCGGCATGCTGTTGTTCACCCTGGCTTCACTGAGTGCCGGGCTGGCAGTCAGTCTGCCGATGCTGGTCGTCAGCCGGTTGATTCAGGGAGCCGGTTGCGCGGTGCTGTATACCGCAACGGCGGCGATACTGGTTGAGTCGATAGCAGAATCACAGCGCGGGCGGGCGCTGGGTCTGCTGTTTGCCGCCAACGGATTGGGTCTGACGCTAGGGCCGGTTGCGGGCGGCGGGCTGGTTGCGGGCGGCGGGCTGGTTGAGCTGCTGGGCTGGCGGGCGGTGTTTCTGATCAATGTTCCACTGATGGCGTTCAGTTATTTTTGCTGTTTAGGAAAGATAGCCGTGAAGCCGGGTTCGAAAACCCAGTCTGTCGATTATCCGGGCTGGATAATGCTGATCGGCGTACTGCTCCCGCTCCTGTTGCTGACGGTCTATATCAGTCACTGGGGGCTGTTCAGCCCTGCTTCGTTGCTGCTGCTGGCGGTCTCACTCATATCGCTGTTGCTGTTTAACCGCTATGAGCGCCGGGCTACCAGTCCTCTCATTCAGCTGGGTGTTCTCAGGAATCGACTGTTCCGCCGCGCCTGCGGGCTTTCCATTCTGCTGGCAGTGTTCTACTGCTCTGCCTTCCTGCTGATGCCGTTTAAGCTGCTGGAACTGTATTCACTGAGCGCGGCGCAGCTGGGCGTGATGCTGCTGCCGGTGACGCTGGTGATGGCACTGGTCTCACCGCTGACGGGAAAGTTAAGCGACCGCTTCGGCCCGTGGCCGGTGCTGGCGGCGGGATTTGTTATGCTGGCATTGTCGGGGATTTTGCAAAGTCGATTATCCGCACCGCCGTCGCTCTCGATGACCGTTGTGGCCTTTGTGCTGATGGGCGCGGGCTGGGGCGCAATCCTCGGGCCATCCGTTGCTGCCGCACTGGCTGCGCTGCCTGAGGCGTTGCACGGTCAGGGAATAGGGATTTCATGGACGCTGCACAATCTTGGCGGGGCGCTGGGTTTAACGATCGCCACGCAGATCTATCAACGACTGGGAACGGAAACCGGTTACAGCTGGGTCATGGTTATTTTGGCGCTGTTGTCACTACTGGGGGCGGGGCTGGCATTTGTTTCATGGCGCAGCACCCGCCGGAAACTGGCTGATGCTGCTACCGGTGCTGAGTAGGAACTCAACCGGAGATAGTTTTCGCCGCAAAGCGCTTACGTAATTTTTGCAGCTTAGGCGGGATCACGGCCAGGCAGTAGCGGTTTTCCTGGCCTTCACCGGCCCAGTAGTCCTGATGATAATCCTCTGCCGGATACCATGGCGCGTCATCTTCAATCGTGGTGACGATGGGATCGCTGTGATCGGCCTGCGCACGGACAATCGCGGCGCGGGCTTCTTCTTCCTGAGCCGGGTTCGTCGGGAAGATAGCAGAACGATACTGCGTGCCGATATCGTTACCCTGGCGGTTCAGCTGGGTTGGATCGTGTGTGGCAAAGCTGATATCCAGCAAATCGCCATAGCTGATCTGCTGCGGGTCAAAGCCAATACGGATGGCTTCGGCATGGCCGGTGTCGCCATTGCACACCTGACGATAGGTCGGGTCGACCGTATGGCCGCCAATATAGCCGCTCTCAATAGATTCGACGCCAGCGATCTGTTTAAACACGGCTTCGGTACACCAGAAACAGCCGCCTGCGATAGTTGCGTATTCAGTTGCCATTATTTTACTCCTTCAGGGAAATCCCCGTTTATCAGCCTTTCTATATAAGAGCAGCCAGCGTCATTTACAAGTCAGCGGCCACGCTTTTTTCACTCAGCCTGGCCGACTGGGGAAAAATCTCCAGCTGCAGATGTAATGCATTGCAGGCTCGCAGCAGGGTATCAATATGACACACCCCGGTTTTTTCCAGGCGGGAAATAGCCGACTGCGTGGTGCCACAGATCTCGGCCAGATGCTGCTGGTTGATGCCCTGTGCACTGCGAACACTGCGGATAACGATGCCAAAGTCGGCGGGCGTTCTGATTTTCATTCGCACTCATCCTGCTGTGGGTGAGTACACATTATAGCAGTGATGCGATAAAGCGAATTTATAGCAGTACCGCTATATAGAGTGAATAATCGTAAAAAGATAGCCATTACGGGCTTTCTGCTTAGTTCATTTAGGAATGGGTTATAACGGTTGGTTATTGGCTGTGGTGCGGTGAAGCAAAGAAAATGGAGCTAATTTATAACATATTGATTTATGTCAATACAGTGTTAAGAAAGGTGTATTTTGAATAACTCACTGACCGCACTGCTGGCCGAAACGCTTCTCTCCCGCCATCCCGGAGACGCGGAGCGGCAAAACGCCCGTGAAGGCGCGAAGGATTATTTTGCCTGCCTGTTCCCGGTACTGTACGGCAGCGTGGTCGACAGCGGACTTGAGCCGGTTATCCGGGTCTTCCCCGCGCTGCATTCAAAGGAAAACCTGGCTCTGCAGCTGGGCTACATCAGCCACGCGCTGGATTTCGACGACTATCATCCTGCTTTTCGTGGCCATCCGACCACGGTCGTGCTGTCAACGCTGCTGGCGCTGAGCAAGGCCTCCCCGACGGTGAGTATTGATGCCTTCCTCGATGCCTATGTGGTGGGCGTCGAGCTGGCGGGCAGACTGGGTAAAGCCATCGGCACTCGGCACTACAGCGCCGGTTTCCACAGCACCGGTACCCTCGGCACCATTGCCGCCGCCGGTGCGGCCTGTCGCCTGCTGAACCTGAGCGTCCGCACCACGCAGATTGCCCTCGGCCTGGCGGTTACTCAGGCTTCCGGTTTACGCAGCCAGTTTGGCTCTGCGGCAAAGCCGCTGCACGCCGGACTGTCGGCGCGCAGCGCGGTGAACAGCGTGCAGCTGGCTCAGGCTGGTTTTGGCGGTCAGCCGGATGGCGTGCTGGAAAGCTTCCTGCAGATCCTGGGTTTCGATGCCGCACAGCCGGAACAGCTGCTGGCGGAGTGGGGCAATCCGTGGCGCATTATCGCGCCGGGCCTGGAATTTAAACGCTATCCCACCTGCGGCGGCACGCACAGTGCGGCTGAAGCGGCGTTCGTTTTGCGTCAGCAGCTGGAGGAAAGAGGGCAGGGCGCTGTCGCTCAGATCATTGACCACATTGAGGTCAGCTTCCCTCCGGGGGCCGATACCGCGCCGAATATCATCGCACCGAAAAACGGCGTGGAAGCGCGCTTCAGCCTGGAGTATGTCATTGCCGATGCACTGATCAACGGATCGGTGGCGCTGGAAAACTACACCGAAGCGCCGGTAAAGGCCGATATCGCCGAACTGGCGGCGCGCGTCAGTCGCCACCCGGACCCGACGGCACCTGCCGATGAGCTGGACCCCGATCGCCGTTTCCATCGTGTGACGCTGTTTCTTAACGATGGCAGCCAGCTCAGCCACTGCGTCACCCGGCAGGAAACCGCTGCCGCCTATACCGACGTGGAGGCAAAACTCCGCAACAGTCTCAGCGCGCTGCCTGCGCTTCTGGCGCAGGGCGTGTTTAACGATGCACAGCTTGGCAGCGACGCCGCACTGCATCGTCTCATTTCATTGCTCAGCAAATAACGAATAAGGGTTTCTCATGTCCGTAGAAAAAACCGCATCACGCCAGCTGCGCCTCGGCCTGTTTGTCCAGGCGCTGGGCCACCATGTAGGTGGCTGGCGCGCAGAAGGCGCTAAAGGCTCGCCGACCGACGTGGACTGGTTCACCTGGATCGCCAAAAAAGGCGAAGAGGGCCGTTTTGATATGTTCTTCGTCGGCGATGCGCTGGCCACCAGCGTTCACCGCCTGCCGTCGACTATGTCGCGCCTGGAGCCGCTGACGCTGCTCTCCGCGCTGGCGGTGCAGACGAAACACATCGGCCTGGCGGCGACCGCCTCCACCACCTTCGATGAGCCGTTCCACCTTGCGCGCGCGCTGTCCTCCGTCGACCATATCAGCCGTGGACGCGGTGCGTGGAACGTGGTGACCTCGTTCTCTACCGATGCGGCACGCAACTTCAGCCGCACCGATCTGCCTTCACACGCAGAGCGTTACGACATTGCCCGCGAATTCCTCGATGTCACCTTCAAGCTGTGGAACGGCTGGGAAGAGGGCGCTATCGTGCGCGAGAAGGATACAGGCCGTTACTCTGACGAAGCCAAAATTCATGCCGCGAACCACAAAGGCAGATACTTCCAGGTGCAGGGCCCGCTGAACATCGCCCGTTCACCGCAGGGACGCCCGGTGATCATCGAAGCCGGTTCATCCCCTGCCGGGCAGAAACTGGCGGCAGAAACCGCCGAAGTGGTGTTTACCGCCGCGGCATCGCTGGAAGAGGGCCAGGCCTTCTACCGTAGCCAGAAACAGTTCGTGCGTGAAGCCGGTCGTCACCCGGACCATCTGCTGATCCTGCCGGGCGTGATGCCGATCGTCGGCCGTACCCGCGAAGAAGCGCAGGAAACCTGGAACCAGCTGAACGAACTGGTGGATATTGATAACGGCATCGAACAGCTGTCGGCGCGTTTCGGCGTGGATATGACCGCTTATCCGCTGGATGGCCCGGTGCCGGAGATTGGCGGAACCGAAGGCGGCCAGAGCCGCGTTAAGCTGCTGACCGAACTCGCCGCGCGTGAAAATCTGACCCTGCGCCAGCTGGCCGCCGTAGCGGCCGGTTCGCGCGGTCACCGCGTGATTGTCGGTACGGCGTCTGATATCGCTGATGACTTCCAGCAGTGGCTGGAGCAGGAAGGGGCGGACGGCTTCAACATCATGCCAGCCGTGCTTCCAAACCAGCTGGAGCTGTTTGTGGAGCTGGTGGTGCCTGAACTTCAGCGCCGTGGCCTGTTCCGTACCGAATACCAGTTCTCTACCCTGCGTGAAAACCTCGGCCTGCCGTCGCCGGAAGAAAATTTTGCTGCCGTGCCCACACTGGCGACTGAGAAGGAATAAACCATGAAAAAAACATTACTGACCGCCGCCGTTCTGAGCCTCTTCCCACTGACCTCTGCGCTGGCCGCAGACCAGGACGTGGCCTTCAGCAGCAGCGTCAAGCCAAAGGCGGATGCTGCCCTGCACGCCACGCTGCCCGCCGATATCCTGAAGAAAGGCTTTATCGTCGCGGGTACCAACCCGAACACGCCGCCGACCACCTTCTATCAGGCGGATAATAAAACCCTCGCCGGGCGCGAAATCGACATCGTCAGCGCGGTGGCCGATCGTCTGGGGATTGCGGTTCACTGGCGCGATACCGGCGGCTTTGACAACATCATTCCTGGCCTGAAGTCCGGGCGTTACGATCTGGCCGCGTCTAATATCGACGCCAATAAAAAGCGTTTGCAGCAGGTGGATTTCGTCGGCTATTACAACGCCTCCAAGCTGGCGCTGATTTCGCGTAAGGATGCTGAACTGGGGCCGTTTAACACCTTCCAGGAACTGTGCGGTAAAACCGTCGGTGCCGGTGCGGGCACCTCGCAGGTGACGCGCCTGCAGCAGGCGAGCGATGCCTGTAAAGCCGATGGTAAACCGGAAATCACCATCCCGATCTTCCCGGATCGCCCGGCGGGCGTGCAGGCGGTGATCAGCGGCCGCGTGCCGATGTTCTTCGGCCCGTATGAAGGCCTGCGCTATCAGGCCAGCCACGTGAAAGCGCTGGCGCTGGCGGGCGAGATCACCATCGAAGACACCATCGTGTCGATTGCCCTGCCGAAAGAATCGCCACTGGAAAAACCGGTTCAGGCAGCACTGAACTCGCTGATCGCGGACGGTACTTATCAGCAGATCCTCGATAAGTGGGAAATCGGTTTTGGCGCGGTGAAAAGCGCCGGTCTGAATGAAGAGATCGCCAAATGAGTCTGCGGCCTGACGAAGACAGCGCAGGCCTGCGGATAGTCGGGCATCGTCACTACGGGCGCTGGTTCAGCGCTCTGATCGTACTGCTGCTGGTGGCGCTGATGGGATCGTCGGTGGTCAGCAATCCCCGTTTCGAATGGGACGTGGTGGCGGAAAATCTGACGGAAGCGTCGATTATCAGCGGCGTGCTGATGACCATCAAGCTGACGGTGATCTCGGTGCTGTTTGGTTTCGCGGGCGGGACGATTCTGGCGCTGATGCGCCTCTCTGCCAACCCGGTGCTGGCGTGGGTCAGCTGGGTCTATACCTGGTTTTTCCGCGCGGTGCCGATGCTGGTTCAGCTGTTCCTGTGGTACAACATCGCCGCGCTCTATCCGAAGCTGTCGCTCTCTCTGCCGTTTGTCGGCGAAGTGTGGACCGCCACCACTAATGAAATCATCAGCCCGTTCAGCGCGGCGGTGATTGCGCTGGTGATGCACCAGTCGGCCTATGCGGCGGAGATCATCCGCGCCGGTATTCAGAGCGTGAATCCGGGCCAGCTGGAAGCGGCGAAAGCGCTGGGCTATCGTCCGGGGCAGATTTTCCGTCAGACGGTACTGCCGCAGGCGATGCGTACCATTCTGCCGCCTGCCGGTAATGAAGTGATCGGTCAGCTGAAAACCACCGCCGTGGTGTCGGTGATTGCCCTGCAGGACGTGCTCTACTCGGCGCAGATTATCTATCAGCGCACCTACGAGGTGATCCCGCTGCTGCTGGTGGCCACCGGCTGGTATTTACTGATGACCTCGGTGCTGTCCGTCGGCCAGTACTATGTTGAAGCCTGGTTCAGCCGCGGCAACGCACCGGTGAAACGCAGCTGGTTCCGCCGCACGGCAAACGTAGAGGAGCACCAGTCATGAGTGAACCCATCCGACTGCGCGGCATCCGCAAACAGTTTTCCGGCAAAACGGTGCTGCACGATATCAATCTGGATATCGCCGCAGGATCGGTAACGGTGATCCTCGGGCCGTCCGGCTCGGGGAAATCGACGCTGCTGCGCTGCATTAACCATCTGGAAAAACTCGATGCCGGCACTATCCACGTCGGCGAAGCGCTGGTTGGCTATCGCCGCAAAGGCCAGCATCTGGTTGAGCTGGCGGAGCATCAGGTAGCCCTGCAACGGCAGAGCATCGGCATGGTGTTTCAGCAGTTCAACCTGTTCCCGCACCGTACCGTGCTGCAAAACGTGATGGACGCGCCGCTGCGTATCCGCAAGGAGAAACGCACGGTAGTGGAAGCGCGTGCGCTGAAGCTGCTCGATCAGGTCGGGCTGGCACATCGCGTCAGCGCCTGGCCGCGTGAGCTTTCCGGCGGTCAGCAGCAGCGTGTGGCGATTGCCCGTGCGCTGGCCATGGAACCGGGTGTGATGCTGTTTGATGAGCCGACCTCGGCGCTGGACCCGGAACTGGTGGGCGAAGTGCTACAGGTGATGAAACAGCTGGCGCACTCGGGCATCACCATGGTGGTGGTCACCCATGAGATCGGTTTTGCCCGCGAAGTGGCGGATAACATCGTGTTTATGGATAACGGCGCGATTGTCGAAAGCGGGGATGCGCGCACGCTGCTGGACAGTCCACAGCATCCGCGTCTACGCGAGTTTCTCGCCAGCGTGCTGTAGTTTTTTGCCCGGCAGGGCAGGGGAGGGGCGTAACCGTCGCAGCAAGCGTATGACGGTTACGCCGTTCGCAGATTTTACAGCAGTTCGTAATCGTTAAACTCCAGCGGCGTTTCACCGCCGTTGGTGAGTTCCACCTGGCCCGCCCCGGTGAGGAACGCATCACCACGATGCACCCAGATCTCCTTAACGCGGTTCGGTTTACCCGGCTCCGCCAGCAGTAAACGCCCTTCGGTAAAGAACACTCTCACTCCCGGCCCGTGCTGCTCATACTGCGGTGCCACTTCACCCGGCTGTAGCCGAACCTTCCAGCCCTTCACCGTTTTCTCATCCAGTACCGGATGGAACAGCGGGCTGTCCGGGCGCGTGGCACCGCCAAAGTTCTGCGGGCCATTTTGTTTAATCTCAAACGACACCTGATGATTGAGGGTGTTGTCGGTATTGCTGACCTTGTCCTCATCCGATTTTCCCTGATGCTGGCCAAACTTCACGTCGCCGGTCTTCATCCAGTGATCTTTGGCCGGATGATCCGGGTACGAGATGTGCACCATGCTGCCGCTGACGTGGGTGTTCACGTAATCCAGGTGCTGCTCGTGAAACTCGGTGGATTGTCCCGGACGGATCATTACCCGCATCACGGTGACGTACTGGTTTTCCATAATCACGTGGTGCAGCGGTTCCAGATCGGTGGCGATCGCTTTTTCCGCCGCAGAGGCGGCCGGAATGGCACTCAGAACCAGCCCGCCAACAAACAGCGCCTCAATCAGCGTTTTCATTTTAAACGTCATCATAGCTCCTTACAGGGGTAAATAAGACCGATGGCATCACTCAACCAGGGTGACCCAGTTAGCGCCTTTGCCGGTGGGATAGCGGCCAAGCAGCGTCAGCGCGCCGGTGGACGAATTGATGGCATACAGCGACAGCTGCTCCGATTTCTGCCCGGACTCAATCAGGAAGCGGCCGCTGTTATCGATGGCAAAGCCGCGCGGCTGTGCTTCGGTTTTAATGCTTTGCAGCCGGGTCAGATGACCATCACCGGCATCGACCGAGAACGACGTCAGCGTGCTGCTGGTGCGCTCGGTGGAGTAGAGAAAGCGACCGTCCGGCGTCAGATGAATATCCGCCTGCCAGATGCGCGGCTTGTGCGACGGCGGCAGGTCGTCATCGCCGGTTAACGGGCGTGCTTCGCCGCGCTGCATATCCTCATCCGGCGAGATGGACGATACGTCTTCGTGCGCCGTCGCGCGGCCCGCATCGTCCAGGGTGACGCGGGTGATATTGCCTGCCATCTCGTTCAGGATGTACATATTGCGCTGTCCCTGCTTATCGCGCAGTGGGGCGATAACAAAGTGACGCGGCCCGGTTGCGGCCTCGTGCTGGATATTGATAAACGGCGGATCGAGCGGCGTGACTTTCCCGGTTGCGCCGTCAAAGCGGTACTGCAACAGCTGGTCGGTGCCAAGCTGGGTGACGTACAGATGGCGGTTTTCCACATCCACCTGCACCGCATGGGCGCGTTTGCCGGTGTGGACCACCTGTACCGGCTTCTCCACCACGTTGCCCGCGCTGTCGATCGCGTTGATGCTGAACAGATCGCCGCCGAATGAAGCGCTGAGCAGGTAGTGCCCCTGCCTGTCGGTAGACAGATACGCCATGCTCTCCGGCAGCGGGGTTTCGCTGGCTTTCAGCAGCGTGCCGTCGGGCTGGATATGATAGGCCACGACGCGGTATGGCTTGCTGCGCACCGAGACGTAGAGCATTTTCTTATCCGGCGAGACGACGGACGACATCGCTTTTTCTCCAGCGGGGAAGGTGCCCGTTGATTCGAGCGCCGGTTTGGTTTTATCCAGCTTATAGCCGGTCACCGTGCCGCTCGCGGCGTTAGACACATACACCAGGCTCTGCGCCTGGGCGCTGGCTGCGGCGCAGGAGAAGGCCAACAGCATGGCTGCATACAAAGGTTTGTTCATTGGGGGTTCCTTGCCTGTTTTTGTAGGGTACAGCTCAGGGCTTACCAGCGGGTGCTGAACACCTCGCACAACTCCGCGACCGCCGCCTGGCTCAACGGTTCCGGTTTATCGGCAGAAAGCAGCCACAGGCGGGCGGTTTCTTCCAGCTCTTCCAGCGCGGCGGTGGCGGTGGCCACGCTCTTGCCCCAGATAACTGGTCCGAGGCGCTCCAGCATCACGCCACGCACTTCCAGCGCCAGGCGAGCCACCTGCTCGGCGACGTCCGCTGCGCCGGGGCGCTGGTAGCGGATCAACGGGATGCGGCCCACTTTCATCACCTGATAGGGGGTGATCGGCGGCAGAATGCTCTCCTGCTGCCAGACGCCCGCCAGCGTCAGGCCCACCAGATGGGTAGAATGGGTATGAACCACCGCTCCCGCCTCCGTGTTACGATCATAAACCTGGCGGTGCAGCTGCAGGGTTTTCGACGGTTTATCCCCGGACACCCACTCACCGCTGGTGCTGACCTTGGCAATCTTTGCCGGGTCGAGGCGGCCGAGGCAGGCATCCGTTGGAGTAATCAGCCAGCCGTCTTCCAGGCGGGCGCTGATGTTGCCGGCGGTGCCGACGGTGTAGCCGCGCTGAAACAGGTTGGCACCGGCCCAGCAGATCTCTTCACGAAGTTGGTTTTCATTACTCATAATCATTCCCTGCACAATGGATTAACGGTCGGTCGTCAGCGGTTTACCCAGCTGGCCGTCGGTTTTCAGATCCAGCGGTTCTACTTTCCCCATGATGAACAGGAAGTTGAATGCGCCGAACAGACAGATACCACCGGCAACCAGCAGCGGTATCACAAAGGAGCCGTGGCTCAGCGTCAGCATCAGACCGGTGAACGATGCGGTGACGATGCCTGCCAGGTTTCCGGCGAAGTTCTGGATGCCGCCCAGCGTGCCCACGTAGCCGGAAGACGGTGCCACATCGGCCGGTAACGTCCAGATATTGGCAGCGGTAAAGGCCAGACCGGCATAGGTCAGCGAGAACAGCACCAGAATCACCGTAATGCTGTTGGTGAAGGCGGCGAAGGCGATAACCGAGGAGAGCAGCATCCCGGCAATCAGACAGGTTTTACGTGCGGTGGTCAGCGAGAAGCCTTTGCGGTACAGCCAGTCGGAACAGACGCCGCCGAGCAGACTACCCGGGATACCCATCAGTGCCGGAATCGCGCCCAGCGTACCCAGCTCTTTCAGCGAAAAGCCGTGCGCGATGGTCAGATAGGTCGGGAACCAGGTGACGAAGAAGTAGGTGGCAAAGTTCATGCAGAAGAAGCCAATCATCATGCCCCACACGGTGCGGTAGCGGAACAGCGCTTTGATGCTGACTTTCTCGCTCTTGTCCACCACGTGTACGCTGCGATCTTCCAGCAGGTTCTGGCGCTCCTGCTCGTTCAGCCCCTTCATATCTTCCGGTTCGCGGTAGAAGGCCAGCCAGATAACCATCCAGATCAGGCCAATCGCGCCGGTGACGATAAACGACGTTTCCCAGTTCCAGGTGCTGATCAGCCAGGCGACCAGCGGCAGAGCGATGGCGCTACCGGCACGCGGGCCTGCATCGAAGATGCCGCTGGCGGTGGCGCGTTCTTTCTTGGCAAACCAGGAATACACCACTTTGGCACAGCCCGGATAGCCGCCGGATTCCCCGATGCCCAGCAGCAGACGTGCGCCAAACAGCGAGGCAAAACCGCGACCGAAAGCGGTAAAGACGGTAAACATCGACCACCAGCCGACGGCGATAGCCAGACCGGCACGAGCCCCCAGGCGGTCAATCAGACGACCGGCCGGGATCTGCATCAGGGCATAGGTCCAGAAGAAAGCGCCGAGGATCAGGCCCATACTGGTATCATCCAGTCCGAGGTCGGCTTTGATGTGCGGCGCGGCGATGGCCAGGTTAATGCGGTCTATGTAGTTGATGGCGATAGCAAAAAAGCAAAATGTTATCATCAGCCAACGGATCTTTGGGTATCTACGCATGGTGAATTCCTTTATTATCTTGATGTTATTTGACCTGGCGTGCGCACGCGGGTAAGTCGTTTGTTACAGATTAATTGTTATCGCCTGGTGATAAAATACCGGTATCTGATAACATGTCGTTAAAAGTAAGCGATTACAAAATACAGTCAAGCCAAAAGTAAGCGCTTTCAAAATGAATCGTCAGTTGTCTGCAAATTTTGTGGACGAGGTCACTAATTTCAGTCTGGAGTTCTAACATGTCCGATAAGTCCCTTCTGCCTGGCCGCGTGTCGCTGGAAGATGTCGCAAAGCGATCCGGCGTATCGACCGCAACCGTCTCCCGCGTGCTGAACGGCAGCACCACGGTCAAAGCGGCACGGCGCGAGGCGGTAGAACGCGCCTGCGAGGAACTGGGATATGTGATTAACCGGGCGGCGCGCACCCTGGCCTCGCGCCGCAGCATGACCATCGGTGCCGTGGTGCCGACGCTGGCGACGGAAACCTTTTCGCGCCCGCTGGCGACCTTTCAGCAGAAAATTCACCAGTCCGGCTACACGCTGCTGCTGGCCAACTCTGATTTTGACCCGAATACCGAGCTGAAAGAGGTGAACAAGCTGGTGGAGTACGGTATCGATGCGCTGATGCTGGTGGGTAACTCACACCATCCCCGCCTGTGGGAGCGCATTGAGCAGCAGAATATCCCCTGTATCCAGACTTTTTCGGTGGACCAGCGCTATCCCAGCGTCGGCTATGACAACGAACAGGCGGCGGAAGAGCTGACCACGCACCTGCTGGGGCTGGGGCATCAGCGTTTTGCGGTGATTGTTGGTACGCCGCCGTCGAACGATCGCGTTTCCGATCGTATCAGCGGCACCCGGCAGGCGCTGGCTAAGGCCGGGCTGGCGCTGGCGGAGGAGAATCTGGTGAACAGCGCGTTCACCATGAACGATGCGCGGCAGGCGATGTTCCGTCTGCTGGACGGCCCGACGCCGCCGACGGCGGTGATCTGCGGGAATGACCTGCTGGCGTTTGGCGCGATGCGCGGGGCGGCGGAGCGTTATCTGCGCATCCCGAACGATATTTCGATCACCGGCTTTAACGACTATGAGTATTCAGAGCATCTGGAGCACCCGCTGACCACCATGCGGGTGGAGCTGGACCGCATCGGCGAGCATGCGGCCGACTATCTGCTGGCCGCGCTGAATGGCGAAGAGGCCCCGCGCCAGACACTGCTGAAGCCGGAACTGATCGTGCGCAGCAGCACCGGATCGGCCCCGCGTCAGCCTCGCTGAGCGGCTTTCGTTACAGGGCCGCAGAGCACCCGGAACAGGTGTGTCCGTGAGTCACTTTCCGCGCTGAGCTACTCCCGCCAGCTTAACCCCGAGGCCTCGAAGATACGGCGGGCCTCGGCGGAGCGCAGAAATGCCAGCAGCAGCGCGGCATCTTCAGGCTGCTCAGCCTCCCTGAATACCCCGGCGGAGAACGATAGAGTTTTCTCTGCCCCCGGCGGCAGCGGGCCGATAATCTCAATCCCCTCCACGGTCAGCAGCTCGCTGATCTGCTGCACGGCGATATCCGCCTGACCCTCCACCAGCAACCGGGCGGTAAAGCCCTCGGGGATGGTGGTGGCCCGCCGGTTAACCTCGTCGGCGATGCCCAGATTTTCCAGCAGCTGCCGGAAGTAGATGCCGCTGGCCCCGGCCAGTGAATAGCCGACGGAGCGCGCGTTCAGCAGCGCCTCTTTTAGCGCCGCCACGCTGCTGATATCCGGATGCGGCGTGCCGGGCAGGGTAGCGAGGCCAATCTGCGAATCCACCAGCTCAATCCGGCTTGCCGCACGCACCTCGCCTGCGGCTATCAGCCGGTCCAGCGCATCGACGGTGACAATTACCGCATCGGCACGCTGCCCGGCGGCGATGTTTTTTTCAATCACCACCGTTGGCCCCCACGCGATATCCAGCGTAATGTCGGGATACTGCTGCTGCCACAGCGGCAGCAGCCGGTCAACAGCGGCGCGGATGGCCAGCACGCTAAATACGCGCAGCGTTGTTTTCTCGGTCATGGTCTGACTCCTGGTTTTCACAGTTTGCGCAGATAGCTGTCATCCAGCTCGCCCGGTGTGCGAACGCCCAGCAGCGCCAGATCGCGGTCGATTTCATCACGCAGAATGCCCATGGCGTGCTCCACACCTGCCTGCCCGGCAACCACCGTCGCGTAAAGGAAAGGGCGACCGAGGAATACGAAGTCTGCCCCCAGCGCCATTGCCTTCATCACGTCGGTGCCGCGCCGGATGCCGCTGTCGATAATCACCTTCATATCGCCTTTTGCCGCCGCAATTTCCGCCAGCGTATACAGGGGCGGGATGGTGTGGTCGAGCTGACGCCCGCCGTGATTCGATAGGATGACCGCATCCGCGCCGAGATCGCGGGCGATAAACGCATCCTGCGGCGACATCAGTCCCTTAATCACCAGGTTACCGCGCCATTTTTTGCGAATGGCCTCGACGTTTTTCCAGCACAGCTTGTCGCGGGCGTTGGTGTTGCGCACCTTACTGGACATCATCGGCGGGCCGCGTTCGGCATCGGTGTTTTCAAAATGCGGCGCGCCGTGGCGCAGGAAGGTTTGCGCCACCGTACCCAGCAGCCAGCGCGGGTTCATCGCGCTTTCAAACGCCACCTTTGGGGTGATTTTGATCGGCATACTGAAGCCGCTACGGGTGTTGTGCTCGCGGTTGCCGAGCATCGGCGTATCGCCGGTCACCACCAGCGTCTGATACCCGGCAGCCTCCACGCGGTCCACCAGCCGGTCGATGCGCGGCTGATCCCCGGCCAGATAGGCCTGGAACCAGGCGTCCGGGTTGGCGGCGTGCACGTCTTCCAGCTTCACCAGCGACGAGGCGCTGAGGATCATCGGCACGTTCATGCTGCGGGCGGCGCGGGCGAGGGCGATATCGGCCTGATAGGCGACAAAGGACGCGCCGCCCAGCGGGGCCACGCCGAACGGGTGCTGATAGCGGTGGCCAAACAGATTCACCGACTGGTCGCGGCCGGAAACGTCGCGGAACATCCGTGGAATAAATTTAAAGCGCTGATAGGCATCAAAATTTCCGGCAATGCCCTGGCCGGTTTCCACCCCGCCCGCCACGTACTGATAAATCATATTCGGCAGGCGGCGGCGCGCGTGGCGCTCAAAGTCATCCAGCGCCAGCAGATCGCGAAACTGGCGCGGCAGCTTTTTTGCCACGGACGGGCTGACCGCCGCGCTGTGCGGCACGGCAGCGGTCGGGAGAGATGATGAGTTTGCAGGCGTTGTCATAGGGCGTTCTCACTGTCCATTTTTAGCGTTGTTGCCGGGCCAGGTGGCAGAGCAACCTGTTGCGTGGGGTATTAATTTTTGTAAGCGCTTTCAATTTTGCTGCCTTGCACATAAAATTTCAACACCGTACGAGCGATGCCAACCTGTTTTTATGTGATCGGTATCACTTTACAGAAACAATTGTAAGCCCTTACATTAAGACTGTACCCCGACAGACTGGAGTTGAAATGACATCGCGAATTGTTTTACTGCATGCCACCCCGGTGGCCATGGAGCCGATCCACACTGCCTTCGCCGAAATCTGGCCGCAGGCGGAAACCATCAATCTGCTGGATGACGGCCTGTCGATTGACCGCGCCCGCAGCCCGGAGCTCACCGAGGCGATGATCGACCGCTTTGTGCGCCTGGGCGAATACGCAGCGGATATGCAGGCCGACGGCATTCTGATCACCTGCTCGGCGTTTGGCCCGGCGATTGACCGGCTGGCGGAAAAACTGACCATTCCGGTGCTGCGCCCGAACGAGGCGATGTTCCGTCAGGCCATCGCGCAGGGCAGCGATATCGGCATGCTGGCCACCTTTGGCCCGGCGGTGGAAACCATGACCGCAGAATTTGACGAGTACGTGGCGCGCACCGGTTCGGCCGCGCGGCTGACCACCGTGCTGGTGCCGGAGGCCATCGATCTGCTGAAAAAAGGCGATGCGCAGAGCCATAATCGGCTGGTGGCCGCACGTGCCGCTGAGCTGGCGCACTGCGACGTGATTATGCTGGCGCACTTTTCCACCTCGCGTGCCGCCGCCGCCGTCCGCGAGCAGGTCAGCATCCCTGTGCTGACCGCGCCGCACGCCGCTGCCAGCCTGATGAAGGCCAGCGTAACCGACACCGGGGAGGAGTAAATCATGCTGATTGGAGTGATTGCCGACGATTTTACCGGTGCCAGCGATATTGCCGTGACGCTGTCCAAGGGTCTGGAAGGGGAAGGCGGGCTGCGCACCACGCAGTATCTTGGCGTGCCGTCGGTGCAAGCCGATGCCTCGGTTGAGGCGGGCGTTATCGCGCTGAAAAGCCGTTCGCTGCCGGTGGAAGAGGCGGTGGCGCAGTCGCTGGCCGCCTGCCTCTGGCTGCAGGAACAGGGCTGCGAGCAGATTATTTTTAAATACTGCTCCACCTTCGATTCCACCGACGAGGGGAATATCGGGCCGGTGACCGACGCGCTGGCGGCGCACCTGGAAGCGCAGAGTGTGGTGATGTGCCCGGCGTTTCCGGCGATGGGCCGTACGCTGTATCAGGGGCATCTGTTTGTGCACGACAAGCCGCTGAACGAATCCGGCATGCAACACCATCCGCTGACGCCGATGACCGATGCCGATCTGCGCCGGGTGCTGGCGCGGCAGTCGCAAAACCGCGTCGGGCATATTGGCTGGCAAACGGTCAGCGCGGGCAGCGAGGCGGTACAGGCCGCGCTGGTCGCTCAGGCAGAAGAGGGCAGGGTACTGGTCATTGTCGATGCCATCAGCAATGACGATCTCACCACTATCGGCAACGCCTGCCGGGGAGCCGCGCTGGTGACCGGCGGGTCGGGGATTGCCCGGGCGCTGCCGCATAACTTTATTGCTGACGGGCGGGCGCAGGGGCAGCGCGCGGGCGTGCCGCAGGTGAGCGGCGCGGAAGCGATCCTCGTCGGCAGCTGTTCCGGTGCCACGCGCGGGCAGATCGCCGAGCATGAAAAGCAGCATCCTGTGCTGATGATTGACGTGAAAGAGGTGTTGAGCGGCGCAACGGGTCCGCAGCAGCTGGTGGACTTTATTCAGGCGCATCAGGGCCAGGCTCCGCTGGTCTATTCTTCCGGCGATCCGGAAACGGTACGCCAGCTACAGCAGGAATACGGCCGCGAAAAGATTGCCGAAGCGCTGGATACGCTGTTTGGCCTGACGGCACGGCAGCTGGTAGCCGAAGGCGTACGGCGGCTGGTGGTGGGCGGTGGCGAAACCTCAGGGGCGGTGGTCAGCGCGCTGGATCTTGATGCCTTGACCATTGGTCAGGAGATCGATACCGGCGTTCCGGCGATGGTGTCCGGCGGCGAGCGGCCGATTGCCCTGGCGCTGAAATCAGGCAACTTCGGCGGCAGAGACTTTTTCGCCCGGGCGCTGAAAACGCTGTAACGCCACAGAAACGGAGTAGTCAGCTCTCTGCTCCGTTTCTGCTATATGTATTTTTGTTATTAAATATTAATTTTAATTATTTTTAGGAATTAAAACTGCCTGATAGCGTAAATTTTCTACTAATAACATAATGAAAAGTGGGAAAATTTATGGCGTTCAAAATCAGTCGCGTGGCTGCTGTATTACTTGCCCTGGGAACTCTCACCAATGTGGCAGCAGCAGAGCAGGCGCTCTCTCTGCAAGGCAAAACCATCGGTATCGCCGTGGTCGGCACCCAGCACTTCTGGGATCGTGAGGCCTATAAAGGCGCCACGGAAGAGGTGGAAAAACTGGGTGGTAAGGTAGTGGGTGTTGACGGCGGCCGCGATAACCAGGTGCATGCGGATAACCACGACATCCTGCGCGCGCGCAAGGTGGATGCGGTTATCAGCATCCTCGGCGACAGCTCGGTTGAGCCAAAATTCAAAGCGCTGCGTGATGCCAACATCCCGGTATTTACCGTCGATCACGTCTCGCCGTATTCGGTAAACAACACCACTTCAGATAACTACAGCCTCGGTAGTACCATTGGCCGCTATACGGCGGATGCGCTGGGTGGCAAAGGCACCGTGGCGGTATTCAACGCCTTCTCGAACTCGCTGCGCATCTGCGGCATCCGCTACGATCAGTGGAAATATGTGCTGCAGGACTATCCGGGTATTAAGATCCTCCAGCCGGAGCTGGCCGAACAGTTTGCCAACTCTCCGGAAGATGCACGTAAGAAAACCCTCGAACTGCTGAGCCAGCATCCGAAAGGCACGCTGGATGCCATCCACGTTGCCTGCTGGGATCAGCCGGCCATCGGTATCGTGCAGGCGCTGGAAGAAACCGGCCGCGACAAAGACGTGAAAGTCACCGCGATTGATGCCGGTCCGGACACGCTGGAAATCATGGCCGAGAAAGACAGCCCGTTCGTGGCCAACGTCGCACAGCAGCCACGCCTGATCGGCACCACCTCCGCCGATAATGTCGCCCGCTACTTCGGCGGCGCGAAGCTGCTGCCGCAGACATTCGTACCGGTGCTGCCGGTACAGGGACCGGAAGAGGCAAAGGCGGTCTACAAACAGCTGGGCTACGGCGATCTGAAGGAGTAATCGCGGCGTGACTCAGTCTCTGCACAAGGCCGCCCCGGGCGGCCTGTTTATGCAGCACATCCGCAAAACCTTTGCCGGTGTGACTGCCCTCGACGGGGTTGAACTTCACGTTCACCCCGGTGAAATTCATGGCCTGATCGGTGAGAACGGCGCGGGGAAATCCACGCTGATTAAGATCCTGGCGGGGGTGTATGCCCCGGACAGCGGCGATATCAGCGTCGGGGGCCGACGGCTGGCCAGCGTGACCCCGGCGGCGGTGCAGCAGGAAGGCATCCGCTTTATCCACCAGGAGCTGCATCTGATCCCCCACTTCACTGTGGCGGAGTCGGTGTTTATCGGTCAGGAGCGCTGTCATCGCCTGGGGCGGCTCGATCGCCGGGCGATGCGTGCGGACAGCGAAAAATTCTTTCGTGAGGTGCTGAATATCCGGCTGGACGGCAACCGCCTGATCCGCGACCTGTCGCAGGCCGAGCTGAAGCTGGTGCAGATTGCCCGCGCGCTGATCGACGGTGAAGCCCGGCTGGTGGTGTTCGACGAACCTACCGCGCCGCTGGAAGCGAGGGAAGCGGCACTGCTGTTTGCGGCTATCAAGGCGCTGAAAGCGCGCGGTATTGCAATTATCTACGTTTCCCACTACCTGAATGAGATCACCCAGATTTGTGACCGCGTGACGGTGCTGCGCAATGGTAAACAGGTTGCCACGCTGGACGAGGTCAACGCCGATGACATCGATCGCCTGATTGAGCTGATGGTTGGCCGCGAACTGACCACGCTGTTTGCGCCACCGGCGGAAAAACCGCCGTCAACCACGCCGTGGCTGTCGCTGGAAAACCTCGGCAGCGATGCGTTTCGCCACATCAATTTCCAGCTGGCACCGGGCGAAATTGTCGGCATTGCCGGGCTATCCGGCTCAGGGCGCGAGCAGCTGATCGATGCGCTGTACGGCCTGTATCCGCTGCGCCAGGGCACGCTGCGTATTGCCGGTAAGGCCGTGCGGTTGCGCTCCCCGGTGCAGGCGATTGCCGAGGGGATTGCGCTGGTGCCTCGCGATCGCCGCCATCACGGGCTGATCCAGCCGCTGTCGGTGGCCGACAACATCAATATTGCCTCGCCGGGCAGCCTGTCGCGTTTCGGCTGGGAGCTGAAAGAAAAGGCGCGGCAGAACGCACTGGCGCTGGCGGAAAAGCTGGATATTCGCCCGCGCAACGTGCGCCAGGCGGTACGCTTCCTCAGCGGCGGCAACCAGCAGAAGGTGATTCTGGCCCGCTGGCTGAACAGCCACAGCCAGCTGTTTATCCTTGATGAGCCGACGCTGGGCGTTGACGTTGGTGCGCGCGCCGAAATCTACCATCTGACCCGGCAGCTGGCCGATAAAGGGCGCTGCGTGCTGGTCTCCTCCAGCGATGCCAGCGAGCTGATTGGCCTTTGCGATCGCCTGCTGGTGATGCGCCGTGGCGAAATCGTGGCCGAAGTGCCTACCCATAATCTGACCCAGGACGGGCTGCTGGCGCTGACCAGCGGCGGCAGTGAACAGGAAGCCCCGTAATGAGCGATCTCTCTCAGCCAGGCCTGCGGCGCAGGCTGGCCTTTCCCATCGATAAAATTCCGCTGCTGCTGTTTGCCGCGCTGCTGGTGTTCTTCTGCTTCCAGGCACCGTGGTTCCTCAGCTGGCAGAACGCCAGCGTGATCCTGAAACAGACCGCGCCGCTGGCCATTCTCTGCTTTGGCCTGGCCTGCGTGATTATCGGCGGCGGTGATGATGTGGTTTCCGGCGGCATCGATCTGTCGCTGCCGGCCATTTCGGTGCTGGCGGTGGCGATAATCAGTATCGGCGTACAGATCGAAGCGAATATCTTTCTGCTGGCGCTGCTTGCGGTCGCCGCCGCGCTGCTGGCCGGGCTGGTGAATGCACTGATGGTGGTAAGGGTGGGCCTGCCGCCGCTGCTGGCAACGCTGGCCAGTTCGGTGGCGATCGTCGGCCTGACCAACTATCTGACCCGCCAGCGCCGTATCAGCATTGACGCGCCGTGGCTGGTGGCCTTCCGCGACGGAACGCTGCTGGGTCTGCCGTGGGCGGTGTGGTTTATGCTGGCGGTGTTTGTACTGTACCAGTTTGTGGTGCATCACAGCCGCTGGGGGCAGCATCTGCAGGCCAGCGGCGGCAGCCGGGAAGCCGCCGAGCTGGCCGGGCTGCCGGTGAACGCATTAATACTGCGTTCCTATCTGCTGGCGGCGGCTGCCGCCGCGCTGGCCGCGCTGACGCTGCTGGCACGGGGTTCCGGCAGTTCGCCCGGTGCCGAAGAGCCGCTGCTGCTGGAAATGGTGCTGGCGACCTTTATCGGCACCGCGTTTTCCCGCCGCCGGGTGGTTACCGTGTGGGGCGCGCTGCTGGGGGCGCTGCTGGTCAATGCGCTCTCCAACGGGCTGGCGCTGATGCGGGTGGATATTTTCTGGGTGGGGACGGTGAAGGGCGTGCTGATCCTGATGGTCCTGGCCGCCGCGGCCGTGCAGCGTCGGGGGCAGCCATGAGCAAATCAACACAGGTATTAACCGCGCGCACCGCCTCTCAGGGCGGCAGCCTGCTTTCACTGCTGGCCCGCTACGGATTCCAGCTGATCCTGCTGCTGTTTATCCTGTTTTTCGCCCTCAACAGCCCGGTATTTTTAACCGCGGATAACCTGGCCAACATCCTGCAGGGGAACGCCATTCTGCTGATCGTCGCGCTGGCGATGACGCTGGTGGTGATTTCGGGCGGCATCGATCTGTCGGTGGGCGTGGCGCTGGACTTCGGTGCGGCGTTTGCGCTGGTGGCGCTGAAAACCTGGGGCTGGCCGTGGCAGGGGGCGGTGCTGGCCGCACTGGCCGGAGGGGCGCTGGTCGGTCTGGTGAATGCCATTCTGATCCTCGGTTTCCGGGTGAAGCCGTTTCTGGCTACGCTGGGCACCTGGTTTATCGGCAGCAGCCTTGAGCGGGTGCTGACCGACGGCGGCGGGCCGATTGCCTATCGCCGCATGGCCGCCGAATACCATGAGATCGCGGTCGGTTCGCTGTGGGGCATCGCCATTCCGGTAGTGATTGCCGTGGCGCTGATGCTGATCTGCTATCTGCTGCTGGAGCGCACGCTGTTCGGCAAGCACATCCACGCCGTGGGCCTCAACCCGGTCGCCTCACTGAATGCCGGGGTGAACGTTAAGCGCAACCTGCTGTGGGTGCTGATCGCCAGTTCTGTGCTGTGCGCCATCGGCGGGATTATTCTGTCCGCGAACCTGCGGCAGTTCAGCCCGCTGGCCGGGCAGTCCTATCTGCTGGATGCCATCGCAGCGGTGTTTATCGGCACCGCATTCCATGCGCAGGGCAGGCCGAACGTGCCCGGAACGCTGGTGGGCGTGCTGTTCCTCGGCCTGGTGGCCAACGGTCTGAACCTGATGGGGCTGGATTTTATTCTGAAAGACGCACTGAACGGTCTGGTGCTGCTGGTGGCGCTGGTGCTCTCCTTCTGGCAGGGCAGGCTGCGACAGTCGCAACAGTGGCGAAAAAAGGAGGCGGCATGAGCCAGTTTGACGCGGTATTTGTCGGGTTAACCACGCTGGATATCGCCGGACGCCCCATTCGCGGCATTCCGTCCGGCGGCGGCGTGGAGTTTATTGAACAAATCCGCCTGAGTCCGGCGGGCACCGCCTGCGGGGCGGTAATGAACGCCGCAAAGCTGGGCATTCATACTGCAGTAGTGGCCTGCCTCGGCGACGATGAAAAAGGGGATTTTATCGCCGGGGTCTGGCGGCGGCTGGGCATTGACGGCTCGCTTATCCAGCGCACCCAGGCCAGCGAAACCTCGGCGACGATTCTGGCGATCCGCCCCAACGGCGAACGCCCGGCGCTGCACTGTCGCGGCGCGTCGGACCATCTGTTTATCGACGAGGCGGATTTCCCCCGGGTGTGCAATGCGCGTTTTCTGCACCTCGGCGGCAGCGGCCTGCTGGCGGCGATGGATAACGGCCAGAGCGCGAAACTGCTGGCCTGGGCGCATCAGCACGGCGTGACGACCAGCTTCGATCTGATTGCGCCAAATGAACAGACGCTGGATCTGCTGACGCCGATGCTGCCGTATATTGACTACTTTATGCCGTCGATGGAGGAGGCCGCGCAGATTTCCGGGCAGCAGGAGCCTGAGGACATCGCCCGCTTCTTCCTCGATCGCGGCGTAGGTACCTGTATCTTTAAGGACGGCGCGCGGGGATCGTGGGTGTTTGGCCGTGGCGGCCAGCTGCGCATTCCGGCCTGGCAGGTCAGGGTGGTGGATACCACCGGCTGCGGCGACAGCTACTGCGGCGGCTTTATTGCCGGGCTGGCGAAGGGGCTGGATGTTGAACAGGCCTGTCGGGTCGGCAGCGCGGTGGCCTCGCTGGTCGCCAGCGGCCTGGGTTCGGATGCGGGCGTGGTGGACTGGGAAACCACCCGGGCCTTTATGGCCACCACGCCCACGCTACCATTATCAGGCTGACGGCCAGCGATAGTGCAGGGGTTCGCCGCTGAGGAAGCGTTGTAAATCAGCGGCGATCATCGCGGTATGCTTCACCAGCGTTTCCCGGGTCGCTCCGGCGATATGCGGGGTGATCACCACGTTATCAAACTCGGTAATAAACGGATGATCGCGCCAGATCGGTTCGCTGGCGAACACGTCCAGCGCCGCTCCGGCAATGCGTTTTTCACGCAGGGCGACAATCAGATCCTCTTCGACGACCACCGCCGCGCGTGAGGTGTTAATCAGCCGCGCTTCCGGCTTCATCAGCCCCAGCAGGCGCTGGTCAATCAGTCCGGTGGTCTGCGGCGTCACCGTCAGATGCAGGCTGACGTAGTCGGACCCGGCAAACAGCTCCTCCAGCGTGGCTTTGCGCACTCCCGGTTCGTCAATATCCTCTGCCGCCACGCGCGGATCGGCCACCAGCAGCGACATGCCGAACGCCCGCGCCAGGCGACCGACGCGCTGGCCGATGCTGCCGTAGCCCACCAGCCCCAGCGTTTTATTGCGCAGCTCGCCGCCCTTGAACACCTCGTACGGACTGGATTTATCCACGTCCCACACCACGTCCTGGCGCAGCCCCTGCTGAGTGGCGTTGCTGCCCTGGGTGGCGCGGGTGAATTCACCACGCTTCAGCGCGCCGTGCGCCTGCGGGATATGCCGCGCCAGGCTGAGCATCAGTCCCAGCGTCAGCTCGGCTGCGGCATCGGCATTGCGCCCCGGGGTGTAAAGTACCGGAATATTGCGTGCCGCCGCCGCCTTCAGATCGACGTTAACCGGATTGGCGCGGGTGCAGGCAATCAGCTTCAGCTGCGGGCAGGCGTCAATCACCCGGGCGGTAATGTCGTCGTAGCTGACAATCAGCACATCGGCGTCCTGGCCGTGGGCAATCAGGGCGTCTTCGCTCAGTTTGCTGTCGCCCGACGCCCAGCCGGTCACCACCAGATCGCCGTACTGGCGGAAGGCATCAAGGGAACCGGCATACTCGGCGGTAAAGAGAATTTTCATAAATCGGCTGAATCCTGTGCAAGTTGAGTTAAGGCGTCATCCCGCGCCTGCCAGACCGGCAGCAGCTGTTCGCGCAGCTGGCGGAAGACCGGGAACAGGCGCTGATACTGAATATGCGATCGCGCATCCGGGTGCCAGATCTGGCGATCCCCCGGCTGTAGCGACTCGGCGCTGACCGGCTGACCGAGCGCCATGGCCGCCAGGATCGCCGCACCGCGCGCGCCGGGTTCACTCTGCGGGCTGACGATCACCCGGCGGCCGGTGCAGTCGGCGATAATCTGTAGCCAGAACGGCGACGCCGTACCGCCTCCGGCCAGATAAAGATCGCCGCCCGGCGGGTAGTCGCTGAGCACGTCGGTAATCGCCCACGCCAGCCCCTCAAAGACCGCACGCAGCAGGTGCGCGTTGGTGGTGTCCTGGCTGATGCCGAAGAAACCGGCGCGGGCAACCGGGCTGTAAAACGGTGCGCGCTCGCCGTTGAGGTACGGCTGATAAAACACGCCGCCGCTGCCGGGGGAGAGGGCGCTGATTTCTGCGCCCAGCTCGCTGAAGCTGCGGTTGGCGGCCAGATGGCTGATGGCCCAGTCGAGGTTCGGCGTGCCCGACTGCATGGCGAACAGATTCAGGAACTGACCCTTCCAGGCGTGGCTGACAAAGCGGGTTTTGCGGCTGACCTGAGTCAGATCGTGACAGACGATGCCGGTACAGCAGGTGGTGCCCAGCAGGGTGAAAACGTCGCCGTCGTGCACCGCACCGATGCCGAGCGCGCAGGCGGAAACGTCCAGCGCCCCGGCGGCAACCGGCGTACCGGCGGGCAGCCCGGTGGCGGCTGCGGCTGCGGTGCTCAGCTCCCCGGCCAGATCGTGCGGGGCCAGCAGCGGCGGGAACAGCGGGCGCAGATTTTCAATGCCCAGCTCGCTCAGGACCGTATCGGAAAGCGTACCCTGATGCAGATCCAGCAGCGAGGTGCCGGCATCGGTCAGCTCCAGGTTGGCGCGGCCGGTCAGGCGAAAACGAATCCAGTCCTTGGCGAAGAAAAACCACTGTGCATCTTCAAGCCGCTCCGGCTGATGCTGCTGCAGCCAGCGCAGCTGCAGGCTGCTGTTGCAGGGCAGCAGGCGACTGCCGCACAGCTCGAACAGCGTCTCTTCCAGCCCGTCACGCGCGGAGAGTTCGCGAATGGAGGACGCGGAGCGCGTATCGCTCCACAGCAGCGCATCGCGCAGCGGCTGGCCCTGTTTATCAATCAGCCATGCGCCTTCGCCCTGGCCGGACAGCCCGATACCGCGCAGCGTCCCTTTTGCCAGCAGCGGCGATGCGGAGAGCGTTTTCAGCGTGCTGACCACGTTCTGCCACAGCGCCTCCATTTGCTGCTCCTGGTGACCGGGGGCGGGGGTCAGCGTGCGGTTGCTGACGGAGGCGACCTCCAGCTGGTTAAAGCGGGCATCAAACAGCACCGACTTGGTTTTAGAGGTGCCAACATCAATGCCGATAAAGTAATCCATAATGCAGCCTTTTTACGGTAAGCCATTCAGCCTGCGGGCAAAAAGCAGTGCCGATCGCGACGCTTCGCAGAAATTTTCTCCATTATTGCCACAGGTTTTCAGAACTCGAAAGACGCAATCAGGCTCCAAATATTCCCTTTGGTTATAAGCCATATCTTTTCAGTCGTTTCCAATAGTTTCCCTGCTGCTTAATATCACCAGGCAATTAGTGCTATCGATAATTCACAAATAAGAATCAGTTTAATTAATCAGCATATTTCGCTGATACGACGGCAGAAAACAGGCAACAGATGATCGTTTTACGCAACGTTTCTAAAATATTTAACGCCCGATCGGGTCCGGTGACCGCCGTTGACAACGTCAATCTGCAGGTAGAGCAGGGCCAGATTTACGGCATTATTGGCTACAGCGGCGCGGGAAAAAGTACGCTGATCCGCCTGCTGAACGGCCTGGAAAAACCGACCTCCGGCAGCGTCGTTGTTGCCGGGCAGGATATCGCCCAGGCCAGCGGTGAAGCGCTGCGCCAGGCGCGGCTGAAAATCAGCATGGTGTTTCAGCATTTCAATCTGCTGTGGTCGCGCACCGTCAGCGAGAATATTGCTTTCTCGCTGCAAATTGCCGGAGCGCCGAAAGCGGCGATCCAGCGCCGGGTGCAGGAACTGATTGAGCTGGTCGGGCTGAACGGTAAAGAGCAGGCCTATCCCTCGCAGCTGAGCGGCGGGCAAAAGCAGCGCGTGGGGATTGCCCGCGCGCTGGCCAACAGCCCGGACGTGCTGCTGTGCGACGAAGCCACCTCGGCACTCGACCCGCAAACCACCGACGCGATCCTCGATCTGCTGCTGGATATTAACCGCCAGCTGAAGCTGACCATCGTGCTGATCACCCATGAGATGCACGTGGTGCGTAAGATCTGCCACCGCGTGGCGGTAATGGAGGCCGGGCGCATCGTGGAAGAGGGCGAAGTGCTGTCGGTGTTTACCCACCCGCAGCAGCCGATTACCCGCCAGTTTGTGAAGCAGACCACCGAATACAGCAGCGCCGATACGCCGTTTAACGCCGATCTGGTGGATGCGGCGGCGGGTGCGGTACTGAAGCTGACCTTTGTCGGCCAGAGCACCCGCCAGCCGATTGTCGGTGAACTGACGCTGAAATACGCGCTGCCGTTCAATATTCTGCACGGAAAAATGACCCAGACCGCCAACGGCACCTTTGGTGAGCTGTGGCTACAGGTTCCGGCCAGCGGCAGCCAGCTGGAGAATATTCTGGCCGACCTGCACGCCCACGCAATTTCAACCGAGGTGGTGAAAAATGTTTGAGTCCCTGTTTCCGCACCTGAAGGTTGACCAGCTGTGGGCCGCCACCGGCGAAACCCTGTATATGACCGCGCTGTCCGGCCTGGCGACCTTTGTGCTGGGTATTGTACTTGGCCTGGCGCTGTTCCTGACCGCGCGCGGCGGGCTGTTCCAGAACCGTGCGGTGTACGGCGCGATTTCCATTCTGGTGAATGTGTTCCGCTCCATTCCGTTCATTATTTTGATTGTGCTGCTGATCCCGTTCACTAAAACGCTGATCGGCACCATCCTTGGTGCTAACGCCGCGCTGCCCGCGCTGATCGTTGGTGCCGCCCCGTTCTACGCCCGCCTGGTGGAGATCGGCCTGCGTGAAGTGGACAAAGGGGTGATTGAGGCTTCCCGCTCGATGGGCGCGAAGCTGAGTACGCTGATTTTCCGCGTGCTGCTGCCGGAGTCCTCACCGGCGCTGGTGTCCGGTATTACCGTGACGCTGATTGCGCTGGTCAGCTACAGCGCGATGGCCGGGGTGATCGGTGCCGGTGGCCTCGGTAACCTGGCGTATCTGGAAGGTTTTCAACGTAACCACGGCGATGTGACGCTGGTGGCGACGGTAATGATTCTGGTGATTGTTTTTATCATCCAGTTTTTAGGTGATGTGCTCACGACACGGCTCGACAAACGTTAACTTTTAGGAAAATCCAAAATGAAAAAAACACTGACGCTGCTGGCTGCAGCAACCCTGGGTGCCCTGAGCCTGAGCGCATGGGCAGACACGCTGACCGTTGGGGCGTCTAACGTGCCGCACGCGGAAATTCTGGAGCAGGCGAAGCCGATTCTGGCGAAGCAGGGTATCGATCTGGAAATCAAACCGTTCCAGGACTACATCCTGCCGAACACCGCGCTGGCCAGCCGCGATATCGATGCCAACTATTTCCAGCACATTCCGTATCTGAACAGCGTGCTGAAAGATCACGCCGGTGATAAGACCTATGATTTCGTCAGCGCCGGTGCGATCCACATCGAGCCTATCGGCATCTACTCGAAGAAGTTCAAATCGCTGAAAGAGCTGCCGGAGAACGGCAAAGTGATCATGCGTGATGCGGTGGCGGAAGAGGGCCGTATCCTGTCCATCTTCGAGAAAGAGGGCGTGATTAAGCTGAAGCCGGGCGTGAACAAGGTGAATGCGCGCATCAGCGACATCGTGGAAAACCCGAAACACCTGAAGTTCCTGCCGAACGTTGAAGGCGCGCTGCTGCCGCAGATGTACAACAACGATGAAGGCGACGCGGTGGTGATCAACGCTAACTACGCGATTGACGCCGGTCTGGACCCGGTGAAAGACCCGATTGCGGTGGAAAGCGGTGAGAACAACCCGTATGCCAACATCATTACCGTGCATCGCGGTGATGAGAACAAGCCGGACATCAAAGCGCTGGTCACCGTGCTGCACTCTAAACAGATCCAGGACTGGATCCGTACCAAATACAAAGGCGCGGTGATCCCGGTTAATAACTGATTTATCACAGCGTAAAGGCCCGGAACAGGGGGGATAATGCTCCTTTGTTTCGGGCTTTTTTATGGAATTTATTTGTTTGGAGATTCAAAAAAAAGTTCATCGGATCGAGGAGGCAGTCTGAATGATTGGGTATTGAGTAAAAAGCGTAACATGTTTCCGTATTGTCAACTTGCAGGTGGCGGTTGTAAACTGTGTTCTGAATGGAACCTGGAGGTAAGGATGTGCATGTTGTTTCAAGAGCTCCTTTTGACGAAGCAGTAAAGCAATTTCTCAACGATCGTATTGCGCTTGAAGATACTTATCGGTTTTTGAAGCGTTTAGTTGCTAATCCGGACGAGATGAAGAAATACTTTGCCAGCCTGGATCGCATGAAATACAGGGATAAATGGTGGGTTATTGATATCGGCGGTAATAACTTACGTATCATGTTTTTTGCCGACTTTGAGCGCGGGAAAATATTCATCAAACATATCTCCACGCATGCCGATTACGACCGGTTAACAAAATATTATCGGGAGAACAAAGTATGATTTTTAGCGATGCAATAAATGCAGCTAATGAGCTTGCCCGCATGGTGCCTTTGCTGGGAGGTAGTACTTCGCGTAAGGATTATGAGGAAGCGCTAATGCTGGTTGAGTATTTGCTTGAAACGCAACCCGACAACCCGCTGGTTGAGATGCTGACGGCGAAAATAACCGCTTATGAGGACCACGCGCCCGAATTCGCCGCGTTTAACGCCCGCATCACAGCCGGAAAAAATGGCGTGTCGCTTCTGCGGGTTCTCATGGATCAGCATGGTCTTGTTCAGTCTGATTTTGAAAACGAGATTGGAAAAAAATCGTTGGTGAGTCGGATTTTGAGCGGTGAACGTTCGCTGACACTGGATCATATGAGAGCGCTGGCTAATCGATTTGGCATCCCCGTATCAGTGTTTGTTGATTGATCGGAATGAGAACATTAGATGAAGTCATTGCGGCTCGATCGCCGGAAAGTCAGAAACGCATTACCGAACTGGCTGATGAACTGATACTGGAAACTGGTCTGCAAACGATCCGTGAAGAATGCCAGTCATCACAAAAAAATGTCGATAAGACCATCGGCGATCGTTAAGTTCGGGCGCTGAGTTTCTATCTGCTGAACGTGTTTCAGAAAATGAATACGTGTGCGCCTTGTATCGTTAAACACTAAAGGCACAATCTTTTTGTGTATATAGTCTACCCTTAATCGCTGGACTCCATAACAAAGTCGGAGAGACAGTGATGAGCAATGATAAACGCAAACCTACCACCAACGATGCCGGTAATCCGGTTGCCAGCGATGAACACTCCCTCTCAGTCGGCCCCGACGGCCCGCTGCTGCTGCATGACCACTATCTGATTGAGCAGATGGCCAATTTTAACCGTGAGCGCATCCCCGAGCGCCAGCCGCATGCCAAGGGCAGCGGGGCGTTTGGCCGTTTTGAAGTGACGGAGGATATCAGCCGCTATACCAAAGCCGCGCTGTTCCAGCCAGGGGTGAAAACCGAGGTGGTGATGCGCTTTTCCACGGTAGCCGGGGAGCGGGGCAGCCCGGATACCTGGCGCGATCCGCGCGGCTTCGCCATCAAGTTCTACACCAGTGAAGGCAACTACGACATGGTGGGGAACAATACCCCGGTGTTCTTTATCCGCGACCCGCTGAAGTTCCAGCATTTTATCCGCTCGCAGAAGCGACGCGCCGATAACAATTTGCGCGATCACGATATGCAGTGGGATTTCTGGACACTGTCGCCTGAATCGGCGCACCAGGTCACCTGGCTGATGGGCGATCGCGGTATCCCGAAAAGCTGGCGGCATATGGACGGCTTTTCCAGCCACACTTATATGTGGGTGAACGCGCAGGGCGAGAAGTTTTGGGTGAAATACCACTTCAAAACCGACCAGGGCGTGGAGTGTCTGCACCAGCAGGAGGCCGATCTGCTGGCCGGGCAGGACGGTGATTATCATACCCGCGATCTGTATGACGCGATCAAACGCAGGGAGTATCCGAGCTGGACGCTGTATATGCAGATTATGCCGTTCGCCGAGGCGGATAATTATCGCTTTAACCCCTTCGATCTGACCAAAGTGTGGCCGCATGCGGATTACCCGCTGATTAAGGTCGGCACGCTCACGCTCGACAGAAATCCGACCGATAACCACGCGCAGATTGAACAGGCGGCCTTCGAGCCGAACAATCTGGTGCCGGGCATCGGCATCAGCCCGGACAAGATGCTGATTGGCCGCATGTTTGCCTATGCGGATGCGCACCGCGCGCGGCTGGGGGTGAACTACAAGCAGATCCCGGTTAACGCACCGCATTCGCCGGTGAACAGCTACAGCAAGGACGGCGCGATGCGCATGAATCCGGTGTCCGACCCGGTTTATGCACCGAACTCCAAAGGCGGCCCGGTGGCCGACGGCCAGCGCTACCCGACGGATTCCACCTGGCATGCTAGCGGCGATATGGTCCATGCACCGTACAGCCTGCATCGTGACGATGACGATTACGGCCAGGCGAACACGCTGATTAATCAGGTGATGGACGATGCCGCCCGCCAGCGGCTGGTGGATAACGTCAGCGGCCATCTGCTCAACGGCGTGGAGGAGCCGGTGCTGTCCCGCGCCTTTGAATACTGGCGCAATATCGACCGTACCATTGGCGATCGCATTGCGCAGCAGGTCACCGTCGAACGCGCCAAACGCCCTTAATCTTCACGGCCTCCTTCGGGAGGCCATTTTTCTGCTGTTTTCTTCAGCGAATAATAACTAACCTTATAATTTTTAAGCATTCGTCTGCAATTTTTTGCAACGTTACACTGCCCCAAAGTGATTTTTTAGTGGGGCGGTCATGATTAAAGTCAGCGGGTTAAATAAGAAGTTTAAGAATTATCAGGCGCTTAACGATATCAGTTTCAGCGTCCGACGTGGCGAAGTGGTGTCGATTATCGGGCCGTCCGGCTCGGGAAAATCCACGCTGTTGCGCAGCCTGAATCTGCTGGTGAAACCCGACAGCGGCCAGCTCACCATCGGTGATGAAACGGTCGATGCCGCGTCCCTGACCCACCGTAGCACTACTCGTTTTCGTCGCCAGAGTGCGATGGTCTTTCAGCACTACAACCTGTTTAAGAACAAAACCGCGCTGGAAAATATCTCCGAAGTGCTGATCTACGGCCGTGGCTATCGCCGGGATGAGGCGCGCGATCGGGGGATGGAACTGCTGACCAGCGTCGGGCTGGCGCATAAAGCCTCGGCTTATCCCATTACGCTGTCCGGCGGTCAGCAGCAGCGCGTCGGCATCGCCCGTGCGCTGAGCCTGGAGCCGGAAGCGCTGCTGCTGGATGAACCCACTTCATCGCTCGACCCGGAGCTGCGGCGCGACATTCTCAACCTGATCGCCAGTCTGGCCGAGCGCTCGCTGACCATGCTGATCGTCACCCATGAAATGAAGTTCGCCCGCGATATTTCACAGCGGATATTTTTTATGGAGCAGGGGCGCATCCTTGAGCAGGGCGCGCCGGATGTGCTGTTTGATCCCGTCACGGAAAACCGCGCGCACCGCTTCCTCCACGAATTTGCCTGATACCACGATAAGGACATCCCGCCATGAATTTTGACGTTGGCTATATGCTGGGGATTATTCCCCAGATCCTGACTTACCTGCCGATCACCCTGTTTATTTCACTGGCTTCCATTGTGCTGGCCACCTTGCTGGGTGCCGGGCTGGCCGTTTTGCTGCGCGGCATCCGTCCGCTGGCGCTGTTCGCCCATCTGTATATCTCCTTTTTCCGCGGTACGCCGGTGCTGGTGCAGCTGCTGATTATCTACTTCGGCCTGCCGCAGCTGTTTCCGGTGCTTAACAGCCTGAGCGCCACGCACGCGGTGATCATCGGTCTGAGCCTGAACAGTGCCGCCTATCTGGCCGAAGTGTTTCGCGCGGCCATCGACTCGGTGGATCGCGGGCAGTGGGAGGCGTCGCTGGCGTCAGGCCTCAGCCACGTCAACGCGGCGAGGCGCATTCTGCTGCCGCAGGCGTGCCGCAATGCCATTCCCGCCGCCGGAAATATCTGGATTGGCCTGATCAAGAACTCGTCGCTGGCCTTTACCCTCGGGGTGAGTGAACTGCTGGCGGGCGGCAAGCTGATCGCCACCGAATCACTGAAATTCTTTGAAGCCTATTTTGCCGTCGGGCTGGTGTACTGGGCGCTGACCATTGTGCTCAGCGCGCTACAGCGGCAGCTGGAACGCTATATCGGCAAGCCATACGTCCTCTGACTAACCGGGAAATAACATCATGAAAGGGTATAAATATGTACTGATTGCCGGCGCGCTGGCACTGCTGAGCGGCTGTGATAATGCCGCCGATAAATCTGCGGAGCAGCCGGTGCTGAGGGTGGGTGCCACGCCGGACGGCTATCCGCACTATTTTAAGCAGGGGAACGAAATCAAAGGCTTCAGCGCTGAGATCCTGCAGGCGGTGGCGGAGAAAATTCACTACAAAATCGAGTGGGTGACCTCCGACTGGGTCGGGGTGCTGGGCTCGCTGGAAACCGGCAAGGTGGATACGGTGGGCAATTTCGCCGACACCCCGGAGCGGCGCAAGAAATATGATTACAGCGTGCCGTATTACTACTCTGCGGCGGCGCTGGCGGTCAGTGTGAATAACAACAGCATCCACGGGCTGAGCGATATGGCCGGGAAAACCGTGGCCGCCGAGCTGGGGTCGAACTATGCCAAAGTGCTGAAAGAGTTTGACCCGGAAAACAAAATCAAGCTGGTGACTTTCGAAGGGTCTGATGTGGTGTTTAACAGCGTGGCGCAGGGCAAGGTGGATGCCTTCGTTTCCGGTCAGGTGATCCTGCTGGGGCAGATCAAACATAAGAATCTGCCGCTGAAAGTGGTCGGTGAAACCTTTGGCGAGAAGCAGGTGGCGCTGCCGTTCCGCAAGGACGCCAGGGGAGAAGAGCTGAAGGCGAAGGTGGATAAAGCGCTGACCGAACTGCGCGCCGACGGCACGCTGAAGAAGATCTCCGAGAAATGGTTTGATACCGATCTCACCGTCAGCACCCAACCGGCTAAGGGGTAAATTATGTCACTGCATCTGGCGCTGTTTCTGGAAACCACCGGCTGTCACTATGCGGGCTGGCGGATGCCCGGCGCGGCAAAACCGAATCCCACCGACTGGCCGCTGATTAAATCACTGGCACAGAAGGCCGAAGCGGCAAAGTTCGATCTGATTTTTATGGCCGACAAGCTGTCAATTGATGATGTGTATGGCGACAGCGTGACCGAAGCGGTTCGCCATCGCGTGACCGAGCGGCCGGAACCGTTCACCGTGCTCTCCGCGCTGGGCGCAGTGACCGATAAAATCGGCCTGGCCGGGACCATTTCCAGCTCGGTGATCCAGCCCTTTGCCGCTGCGCGAACCCTGGCGACGCTGGATCATCTGACCGGCGGGCGTGCAGGTTGGAATGTGGTGACCTCGACCAGCGATGCCGAAGCGGCCAATTTTGGTCAGACGCTGCTGAGCCACGAACAGCGATACGAAAAGGCAGAAGCATTTATCGAAGCGGTCCGCACGCTGTGGGACAGCTGGGCGGATGATGCGATTATCGGCGATCGTGAAAACGGCATCTACGCGGACGGCAGCCGGATTCGCTACGCCGGTATTGATAACGACTGGTTCAGTAGCCGCGGGCCGCTGAATATTTCGCGCCCGCCGCAGGGCCATCCGGTGACGTTTCAGGCCGGTGGTTCAGGGCCGTTTATGGAGCTGGCGGCACGCACGGCGGATGCGGTGTTTGCCGCCGAAAAACCCGATCTGGCCTCGGCACAGGCCTGGTACGCGGCGGTGAAAGCGCGGGTGGTGGCCCACGGTCGAACGCCAGACAGCCTGAAGATCCTGCCCGGGTTACAGCCGGTGATTGGCCGTACGCAGAAGGAGGCCGACGATCTGCTGAATGAGCTTAAGCAGTTGCATCATCCGCTGGCCACGCTGACCCATCTTTCAAACACTATGAACTACGACTGGGCGCAGCACGATCTTGACGGTCCGGTGCCGGATATTGTCGGCCAGCTGGCGAGAAAAGAGCGCTTTGCGCCGATGCTGAGCCATGCGAGAGAGCAGGGGATGACCGTGCGGCAGTTTACCAAATGGGTAGCCGGGTCCGGATTTATCGTGGCGGGAACCGCACAGTCGCTGGCGGCACGTATCGCCGAGTGGTATCAGCAGCGTGCGGTGGATGGTTTTGTGGTGATGCCGCCGTGGATCCCCGAAGCCTCGGACGCCTTTTTCAACGACGTGGTGCCGCTGCTACAAGAGAGGGGCGTGTTCCGCGCAGCGTATCAGGCCGATACGCTGCGCGGTCATTTAGGACTGGAACGCCCGGCGCGTTAATCCACGCCCAGCTTGCTGAGTACTGGCCACTGCAGCATCAGTGTATCCACCAGCGCATTCAGTTCCGCTTCCGTCGCGCCTTCGCGGGCGCGTACGGACATCCCCTGCAGCAGGCAGCCCAGCCAGGCGGAAATGCCTTTCAGGTCCGCCCGCGGGTCCAGCTCGCCGGCCGTCTGACGGTCCTGCAGAAACTCCAGCAGATTCTGTTCCTGGTTGTCGTGCCGCCTGCGCAGCATTTTCGCCACGTCTTCAGAGCTGGCGGAAAGACCGGTTGAGGTGCAGATAAAGAAACAGCCGCCCGGCTTTTCGCTGTCGGTAAAACAGGCCGCCGTTGAGCGGAAGTAGTTTTCCACGCCGCTGGCCACGCAGCTGTCCGGGCAGGAGAGCGCTGCGGCACTTTTACTGGCGAACTTCTCGGTATAGCGATCCACCGCCGCGCGGAACATTCCCTCTTTATTGGTAAATTCAGCATACAGCGTTGGCGCTTTTGCGCCCGTCGCCGCCACCAGATCGGCCAGCGACGTAGCTTCATAGCCATGACGCCAGAACAGCTCCAGCGCGATATCCAGCGCCGCTTCCCGATCGAAGGTTTTCGGCCGTCCCCGGCCTTTACGTGTTGCTGCGTCCTGCTCAGTCGTTGTCATCATTCCTCGCTTAGCATTACCGCACAAATGATTAAATTATCAATCAGTATAAAAACATTGTTAGCCGCTGTCGAGCGGTACGTAATGGCTGATTTCGTCTGGCGTTATGCAAAAAAGTGCTCACTATAAAAATAGTAAATTCAATGAATTAGTTATTAAATTATCGATCGTTAATAAAATGGTGTTGACGATACGCACGACGGAGGATAATATTTAATTATCGATCGTTAATTAATAACGACGCCAACTAACCGAACAGCACAAAATCGAGAGTAAATATTATGAAAACCATTAAAATGACCATCGCTGCAATCGCTCTGGCTTCCGTTTCTTTCACCGGCTTTGCCGCCGATCTGGTTAACAGTGCACCTCAGCAGCAGCAACAGATTGGGGTTGTTTCTGCAGGCGGCGCGTCAAATCTTTCTTCACTGGAAGCGAAACTGGCAGTGAAAGCTGAACAGGCAGGCGCGAAATCTTTCCGAATCACCTCGACTTCTGGCGATAACAAACTGCACGGTACAGCGGTTATCTATCAGTAATTCATCTATCGCAGGAAAAGGCATCAAGGGGACATCATGAACATTCGTAAAACGGCCCTTGTTGCAGTCATCCTGAGCACGGTTTCCGGTGCCAGCCTGGCAGCACAAACAGAGGGTTATCTGACCACGGTGCAACAGCCTTCAACCACCAGTTTTGTAACCGGCAGCACCACGCTGGTTGCACTGACGACCCAGTTGTCGGGCAAGGCCACCGCCGTACCTGCCAGAGCGATTCGCACCGCAGCGTATACGGAACCGAATAGCCTGGTGGGTACCACCATCAGCTATCATTGATATGCACTTCTTATCGGGCGCCGCTTCTTAACAGCGGCGCCTTTCTGTTTTAGCAATTTACGTACTATCCTCGACCCCACTCTATAAGGAATCGATAATGCGTATATTTGGCTGTATCAGCGAAAAAGAAAGTCGATATTCAGACAGCAAAACGCCGTTTTTACCGGGGTATAATTTCCACGAGCGTCATCAGTCCGGGCCTATTCGTGCCAGCGCAGAGGCTATCCTTGATGCCGTTGCCGCGTACGATATGCGTGGCGATCCTCTTTCAAATGCTTTTATGATTTTGCGTGAGTTGCCCGGTAAGCTTTTCTCCAGGAATAAACCGCGTAAGCCACAGGCTGCCTTTGGTCTGCATACCTTCACCCCGCTGGATCGGCAGCCGGACAGTCTGACTTACGGCCTGACCGGGCGGTTCTGGCGACCTGATATGGGCATTATTCCGCTGCGGGATGTGCACAAATTCTTTGCGTTCAACGAGCCCGGCGTGGCCCGCCTGGTGTTACATTTTCAACTATTGCCAGCAGGAGACGACTGGCGGCTACAAACCGAAACGTTTATCAACTGTCCGGACAATGCCACCCGGCTCAAGTTGCTGCCTTACTGGCTGTTAATCCGCACAGCCAGCGGTATTATTCGCAAACGCACGCTTTCTGCTATTCAGCGCCAGCTTTCCCTGCCTTAACGTACTTTCAACGATTCATCATTACCGCATCATTGTCTGATGTGAAA
Source organism: Erwinia sp. S43 (assembly GCF_016624745.1). Classification (NCBI taxonomy): domain Bacteria; kingdom Pseudomonadati; phylum Pseudomonadota; class Gammaproteobacteria; order Enterobacterales; family Erwiniaceae; genus Erwinia; species Erwinia sp. S43. Next base: position 357,361 of record NZ_JACVTX010000002.1, on the reverse strand, counting down.
GCACGCAAGCTCAAACAGAAGACCCCACAGATAACGCAGATTGATAGCGTGGTAAATCCAGTGTTCACGGGGCTTTCGCCCCCTGACAAGAATGGATTCTCTCTCTCAAACAGGGGCTTTGTATGACTCAGGTAAAACAGCTGGCGGCGGTGAGCGCATTTTTACAACGCGATCACGGCCATTTTATTAATGGATTGAGCCAGCCGGGGGGAGGTGCTCTGCGCCCGGTTATCGACCCTGCGACAGGGAATGAGGTGGCACGCGTTCACGACGGCTGCGCGGAAGATGTTGCAGCGGCTATGGCGGCGGCTCAGCAGGCATTTCTTGGCAGCTGGTCGGAGATGTCCACGCAGGCGCGGGGGAACCTGATGCTGAAACTGGCCGATGCCATGGAACAGCATCGGGAAGAACTGGCGCAGATAGAAACGCTGTGTTCCGGGAAAACTATCGCGCTGTCTCGCGGCCTGGAAGTGGATCAGGCTGTCGCATTTTTACGTTACTTTGCCGGATGGGCAGGGAAAATTTACGGCGAAACGACCGAGATCTCCCTGCCGTCATTCAACGGAGAAAAGTATCGCGGATTTACCCAGCGTGAACCGCTGGGGGTCGTGGTCGGCATTATTCCCTGGAACTTCTCGATCATGATTGCCATATGGAAGATGGCGGCGGCACTGGTTTGTGGCTGTACCGTGGTGCTGAAACCGAGTGAATTTACTCCGCTGACCATGCTGCGGGTGGCGCAGCTGGCCGCCGACGTCGGCTTCCCTCCGGGCACGATCAACGTTCTCAACGGCAACGGCGGATTGCTGGGACCTTTACTGATCGAACACCCGTTCTGTGCCAAAGTGACCTTTACCGGTTCGGTGCCGACCGGCCGTGCGGTGGGTAACGCCGCCAGCGCGCTGGCGAAACCGGCGACTCTGGAACTGGGCGGTAAAAACGCCGCACTGTTTCTGGCGGATATGTCGGTCAGTGAGATGGTTGACGGTATCATGGAGGCAGGCTATGTGAATCAGGGGCAAATCTGCGCGTCGGCGGAGCGTTTCTACCTGCCCGCAGAGAAAATGGACGAGGTGCTGAGCGCGCTGATCCAGCGGCTTTCTCAGCTGAAAGTGGCTTCGCCGTTCGAGGAAGACTGTCAGGTTGGGCCGCTGGCTAATAAGGCCCATCTGGAGAAAATTCTGAAGATGGTTGCCAGGGCGAAAGAGGATGGCGATGAGATCCTTTACGGTGGATATTCGCCGGACCGTCCTGGCTACTACTTCCTGCCAACGGTGGTGAAAGTCCGCAGTGAAGACTCTACGCTGATGCGTGAGGAAACCTTCGGCCCGGTTGGATCGTTCCTCGCCTATGACGATGAGGAAAAGGTACTCCAGCAGATCAATAACTCGCCGTTCGGCCTCGCCGCCAGCGTCTGGACGCATAATTTCAATAAGGCCATTCGCTATAGCGAGCGCATCCAGGCCGGTATTGTCTGGATAAACATGCATACCTTCCTCGATCCGGCGCTGCCATTTGGTGGAATAAAAAGTTCCGGTAACGGGCGTGAGTTTGGTAGCGCATTTATCAACGACTACACGCGTCTGAAATCGGTCATGATGCGTTATTAATCTTCTCTCCGGGCGATGAACGCATCGCCCGCCTGACTTCAGATAATCTCGGTTGCAAGTCACGCAGTGGTCAGATCGTTGCATTGTGTAGCAGGTAACTGTCATCCAGCAGAGAAAAACTGAACTGACGCTGCGAAGAACAGATCACCCGGCGGTCGCGGGTGACAAAAATCGCTTCAATCTGCGGTGTATCTGCCAGATACATCAGGCTGTTTTCCACGCCCATGCCGTACAGCAGCGTGGTCCAGATATCACCATCAATCGACTCTCGCGATATCACGGTCACGCTGAGCAGTTCGTTATCCAGCGGATAGCCGCTGCGCGGGTCGAGAATATGATGGTAGCGCCGTCCGTCGAGTTCGAAATAGCGCTCATAGACGCCAGAGGTGACTACCGATCGGTTCATCACCTTAATCACGCCAATCAGCGCACCGTCTTCAGCAAAGGGCTGCTTCAGGCCGATGCCCCAGCACCGCTCCGTTTGGTGGCCGAGCGTCTGAATATTGCCACCGAGGTTAATCAGCCCGTAATCCACCTGCTGCTGGCGCAGATAGTCGCGTACTTCATCGGCGATCCAGCCTTTCGCAATCGCCCCGAGGTCAATTTCCATACCGACCTGATGCAGAAACACGCTGTGGCTATCATCGTCGAGGGTTATCCCGTCGGGCCGGGTCAGCGTCAGTAACGCCCTGATTTCATCCTCCGGCGGCACGCTGTTGCCCTGAAAACCAATTTTCCAGCGCTTAACCAGCGGGCCAATGGCAAAATTAAATGCGCTACCGGGCAGCAGGCTGACCCGGTGAGCGCGTTTGATCAGGTGATACACCGGCAGGCTGACGGCCACCGGATGGCGGCCCGCCGCATGATTAATCGCCATCACCTCCGAGTGGGGGCGATTCACGGTCAGCCGGTTTTCCTGCTGTTTAATCAGCCGGAATACCCCGCGAGCCAGCGCTTCATCGTGCTCAAACAGCTTCAGCAGGATCGGGGAACCCATCATCACAGCGGAAAAGGCATATACCCCGTCCACCGGATGTCAGCGCCGCGCCCAGGCGGCGGCGTTACGGCCTGCCAGCGTGCCGAAAATGATGATATCGGCAATCGCGTTACCGCCAATCCGGTTGGCACCGTGGATGCCGCCGACCACTTCACCCGCCGCCCATGCGCCGCCAATCGGCTGCTGCTGAGTATCCAGCACCGCCGTTTCGGTATTGATGGTGATGCCGCCCATGGTGTGATGCACACCGGGGGCAATGCGAATGGCGTAGTACGGTGCCTGATTCAGCGGATGGCGCAGCGCGGTGGTGCGGCCAAAATCTTCATCATTCTGCTGGTCGACGAACTGGTTGTAGCGCCCCAGCGTAGTTTGCAGGGTCTCCTGGTCCATATTCAGCTTCACCGCCAGCTCGTGCGGGGTAGGGGCGCTAACAACAAAGCCTTTGGCGATGTACTCATCGGCGGCTTTGTTGTTGCTGCGCACCTGATTGTCGAAGATTATCCAGGCGCTTTTCTCCGGCAGGGCGATAATCGCCGCCGAGACCTTGTCGCGGGTTTCCATCTCGTTATAGAAACGATGGCCCGCCTGGCTGACCAGAATCGCCCCGCCGCCGCGAATGGCTTCGGAAATCAGGTAGGAGGTGGTTTGCTCCACGGTCGGATGGATCTGAATTTCACCCATATCCACCGTGCCCGCACCAATGTGTTGCAGAATGGCAATGCCGCTGCCGGTGGCACCTTTGTGGTTGGTGGTGACAAAACCATCCAGCTCAGGGCGATATTTCACCACCATTTCCCGATTGGCGCTGAAGCCGCCGGTGGCCACAATCACGCTTTTGGCATTCAGAACACGGGTGTCGTTGTATTCGTCGACCACCTTCACACCGCTGACCACGCCGTTTTCCAGCAGGATCTCTTCCACGGCGGTTTCCAGCAGCACCTCGATATTGCGCTGGTTAATGCCTTTTACCAGGCCGCTAATCAGGAAGCCGCCCACCGCAGAACGATCGGCAGGGCGGTGGGTGCGCTCAACGCTCATACCGCCGGTGATGGTGATGTCGCTGAGTTCGATGTTATTGTCCTTCAGCCATTCAATCGCCCCCGGTGCCCGCTCAACGAATTCTTTCAGCAGCACCGGGTTGTTTTTGAATTTGCCGCCTTTCAGCGTCTCGTCATAGAACAGCGTTTTGCTGTCCTCAATACCTTTCAGCTGCTGATAGTGGGTTTCCGCCGCGTTCATCCCCACCGAAGCTTTAATGGTGTTGCCGCCGATGGTCGGCATCTTCTCAATAATCACCACGTGTGCACCGGCGTCGCTGGCCTGGATCGCCGCCGCCAGCCCGGCACCGCCGCTGCCGATCACCACCACATCGTAGCTCTGCGGTGCCTGCGGGTTGCCGCCTTCTTCGATCACGTGCTCTTTACTGGAGGTGGTCATCGCGCGTGAGACGGCTTTTTTCAGCGCCTCACTCTGGGTGGTCGCTCCGGTGATGGCATCCACGTAGGGGCTGTTGGCCACCAGCATACGGGTACGCAGCTTCTCAAAGGTGGTGGTGAAGTCCACATCGAGCGAGTCATCCGCCACCATCGCGATGTCGGTTATACGGTCGGTATCCAGCGTAACGTTGATTTTCAGCTTCAGCGCTTCGGCTTCCACTTTCTCCTGGTACACGCCGGCTTTGTACTTCCGGCCGCCGGAGCTGACATCGCGGATCATCGCATCCACCAGTGAGAATCGCCACAGCGGTTCAGGAATGTTCAGCGCTTCCCGCTGGGTGCTGTTGATAAACAGCTCCAGCTGCTCGTTTTTAATGATGCGATCGGCCCAGTCCGGGTAGGCGATGCAGGCTTTACCTACCGCCACCAGATCGAAGCCTTTTTCCAGCGCCAGTTCGGCGTCGGCTTTATTCAGCACGCCGCCCACGCCGATAACCGGCACCTTTGCCAGGGTCGCCGTACGGGCGGCAAGATATTTGGTGATCAGCGGAGTAGGATCGTCGCGGTCAACAATCGACGGGCGCAACAGCTGGCCGACGGAGAAATGCACATAGTCAATGCCGCGCTCCGCCAGCTTCTCCAGCAGGTACATCGTATCGTCGAAGCGGATACCGGGCACTTCCAGCTCTTCCGGCGAGAAGCGATAGCCGATGATAAAGGTGGAGTCGGCAAAGCGCCGCACCATCTTATGGGTGATCTCCAGCACCTCCAGCGGGAAGCGGGTGCGATTATCGCGGCTGCCGCCCCATTTATCATCGCGCTGGTTGGAGTTCGGTGAATAGAACTGCTGGATCAGATAGGTATTCGCACCGTGCAGCTCCACGCCGTCAAACCCGGCTTTGATTGCCCGGTTTACCGCATCGCCGAACTTAGTGATCATCACGTCGACTTCTTCTGCGGTCAGCGCCTGTGGGGTCGTTGCGCCTTCACGGGGAGCGGCGATAGCGCTTGGCGCTACCGGCGTTTTTCCGCCGATCAGCTCCGGCTCCACCATGCGGCCACCGTGATAGATCTGCAAAATGGCCTTGGAGCCTTTGGTCTTGATAGCGTGGGCAATTTTTGCCAGACCGGAGATTTTATTATCGCTGTCGATGCCGATAGCGCCGGGGAAAGCCGGCCCTTTGGGGTCGATAAAGCAGGACTCAACGATCACCGTACCAATACTGCCCGCGCGATCGCGGTAGTATTCCACCAGTTCACTGGTGACCGTGCCATCGTAAAAGCCGGTACAGGTGGTCATGGGGGCCATTAACAGACGGTTTTTCAGCACGGCGCCGTTCGGCAGCGTCAGCGGATTAAGAACAGGGCTTAACGTATTCATCAGGTGGGCTCCAAATAAAAATTCTTATAATTCTGTTGCAGGCGACGATTTAAAAAATAGCGATTTAACGGCATCCTGTGGCGAATATAAAATTACTCGGGTGGATAGTTTTTTATTCTAAATTCAACCACCAACAATGAACAGATATTACTGTGCCAAAATAAAATAATTTATTAATTGTTAACCAACAAGAACAAAAAATCAACTTTCAATATACATAAAAATAACTTCAACAAAAACAATATCCTATATGTTGTTTTTGTTGCATGAACTGTATTGTCTATAAAGTAAACGACAGGTTTTCTCTGTTGAGATAAACCTTATTATTGATATTAATATTTCCATTTAATTTCGCGGGAATAGCAAAAGTAAACGAAATATAACAATGCATGATTTTATCTGATGGCGGATGGCTCCCTTGATACCCGGGTTACCCGCATAAAAAAATTAAAAAATAAACAGAATATCGGCTATAAAGTATGTGGATACTTCACTCAAACTCATCAACCTGCAGATAAAAACTATGAAACAGACATCGTCGGTTAGTGAAACCGCTGCTGCCCCTCCGGCCGCAACGGGAAATAAAAAACGCCTGATTATGATGTTCCTGCCCGTTCTCGTGGCGGTACTGCTGCTACTGATGCCGGTGCCTGAGGGGCTGGAGCCTTATGCATGGCACTTCTTCGCGATTTTTGTTGGTGTGATTGTCGGCCTGATTTTCGAGCCGCTGCCCGGGGCGGTGATCGGGCTGACCGGGGTGGTGGCCATCGCTTTGTTCAGTCCGTGGGTGCTGTTCAGCCCGGCGGAACTGGCCGATCCGAATTTCAAAACCGCCACCCAGGCGTTTAAGTGGGCGGTCAGCGGCTTCGGCAACTCTACGGTATGGCTGATTTTTGGCGCGTTTATGTTTGCCGCAGGCTATGACAAAACGCAGTTTGGCCGTCGGCTGGCGCTGATCCTGGTGAAATACCTGGGCCGTCGCAGCCTGACGCTGGGCTACGCCATAACCTTCGCCGACCTGCTGCTGGCCCCGTTTACGCCGTCCAACACCGCGCGTAGCGGCGGGACTATCTATCCGATTATCGCCAACCTGCCGCCGCTGTACGGCTCCAAACCCAACGACCCCAGCGCGCGTAAGATCGGTTCCTATCTGATGTGGGTGGCGATCACCGCAGCCTGTATCACCAGCTCGATGTTCCTCTCCGCCCTAGCACCGAACCTGCTGGCGCTGGCGCTGGTGAAAAGCGTTATCGGCTTTGATATCTCCTGGGGCATGTGGTTTATCGCCTTCCTGCCGCTGGGCGTACTGCTTCTGCTGACTATGCCGCTGATGGCCTACTGGCTCTATCCGCCGGAGGTAAAATTCAACGATGAGGTGCCGCGCTGGGCCACCAGCGAACTGGAAAAACTGGGCAAACTGTCGCGCAATGAAATCCTGCTGCTGGTGTTTGTGGTGTCGGCGCTGCTAATGTGGATCTTCGCCACGGCGTGGATTGAACCGGCGATGGCCGCGCTGCTGGTGGTGGTGCTGATGCTGTGGACCGGAGTGCTGAACTGGAATGATATCACCAGCAATAAACCGGCGTGGAACACCTTCGCCTGGTTCGCCACGCTGGTGGCGCTGGCCGACGGTCTGGCGCGCGTGGGCTTTATCGCCTGGCTGGGTAAGCAGGGTGGTCTGCTGCTCCACGGCTACGATCCGCAGGTGTCGGCGGTGGTATTGATGATCGCCTTCTATCTGCTGCACTATCTGTTTGCCAGCACCACCGCGCACACCACCGCGCTGCTGCCCGCGATGCTGACCATTGCCGCCTCCATTCCGGGGATCAATATGCCGGTATTCTGCCTGATGATGTGTACCTCACTGGGCGTAATGGGGATTATCACGCCGTACGGCACCGGACCCAGCCCGATTTATTACGGTAGCGGCTATCTGCCGACCAAAGACTACTGGCGAATGGGCACCATCTTCGGACTGTTCTTCCTGTGCGCACTGATGCTGATCGGCTATCCGTGGATGGTAATGATGTTCTGATCTGGCACAGAAGTCATGGTTATTATCCCCAACTCCCTATAACATTCTCACTAAACCTGCCGGCCCCGCATCTCCCCGGGCCGGCCAGATAATAAAACCATAATGAAATATCGCCAGTGACGTTGCGGGTAGTTCAGCGATGTTGCGCGGCTACTTATCATTAAGTGAGAGCAAAATGTCGAAAAAACCGTTCCATTATCAGACCCCGTTCCCTCTTGCCAAAGAGGATACCGAATACTATCTGCTCACCCGCGATCACGTTTCCGTCAGTGAATTCGACGGTCAGTCTATTTTAAAAGTGGAACCGCAGGCCCTGACGCTACTGGCGCAGCATGCCTTCCACGACGCCTCCTTTATGCTGCGCCCGGCGCACCAGCGTCAGGTGGCCGCGATGCTGGCCGATCCGGAAGCCAGCCAGAATGACCGCTACGTGGCGCTGCAGTTTTTGCGCAACTCCGAAATTGCCGCCAAGGGCATTCTGCCGACCTGTCAGGACACCGGTACGGCGATTATTATGGGTAAAAAAGGGCAGCGCGTGTGGACCGGCGGCGGCGATGAGGCCGCACTGGCGCAGGGGGTGTACAACACCTACACCGAAGACAACCTGCGCTATTCGCAGAATGCCGCGCTGGATATGTACCGTGAGGTGAACACCGGCACCAACCTGCCCGCGCAGATCGATCTCTACAGCGTTGATGGCGATGAATACAAATTCCTGTGCATGGCCAAAGGCGGCGGATCGGCCAATAAAACCTACCTCTATCAGGAAACCAAAGCTCTGCTGACGCCCGGGAAACTGAAAAACTTCCTTACCGAGAAAATGCGCAGCCTGGGTACTGCGGCCTGCCCGCCGTACCATATTGCCTTTGTGATTGGCGGTACGTCGGCCGACAGCACGCTGAAAACCGTGAAGCTGGCCTCGACCCACTATTACGACCAGCTGCCCACCGAAGGCAACGAGCACGGCCAGGCGTTCCGCGACGTGGCGCTGGAGCAGGAGCTGCTGCTGGCGGCGCAGCAGCTGGGGCTGGGTGCGCAGTTTGGCGGTAAATACTTCGCCCACGATATCCGCGTGATCCGCCTGCCGCGCCACGGTGCATCCTGCCCGGTGGCGATGGCGGTATCCTGTTCCGCCGACCGTAATATCAAGGCGAAAATCAACCGCGACGGTATCTGGATTGAGAAGATGGAGCAGAATCCGGGCCAGTATATACCGGAAGAACTGCGCCAGCAGGGCGAGGGCGATGTGGTGCAGGTGGATCTGAACCGCCCGATGAAGGAGATCCTCGCCCAACTGTCTGAGTATCCGGTATCGACCCGCCTGTCACTCAGCGGCACCATTATCGTCGGGCGCGATATCGCCCACGCCAAGCTGAAAGAGCGAATTGATAACGGCGAAGGGCTGCCGCAGTACATTAAGGATCACCCGGTGTACTACGCGGGTCCGGCCAAAACGCCGGAAGGCTATGCCTCCGGTTCGCTGGGGCCGACCACCGCCGGGCGCATGGACTCCTACGTTGACCTGCTACAGGCCAACGGCGGCAGTATGATCATGCTGGCGAAGGGTAACCGCAGTCAGCAGGTAACGGATGCCTGCCAGAAACACGGCGGCTTCTACCTCGGCAGTATCGGCGGCCCGGCTGCGGTGCTGGCGCAGCAGAGTATTAAAAGTCTGGAGTGCGTCGAATACCCTGAGCTGGGTATGGAGGCTATCTGGAAAATTGAAGTCGAAAACTTCCCGGCCTTTATCCTGGTCGATGATAAAGGCAACGACTTCTTCCAGCAGATCCACAATCAGTGTGACACCTGCGTGAAGTAATCGCGTAAAAAAAGTCACCCCCTCGCTTTGAAGGGGGTGACGCATCGCCTGACCTCACAAGCAATCACGTAACACCCGTGCTTAACAGGGCGCAGCTTCAGCGTTAAGCTCTGTCCCGTTACCTTTACGTCTATTTCAACACGTCAATCCGTGGTGGTACTGCGCCATCAGCAGCGCCGCGGCCGCCAGCAGGCGGCGGTCCTCCCCGGCCGCAAACTGAAACTCCATCCCCACGGGAATGCCGTCCGGCGTCTGCGCCAGCGGCAGGCTGATGCAGGGCAGTCCAACGACCGTAGCCGGTTCGCAGTTGGCGATCAGCTGGCGGAACAGCGCATTGGCCTGCGCGACCGGCGGCGGCAGCAAAGGCACCGTGGGAAACACCAGACCGTCTAAGCGATGCTGCTGAAAAACGGCCTGATAGCGGGCAATCAGCAGCGGCTTCCAGTGGTTAAGTGCTTCCTGATAGCGTTCGGGGCCGATGGTTTCGGCATCCGCCACCAGCGCCTGCACGTCGGGGCTGGCGATGGCGCTTTTCAGCTGGTCAAAACTGTAGCGGCTGCCGCGCTGTTGCAGATAGCGCGGCAGGTCGCGCAGCATCTCAAACGAAGCCATCGGGTATCCCGCCTGTACCGCCAGCTCCCCGGCCTGTTCAATGTTCACCTCAACCAGCGTGACGCCGAGATCGCGTAACCGGTGCAGCACCGTCTCCGCCGCCGCCGCAACGACCGGTTCGCAGCCGAGCCAGAAGTGCGCGCGGGGTACGCCCAGCCGCAGGTCGGCCAGCATCACGGCGGGTAGGGCGGATTCACCGCTGATAACGGCATCCAGCGCCAGCACGTCGTCCATACGCTGAGCGATAATACCGGCGGTGTCCCGGCTGGGGGATATGGGGGCGATCCCCTGCTGCGGATAGCGCGCGAGCGAAGGGCGAAAGCCAATCAGCCCGCAGAACGAGGCCGGAAGCCGCACCGATGCGCCGGTATCGGTGCCGATGCTGGCCGTAACAATCCCGGCCGCCACGGCGGCAGCGCTGCCGCTGGAAGAACCGCCCACCACGCGACCCGGCAGGAAGGGATGCAGCACATCGCCCCGGGCCGCATTCAGCCCGCTGGTGCCGGAGGCCAGCTCGTGCATGCTGGCCTTACCGATGATAATCGCCCCGGCACGCTGTAAGCGCGTCACCAGCTCCGCGCTGCGGTTGACCGGCTCCTCCGCCAGCAGCGCGGTGCCGATGCTGGTCGGCATTCCGGCAACATCGATATTGTCTTTCACCACCAGCGGGAAACCGGCGAGCGGGGCGCTCGCGTCGTTGCTGCCTGCCGCCGCCGCTGCCAGCGCCGGTTCCGCAGCCAGCCAGCTCAGGCTGTTCAGGTGGCGCTGCTTAAAGGCCTGTAGCAGCGCCTGATGCAGTCGTTCGTCGGAAGCGGCCATGGCTTACACCAGCGCCTGCGGGCGTTCGCTGCCCTTCACCGTCGCGCGATGCATCACGCGGCGATAGGCGACATCGTCATACGGCGTGGCCTGGTGCATGGTACAGCGGTTGTCCCAGATCAGCAGATCGTGCGCCTGCCACTTGTGGCGATAGACAAACTGCTCGCTAACGGCGTGGGCATTCAGCCGCGCCAGCAGCGCTTCACTCTCTTCCGGCGACAGGCCGACGATCTCTTTCACGATATCCTGGCCGACAAACAGCGACGGACGGCCGGTTTCCTGATGGCGACGCACCAGCGGGTGGATTACGTCCGGGGTGGCGGCTTTCTGCACCTCGGTCAGCGGTTCACGATCGGCGAAGGCTTTGGCGTAGTAGGTGGAATAGGAGTGCACCGCGCTCAGCGGCTGAATCAGGCGTTTAGTTTCTTCATCCAGCGCGTCATAGGCGGCAAACATGGAGGAAAACAGCGTATCCGCACCAACCGGCGGTACTTCCACCGCGTGCAGCACCGAGCCGAAGCAGGGCACATCGTAATAGGACCAGTCAGAGTGCCAGTTCCAGCCCTCTTTATGGTTGCCGATCGCCTTACCGTCCTGCTTAACGTTGGACAGCACATACAGCTCGGGGTACGGCGTGGTCAGATACTGGCTCAGCACGTGAACCTGTAGCTCGCCGAACTCGCGGGCAAAGGCCACGTGCTGCGACTCGCTGACCGGTTGCTGGCGCAGGAGCAGCACCGAGTGGGTGTTCAGCGCATCGCGCAGGGCGGCAAAGGTCTCAGCATCGATCGGCTGGGTGGCATCAACGTTCAGCACTTCCATGCCGATATGTTCGGTTAACGGACGAAGTTCTAACATGACTAATCTCCTCAAGCGTTACTGACGATAGCTGGGGTCAAGGTTGTCCAGCAGACGGATAAAGGCGGGCCACTCGCGTTCACCACGCAGGCGGATATCCCCTTCACATTGATTAAACTGGCGTGCGGCCTTCTCCGAAACGGCTTCCGGCGGCAGCAGCAGCTGGCTACCGCTGCCCTGCGCCATCAGCTGAATGCGCGCGGCGCGTTCGAAGTAGTAAGCGAGCATAAAGGCTTCGGGAATGGTGCGACCGGCGGCGAGAATGCCGTGGTTGCGCAGCACCATTACCTGATGCGGGCCGAGGTCGCGCACCAGCCGCTCGCGCTCATCGGTATCCAGCGCCACGCCCTCATAGGCGTGATAGCCAAGGCGATTCCAGAAGTGCATGGCAAACTGGCTGACCGGCTGTAAACCCTCTTCGAGCGCCGAGACGGCGGTGGCCGCATCGGAATGGGTATGCAGTACGCAGATGGCATCTTCCCGCGCCGCGTGGATCGCGCTGTGGATGACGAACCCGGCGCGGTTTACCTCATAGTCACTCGGTTCCAGCGCGTTGCCTTCCAGATCGATCTTAATCAGGCTGGAGGCGGTCACCTCAGAGAAAAACAGTCCGTAGGGGTTGATCAGAAAATGGTGTTCCGGCCCCGGCAGGCGTACGGAAATATGGTTGTAAATCAGATCGTCCATCTTGAAATGCGCGATCAGCCGGTAGCAGGCGGCAAGCTGTACGCGAAGTTGCTGTTCGGATTGAGTCATGATTATTTCCACCAGATGAAGGTCGTGTCGATCCAGGCCAACAGGCCGTAGAGTGCGATACTGACCAGAGAAGAAACGACGACGGCAGCCCATACGGTCAGCAGATCCACCTGCTGCGTGGACTGGAAGATGGTCCAGCCGATGCCCTGATACGCGCCGAGCATTTCGGCGACAATCGCCACGATAATGCTGCGCACCAGCCCCACGCGCAGGCCGCTGACGATGCTGGGCAGCGCGGCGGGCAGCTGCAGTTTGCGCATAATGGTCAGGCGGCTGGCACCGAAGCTGCGCATCAGATTGATCATCTGCGGGTCGGCCTGTTTCAGGCCGTGCAGGCTGTTGACCAGGATGACAAAGCTGACGGCGAGCACCACCAGCACGATTTTGGACAGCGCCCCCATACCAAACCAGATCAGCGCCAGCGGTATCCAGGCCACGGTCGGCACCGAGTTAATCGCCACCGCCAGCGGCATCAGAATCGCCTCCAGCGGGCGAAAAATCGTCATCAGCATGGCCAGCAGCAGACCGGCCAGCAGGCCAAGCGCAAAGCCGCTCAACGCCTCCACCAGCGTCCAGCCCATAGACACCCACAGGCTGTTGCCGCTGCTAAAAATGGCCAGCACGATACTGTGCAGCGAAGGCAGCACAAACGGCTGAATATGAAACAGCCAGATGCTGCCTTCCCACAGCAGGATCAGGCTGAGTACGCCGAAGAACGGCGGCAGAAGTTTGCGTATCACGGTTATTTCCCCCACCAGGCCAGTTTGTTCTCCAGCCGTTCCACCACGCCATACAGCAGCGCACCGGTCAGCCCGCAGATCACGATCAGCGTCCACATCCTCACCACGTCTTCGTTGTACATCGACTGGATCAGCAGCACGCCCAGACCCGTGGTGTCACCGAACCACTCGCCGACAATTGCGCCGACCAGGCTGAGGGAAATGCCCAGTTTCAGCGCCACAAAAATCGACGGAGCGGCGGCGGGGAAGTGCAGCACCAGAAAACGCTTCAGGCCGCTGGCACCGAAACTGCGCAGCAGGCTGATATGCAGCGGGTCCACCATTTGCAGGCCGCGCTTGGTGTTCAGTGTGACGGGTAAAAACGTCAGGTAAAAAGCGATCATCACCTTGGCGAACAGCGTGTTGCCGAACCAGATCACCACCAGCGCGCCAAAGGCAATCACCGGCACGGTCTGCGAGATAACAAACAGCGGAAACCAGGCGCGATCGATCCAGCTGACGTAGAAAAACAGGATGCCGCAGGCCACGCCAAACGCGGTGCCCAGCGCAAAGCCCAGCAGCGTTTCCAGCCCGGTGCGCCCGGTGCTGGCCAGCAGCAGATCGGCGTTCGCGCGGATATCTGCCACCACCATCGGCACCGACGGCAGATAGCGTGGGCTGATGGCAAACAGCGTGACGCTTCCCTGCCAGAACAGCAGCACCAGCAACACCGCGACCACCAGAGGATGGGTCAGAAGGCGTTTGATCATGACTGTTCCTCATGCTCGGTGAAGCGAAATGACTTCATGCTCTCCTCCTCAATCGCCTCCAGCAGCCGTTTCTTGATGGCGATAAATTCGGCAGAGGTAAGCATGTCGGGGGTACGCGGGCGGGGCAGATCGATCTGCTCAACGCATTTGATGGTGCCGGGGCGCGCGCTCATCACCACCACTTTGCTACCGAGGAAGATCGCCTCATCGATGTCGTGGGTGATAAACAGCACGGTGCGGCGATGCTGCTCCCACAGCTTCAGCAGCCAGCGCTGCATCAGCGTGCGGGTCAGTGCATCCAGCGCGCCGAACGGCTCATCCAGCAGCATTAAATCGCGCTCAAACAGGAAGGTGCGCATCAGCGCCACGCGCTGGCGCATTCCACCCGAGAGCTGATGTGGATAGCTCTGCTCAAAGCCGCTGAGACCAAAGCTGGGGAACAGCGCCTCGGCGCGTTTGCGGGCCTCTTTGCGCGGCACGCCTTCACACTCCAGCGCCAGAATGGCGTTATCCATAATGGTGCGCCACGGCAGCAGCAGGTCCCGCTGCGGCATAAACGACACTTTGCCGAGCAGCTCGCCATCCCGCTGAGACTGGCCTTTAAACAGGATCGCCCCGTCGCTGTCCGGGTCGAGCAGTCCGGCGATCATATTGAACAGGGTTGACTTGCCGCAGCCGGAAGGGCCAACCAGCGTGACAAACTCCCCCTCATTGACGGTCAGGTTGACGCCGGAGACGGCGATGACCTGTTGCTGCCCATCGCCAAAGCGTTTCCATAAATTATCCAGCTGCAGCAGGGGCAGATGTTTTTTTGGTGCAACGGTCATCAGGCTTCTCCGTGCGGTGATCAGTTAAGGGTTTTGTACTGCGCCGGGACGTTATTCCAGAAGCTGAGGTCGAAGGTCTGGTTAACGTCAACCGGCTGTTTCAGCGCGCCGTACTCCACCAGCAACTTCATCATCTTCTCGGCTTTCGGCATATCGACGTTGCCCAGCCCCGGCGATCCCTGCGGGTACATCAGCGAGGCGACGGAGTCGAGCATCGCCACCTGATGCTTACGATCGAGGCTCGGGTTGGTTTTCATCAGAATATCAATGGTTTCGTCGCGGTGGGTGAGAGCGTATTTCCAGCCTTCCAGCGTGGCGTTAACAAAGGCCTGGACCTGCTGCGGCTTTTTTTCCACCATCGATTTTGAGGTAATCAGCGCATCCTGCTGGGTGGTCACCCCGACGTCATCGGGTGAAATCAGTTTGAGGTTGGTGACGCCTTTCTCTTTCAGCGTGTTGTATTCGTTATAGAGGGTGACGGTGGCGACATCGACCTGCTTATCGATAAACGGGTTGAGCGACACCGACTGCGGCAGCAGGGTGATATCCTCTTTTTTCAGCCCTGCTGCACCCAGCGAGGCCAGCAGCGGATACTGCACGCCGGTAAACCACACCGAGACTTTTTTGCCTTTAAAATCTTTAAAGCTGTTGATGCCGGAATCCGCATAGGTGACAAAAGCGAACGGCGTGCGCTGCTGGGACATCGCCAGCGCGACAATCGGCAGACCTTTTTCCCGCGCGGCCAGCACGCTCTCCATACCGCCCGCCAGGCCGAAGGTATCCGCGCCCGACGCCACTAAGGTTTCTACGTTGATGTTCGGACCGCCCGGATTGATGGTGACGTCCAGCCCCTGCTGCGCATAAAAGCCTTTTTCTTTGGCAACGTAAAAGCCGGCAAACTGCGCCTGCGCCAGCCATTTCAGGCGCACGGAAACTTTCTCCTGTGCGGCCTGCGCGGCGCTGGCCAGCAGCGCGGTACAGAGCAATCCAGTCAGACAACGACGGGCGAACTGCGAGGTAAGTCCTGACATGAGCGTATCCTCTGGTTTCGGGTTTAACATTCAGGTGATAATCAAAAATCGTGTTATGTATACATGTGAACGCTTTTTTAATGTCTTAACTGCCCTTCAGGACTTGCAGGATGTGTGCCAGTTTCAATAAATGCCATTGACCCGCGCCAGAAATCAGCGACAATACGCAATATAAAGTGGTGAAAGAGATGTATACCTTTTCATTTAACAGGTATGCAAATGGATCGTAACAGTGCAACCTGATGAGCAAACAGCACCATGAGTGAGCAAAAAAACCTCTCCCGCCTGACGGGAACCTCGCTGGCGGACGGCCTGAAGCAGACGCTGGAAAAAGAGATCGCCAGCGGCGCGCTGGAACCGGGTAAACGACTGGATGAAAAGGAAATTGGCGCGCGGTTCGGTGTTTCCCGTACCCCGGTACGCGAGGCCTTTCGCCTGCTGGCGGCCGACGGGCTGGTGGATCTCAACGGCCGTCAGGGCGTGATGGTGCGCGCCCTGAGCATGAATACGCTGCTGGAAATGTTTCAGGTGATGGCCGAGCTGGAAGGGCTGTGCGCGCGGCTGGCGGCGCGGCGCATTTCGCCGGTTCAGCTGGCTGCGCTGCGTCAGATCCAGCAGCAGATGGCGGATCGCGGTCCGTCAATCTCGCCGGAAGCCTTCTATGAAATGAATCTCAGCTTCCACGAAGGGATCTACGCCTTTGCGCGCAACGCTTTTTTAGCCGAGGAGACGCGCGCTCTGCGTAACCGCGTGGGCGTTTATCGCCGCCGGGTGACCTTCCATCCGGGGCGGGTCAATAAAACTCTCGAGGAGCATGGCGCGATCCTTGAGGCGATCGCCCGTAACGACGCCGATGCCGCGCACGACGCGATGCGCAAGCACCTGACCCTGCTGGGCGATGACCTGGTCGATTTTATCGCGGGCTTCACCAAATAAACATTTTTGCCTTCCTGGTATGCAAATTGCTTTGCTATGTATACCTAAACTGGAGGGCACCAAATGAATCTCAATCTGAACGGCAAGATCGCGCTGATTACCGGCGCATCAAAAGGCATCGGCGAAGCGACGGCACGCGTACTGGCCGCCGAAGGCTGTACGCTACACCTGGCGGCGCGTAACGGCGCGGCGATGCGCGATCTGCAACAGGCGCTGATTGCCGAATATGGCGTCAGCGTTTCGGTGTATGAACAAGACCTCAGCTCAACGGCGGCGATGGAGTCCCTGGCGGCCGAAGTCGGCGCGATTGATATTCTTATCAACAACGCGGGCGATATCCCTGCCGGATCGCTGGAGGTGGTCGGCGACCGCGAGTGGCGCGCCGGGTTCGATCTGAAGGTCTTCGGCTATATCTCCCTCTGCCGTCTTTACTACCCGCAAATGAAAGCGGCCAAAAGCGGCGTGATCGTCAACGTCATCGGCAACTCCGGGGAAAACTGGGATGCCAGCTATATCGCCGGCAGCACCGGCAACGCCGCGCTGATGTCGTTCACCAAAGCGCTGGGCGGCCGCAGCCTGGATGACGGCATCCGGGTCATCGGTATCAACCCCGGCCCGGTCGCCACCGACCGCATGCTGAAAATCATGAAGCGCAAAGCGATCGACATGCTGGGCGACGAGTCGCGCTGGGAGGAGCTGTTCGCGCTCTATCCGGGCCAGCGCCCGGCTACCTCTGAAGAGGTGGCGGACCTGGTGGCCTTTATGTCTTCAGGGCGCGCGGGTTACATCAGCGGCACCAACATCACTATCGACGGCGGCATTGCTGCGCGTGGATCGGTCATTTAACCGGGAGCGCAGCATGTCAGATATCTATACGCGTAATGCCTGGTTCGATCGGCTGTTTGCCACCGAAGGGCTGATCTGGATGGGGCAGAACACCAACCATCTGCCGCCGCATCCCGAGGTGCTGGCCGCGCTGCATAATTCGGTGGCCGCCACCGAATTCAGTGCCTATGCGCCGCCGCTGGGGTTTGAGTCACTACGTAGCGCTATTGTCGCCGACATTGGGGTTGCCGGTGTGACGGCGATGGTCACCGACGGCGGGGTGAATGCCCTGGCGACGCTGTGCCGCGCCCGCTGCCGCCCCGGCACCACCTTTGTTACCACCGATCCCAGCTGGAAATGGCCCTGCCAGTTCGCTGAGCAGATGGGATCTGAAGTTATTCAAATTCCGATCTGGAACCCCGACTGCCACTATCGCCTGACCCCGGACGCGCTGGCGGCGGCGGTAGACGACAGCACCGCGCTGATCTATCTCGTCGACCCGAACAATCCGCTGGGCATTCACTACAGCCGGGAAGAGCTACAGGCGTTTATCGACATCGCCCGCCGCCATAATGCGCTGCTGATCCACGACTGTACCTACCGCGACTTTGCCCCGGAGCACGTGGCCGCGCTGGGGCTGGACAGTGAACAGGTGGTGATGTCGGTGAGCTTTTCAAAATGGCTTGGGCTGGCGGGCCTGCGGGTCGGCGCGCTGGTTGCCGCTCCGGCGCTGCTGGCGGAGCTGGCACCGTACAACGGCGGCGTGCTGGGAGCTAGCGTTCCGGCGCAGCGCGCGGCGGAAGCGGGTTTAAAAGTGAAAGGGGAATGGATGACCACGCTGCTGGCGGCGGACAAACGCAATAAAGCGCGTATTGCCGAGGCGGTCAGCGCCGTGCCGGGGCTGTCGCTGCCGGTCTATCCCTCCGGCGGCAACTTCCTGGTGATCGATGTCACCGGTGCCGATATCCGGCCCGAAGCGCTGGTGGAGTGCTATCTGCAGCAGGGCATTCAGATCCGCCACGGCGGTTATCACACCGCTACCTTTGGCGATCGCTTTATCAAAGTCAGCACCACCGTTCCGGCTGAATGGGCGGAGAAATTCGCCGCTCTGCTGCCGGAGATGGTAGCCCAGGCCGCGCAGCTGCAGCAGTTCCGCCAACCATTCTGAGGAGCGAACCATGTTTATTACCACTAACGATCGGGTTGAGCTGTGGGTTGAAACCAGCGGGGAAGGCATCCCGATACTGTTTATTCATGAATTTGGCGGCAGTTTTGACAGCTGGCAGCCGCAGATCCACGCCTTCAGCCGCCGCTACCAGTGCATCACCTATGCGGCGCGCGGCTATCCGCCGTCCTCGGTGCCGCAGGATCTGGAGGCGTACTCCCAACAGCGGGCGGTGGATGATGCGCTGGCCGTGCTGGACGGGCTGGGCATTGAAAAGGCGCATATCGTCGGGCTATCAATGGGCGGATTTGCCGCGCTGCATTTTGGCCTCAATGCGCCCGAACGTGCGCTGTCGCTGACCGTCGCCGGGGCAGGCTACGGCTGCGAGCCGGAAACCGAAGCGTATTTCCGCCAGGTCTCGTTACAGGTGGGGGAAAACTTTGCCCGCCAGGGGGCAAAACAGTTTGCGCCGACCTATGCGCTGGGGGCCAGCCGCGTGCAGTTCCAGAACAAAGATCCGCGCGGCTGGCAGCGCTTTGCCGACCGGCTGGCGGAACACGACTCGCTGGGGGCCTCGCTGACCATGCGCGGCGTACAGGCGCGTCGCCCGGCGTTCTACCAGCTGGAAGCGCAGATTCAGGCGCTGATGCTGCCGGTGCTGATTATGGTCGGTGACGAGGACGATCACTGTCTGCAACCCGGCCTGTACCTGAAAAAACACCTGCCCGCCGCCGGTCTGGCGATCCTGCCGAAAACCGGCCACACCCTGAATCTGGAGGAGCCGCAGCTGTTTAACCAGCTGCTGGCGGAGTTTTTCGCGCAGGTTGAGGCGGGTAAATGGGGCGTGCGCGATCCGCGTGCCAATCCGGCGCAGATTATGCGCACCGACTGAGGGTAACGTCATGAAAATTAACGCTGAACGGCTCTGGCAGCGGCTGATGCGTATGGCGCAGATAGGCGCCATTGCCGGTGACGGGGTGAATCGTCAGGCGCTCAGCGCGGAAGAAGCGGCAAGCTGGCGGCTGATGATTGACTGGGCGCAGGCCAGCGATCTGGAGGTCCGCCGCGATGCGGCGGGTAACCTGTTTGTTATTCTACCCGGCAAGGATCGCCGGGCAGCGCCGCTGCTGCTGGGCAGCCACCTTGACAGCCAGCCGACCGGCGGTCGCTTTGACGGGGTCTATGGCGTGCTGGCCGCGCTGGAAGTGCTGACGGTGTTTCGTGAACGGGGCCTTCAACCCGCCTGCGATGTGGTGGCGGTGTCGTGGATGAATGAAGAAGGATCGCGTTTCGCACCGGGGATGATGGGCTCATCGCTGTTCGCCGGGGCGCGCGCGCTGTCGGCGGTGCGTGCCGTGACCGACGAGGCGGGCTGCTCCGTCGGCCAGGCGCTGGATGCGCTGCACCGGGCGGTGCCGCTGGCTCTTTATGCCTGCCCCCATCCCCCGGCGGCGTATCTGGAGGCGCATATCGAACAGGCGACGCAGCTGGAACGCGCGGGTGCCACCATCGGCGTGGTCAGCGGGATTCAGGGCAAAGTGACCTGGCAGGTGACGCTGCGCGGTGAACGCGGCCATGCGGGCACCGTGCCGATGGCGCAGCGGCGCGATGTCCTGCGCAGCTTCAGCGGCATCGCGCAGCGGCTTTACGAGGAGGTGGGCGAGGCCGATCCGGCGGTGATGCTGACGATAGGGCGGATTGAGATGCAGCCTAACGCGCCGTCGGTGATCCCGGATGGCCTGACCTTCCGCATCGATCTGCGCCACCCCGACGCCGGGCAGTTAACGGCGCTGACGGCGACAGCCGAACGGCTGATGAACGACATGGCATCACCTTGTGACATTGAATTCACCCGCCTGAGCGAAGCGGCACCCAACGCCTTTTCCCCCGAACTCCAGCAGGCCATTGCGACATTCGCCGGTGAGCGCGGCTATCCGGCGCTCTCAGTGCTTTCTGCTGCCGGTCACGATGCACGCTATCTTGCGACGATCTGCCCCTCGGCGATGATTTTTATTCCCTGCCGTGCGGGCATCAGCCATGCGCCGGAAGAATGGGCAGAGCCGGAGGCGGTCAGCGCCGGTGCTCAGGTGCTGCTGGACGTTGCCCGCCGCTGGTCAGGGTTGCAGCATTTCGCTCATCGCTTTTAAATTGGCTGAGTGTGTGCCTTTGCGCCACACCAGCCAAATCTCAATATTGCCCATCCCTCCACCCAGCGGCCAGGCCTGAACGCTGTCGCGCCCCGGCATACTCTCCAGCATACTGGCCGGGATCAGCGCCAGCCCCGCGCCTGCGCTGACGCAGGCCAGAATGCCGTGATACGACTCCATTTCGAAAATCTTGCCCGGTACGGCGTTTTCCCGCGCGAACCAGTTTTCAAACAGCCGCCGATAGGAGCAGTTGGCACGGAAGGCGTAAATCGTTGAGCCGGAAATGCTGGCGGCGTCCGGCACCGGCGGATGATTCAGCGCGCCGATCAGTACCAGCTCTTCGCTAAAGGCCGGTACGCCCTCCAGCTGCGGATGCTTCGGCGGCCCGTCGACGAACGCCGCGCTGTAGCGGCCAGAGAAAATCCCGTCAATCATATCGCCGGAAGGTCCGGTGGAGAGATCCAGCTCCACCTGTGGCCACTGCTGATGGTAGCGGGCAATCAGCGGCGGCAGGCGCACCGCGGCAGTGCTTTCAATCGCACCCAGGGTAAAGACGCCGCTGGGATGCTGGCCGGAAACGCTCAGCTTCGCCTCATCGGCCAGCGCCAGAATGCGCCGTGCGTAGTCCAGCAGCGTGCGGCCGCTGTCGGTGATGTGCAGCCGCAGTTTTTCCCGCCGGAACAGTTCGCAGCCCAGCTCTTCTTCCAGCTGGCGCAGGCGGGTAGAGATATTTGACGGCACGCGGTGCAGCCTGTCGGCGGCGGCGGTAATGCTGCCCTCTTCGGCAATCGCGCGGAAGACATCCAACTGGGTCAGATCCATATCATTCTCGATTTGAGTAAGTAACTTTCATTATTATTCATTTTTAAAGAAAGAGTGACAAGCTTATCCTTGACCCCATGCCGCATTTCAGCCTGAGCCGCTGGGTGCTATGTCGAACCGAATGACCGAGAAGGTGCACAACATGACTGACGTAAATTCTGCCGTTTCCCGCAACCCCGCCACGGGTGACGTGGTGGCCCGCTATCCTTTCGCCAGCCGGGCCGACGTGGATGCCGCACTGGCACAAAGCGACAGCGCTTTCCAGCACTGGCGCACCAGCCCGCTGAGTGCACGCGTGCAGCTGCTGTTGTCTGTTGCCGCCGGGCTGCGCGAACAGAGCCGTGCGCTGGCGGAGATGATGACGACTGAAATGGGTAAGCCCATCGACCAGGGCCTGGCCGAAGTGGAGAAAAGCGCGAAGCTGTGTGAATGGTACGCGCAGCACGGTCCAGACTTCCTGAAACGTGAACCGACCACCGTCGAAGGTAACAAAGCCTTTGTTGACTATCTGCCGCTGGGTGCCGTGCTGTCGGTGATGCCGTGGAACTTCCCGATCTGGCAGGTGCTGCGCGGCGCGGTACCGATTCTGCTGGCGGGCAACAGCTATCTGCTGAAACCGGCCCCGAACGTGATCGGCTGCGCACTGCTGCTACAGCAGGTGTTGAGCAATGCCGGGGTGGCGGAAGGGCTGTTTGCGGTGGTTAATGCCGATAACGACGGCGTGGCGCAGGCGATTAACGATCGCCGTATTAAAGCCGTAACCGTGACTGGCAGCGTGCGCGCCGGATCGGCAATTGCCGCGCTGGCCGGAGCCGCCATCAAGAAATGCGTGCTGGAGCTGGGCGGCTCCGATGCTTTTATCGTGCTGGCGGATGCCGATATCGATGCGGCAGTGAAAGGGGCGATTGCCGGTCGCTTTATGAATAACGGCCAGCTGTGCATCTCGGCGAAACGCATCATCGTGGAGAAAGCGGTGTTTGACACCTTCCGCGGCAAATTCCTCGCTGCGGTGAAGGCGATGAAAATTGGCGACCCACGTGAAGCCGGGGTGTGGATTGGTCCGATGGCGCGCTACGATCTGCGCGATGAGCTGGATTCGCAGGTGCAGGCCACGCTGAAAGAGGGTGCCACTCTGCTGCTGGGCGGCCACGTGCTGCCGGGCGACGGTAACTACTATGCGCCGACGGTTCTGAGCGACGTCACGCCCGCAATGACCAGCTTTAAGCAGGAACTGTTTGGCCCAGTGGCCTCGCTGATTGTGGCGGATGATGCCGAACATGCGGTGGCGCTGGCCAATGATTCAGAGTTTGGTCTGGGGGGCAGCCTGTGGAGTCGCGATCTGGAGGCCGCACAACGCCTGGCGTCGCGCATTGAAACCGGCGGGATGTTTATCAACACGCCAAGCTTCTCTGACCCGCGCGTGCCGATCGGCGGCGTGAAGAAAAGCGGTTTCGGTCGCGAGCTGTCGCACTTTGGCCTGCGCGAGTTTACCAACCCGCAGACCGTATGGATTGAACAGCCCTGACGTTACACCGCCATATGGCTGAACCAGTGTTCCAGCTTGTCCGGCGGTAGGGGATGGGAATAATAGAAACCCTGGATTTCGTCGCAGCCGAGATGCTGCAACGAGGCCAGGGTTTGCAGATCTTCCACGCCTTCGGCCAGCACCACGTAGTTCAGCTCTTTCAGCATGGTGATCATATGGCGGGCAATCACTTCGCAGGCCGGATCGCAGTTCAGCTGCTGGATCAGCGAACGGTCCAGTTTAATCACATCGATAGGTATGCGGCGCAGGGTATTAATGTTGTTGTAGCCGGAACCAAAATCGTCCAGCGCAATGCGAAAACCGCGCTGCTTGAGCATATCCAGCCCCCGGCAGGCGTCGGTGCTTTCCAGCACTTGCTGAGTTTCCAGGCATTCAAGGGTCAGATCGCCGGGTTGTAAACCCGCGCGCCGGGTTTTCTCTGCCAGATCGCAGGCAAACTCCGGGCGGGAGAAGTCGCTGACGCTGAGATTAACCGATACCGGCAGATTTAGCCCTTTTTCGCGCCAGACCCGCAGCTGCATCAGGGCGTGGTCAATCACCCAGTCGGTCAGTTCATCCATCAGGCTGGTGTGTTCCGCCAGCGGGATAAACTCGGCGGGGGAGATATTGCCGGCAACCGGATGCTGCCAGCGCAGCAGCGCCTCCAGCCCGACCGGCTTACCGGTGTGCAGGCAGAGCTGCGGCTGATACACGAGGTACAAACCCTGGCTGCCGCGCAGCGCCAGCGCCAGATCGTTTAACAGCTGAAAATTGAGATTGCGGCGGTTATCGCTGTCGGCGTTATAGGCCATCGCCGTCTGCTTCTGGCTGATAGCCTCATGCAGGGCGCTGACCGCCTGGCGCAGCACCTCTGTGACCTGAGAGGTGGCAGGCACAAAACTCACCTCACCGACGTAGATTTTCACATCAATGGTGATATCGCCCAGCACCTGAGCACGAATATGTTCCAGCCGATCGCTGAGCGCCCTGGCGTTAACCGCGCTGTTCTTTCGGCTGAGCAGAGCAAAACGACCGGTAGCGACGGTGTACAGCACGTCCTCTTCGCTCAGATGCAGCCGGGAACGTACCGTTGCGGTCAGGGCTTTCAGCAGTGTTTCTACGGCATCCATCCCCATCGAGCGGGCGATTTCATAGGCGCGCGGCATATCAATGCAGTCAATCAGCGTTAGGGTCAGCGGATCGAAGCTGGAGGCACGCTGCAGTAGGCCAATATCCTTCAGCAGCCGCTGGCGATTGGGCAACTGGGTGACCACATCTTTGTAACCCGCAGTGTACCAGGCATCAAGATAGCCGCTGACCAGGCCCGCCAGCAGCTCCAGCATCGTTGACTGATGTTCATCAATGGTGTGCGGCCGGGTATCGGTAATACACAGGGTTCCCACCGAAATGCCTTCCCGCGTGTAGAGGGGTATACCCGCGTAGAATCGAATGAAAGGCGCGCCCAGCGTGAAGGGACTTTGGCTGAAACGCGGGTCGAGCAGCGTGTCGCTACAGATTAGTAGCGAATCCCTGAGCGCCACCTGGCGGCAGAAGGCGTCATGCAGCGAACTTTGCGGCACATCCAGGCAGCAGGCGGCCTTAATATACTGATTTTCATTATCCAGAACCGAGACAAAGCAGCCCGGGAACGCCAGCAGATCGCTGGCGAGCAGGGTGAATTTTTGCAAAATATCATCGCGGATAGCATCTTCAGATTTGAGCATCTCAAGGGCAGCCAGGCGTCTGACATCATCGTTACTGAAGGTCCCACTCATGGTTTGGATTCGCATTAAAGAGTTGATGGCTGCTGACCCCGTCAGACTATCACGATTCCTCTCTCTGACTGGTCGATCTTCACTGCTGTCATCATGAAAATAATTTTTAATGATAGTGAAGAGATTGCATCATTCCAATGCGGTCCCGGGTTTTGCTGGCACTACATGCGTAATTGTGATGGAAATCATGGCTCAGAGAGCCATGTCGATGTTTTCCTCACGGTTTACACGGCGGCGCCAGCCCAGCTCGGGGGCAATCAGCGTGGCGAAGTCGCTGATAATCTGGCGATACTGGTCTGCGGTGAACTCATAGGGCAATTCCAGTCTCAGTTCATCCACTTCGCGCAGGATCGGATCGTTAAACAGACGTTCCAGGATCTGTTCCGCATCGCCCACGATATCCTGTGAAAACAGCGTACGGCGCGGCCCCTGCGGCGTCAGCGTGCGTTCATAGCGGCTGGCGGCAAATTCCGCGTAGCGGCGGCGGGTTGGGGTGTCCGCACTGTCGATGGGAACAATGACCCGGCCTGCGGCGATACGCGGCCGACGCGGGGCATCTTCGGGCCAGTTTTTACGATAGGTGGCAATCTGCGCCAGCTGCGCCTCATAGTAATTGTTCGTCTCTTCACCTGAGGTCAAATTGCCGATCAGCATGTTAAAACCGTTCGCCGCCGCCCAGGCCGCCGATTTCAGCGAGCCGCCGCCGTACCACAGGCGGTTAACCAGCCCCGGCGAGTCGGGATGCAGGCGCGGGCGCTGCTGGTTGCCCGGCGAGGCAATCAGGGTATTTTCATCCGCCAGCCAGCGGCCGCTGAGGTTATCCCGCAGGCGTCGAACTCGATCGTAGGAGAAATCCTCCTGCCGCCAGTCGCCGGAGAACAGCGCCGGGCCGATCAGTTCCAGGTGGTTCGGCTGCCCGGCACTGAGGCCCACGTTGAGCCGTCCACGGGACAGCACGTCCACCGTCAGTAAATCTTCCGCCAGCCGAAACGGGCTTTCATAGCCCATCTGGATCACCGCGGTGCCCAGCTCAATATGCCGGCTGCGCTGCGTGGCGGCGGCCAGAAAGGTACTCGCCGAGGAGACGCCGTGCTCCAGATGGCGCTGGCGAATCCAGGCGCCGTTGTAGCCCAGCGATTCACCCAGCTCGAACAGCTGCAGGGTCTCTTCCAGCCCCTGTAGCGGGGCGTGGTCCGGGTAGTTCCCGGGAGTAAGGAAAGCGATATGCGATATGGCCGGTTTCGTCATGGTGTCCATCCGTTCAGACCTGATGTGGGAAAGGCGCACTGAAAAATCCTTCAGCATCGGGCAATTGTGTTGCCTGCCCCGCACTTTGCAAAATGCTGAATCCGGCACTCTATTTTCATCTGGTGAAAACGGTCGTCGAAATAAATCCACCTAAACGCTTGCGGTTGCGCTCAGGATGCAATAAAAAAGTCTCTGTCAGGGGAGTCTCGCCGAAGAGACTGAGAGGCTGATTGCGATTTATTGCGGCTCAGCGACCCTTAGAACCTGACCCAGTTGATACTGGCGTAGGAAGACCTGTCGTGCCGCTTCACCGCACGCCTTATCGGGCAGATCGCAGCCGCCGAACGCCGATACTCTCCCTTCTCATTATCGCGGGTCTTCTTAGTTATCTGAGAGGCCGGTATGACGTTTATAACAACTCTCCCTGAATATTTCGCCGAGGCGACATCGTGAGCCACTGGTCGATCCTGGGTTCCGGCGTGACCGGGCTGTGCGTGGCTACTGCGCTGGCCGATGCCGGAGAAAAGCTGGAAATCATCACCTCTGAGGAACACTGCCCCGCGTCGCACTATGCGGGCGGTATGCTCGCGCCGTTCTGCGAGGGCGAAGGCGCGCCGGAAGAGGTGGTCAGGCTGGGGCAGGGCTCCGCCGACTGGTGGCAGGCGCACGTCAGCGGCGTGGAGCGTCAGGGTACGCTGGTGATCGCGCCACCGCGCGACAGCATGGAACTGAACCGCTTTGCCAGAATGACCCAGGGCCATGAGTGGGTGGACCCGGGCAGCGTGGAGGATCGTCTGGCCGGGCGCTTCGCACGCGGGCTGTTTTTCCCCAGCGAAGGGCACCTTGACCCGCGCAAGGCGATGCAGGAGCTGCGGCAGACGCTGCTGGCCGCGGGCGTGGAGATCCACCACGGCAAACCAACGGGCAAAATTATCGACTGCCGCGGGATTCACGCCGCGCCTCAGCTGCCGGAACTGCGCGCCGTGCGCGGTGAGATGCTGATCCTGCAAAGCGATGAGGTGCAGTTTTCACGCCCGGTTCGCCTGCTGCATCCGCGCTTTCCCTGCTACCTTGTGCCGCGCAGCGAAGGGCGCTTTATGCTCGGTGCCACCATGGTGGAAAGCAACGACGCCAGCCCGATCAGCGCCCGCGCGCTGATGGAACTGCTGAGCGCGGCATACACCATCGACCCGGCGCTGGCCGAAGCGCGGGTGATTGAAACCGGCAGCGGCCTGCGCCCCTCTTACCCGAACAACCTGCCGGATATTCGTTATCGCGACGGCACCTTCCACGTCAACGGCATGTACCGGCACGGCTTTTTGCTGGCACCGATCGTGGCGCAAAATCTTATCCAACAGCTGTCGCAGGAGACGCGCTGATGCACATTTTACTGAACGGTCAGGCGACCGAAACCCAGGCCGCGACCCTGACGGCGCTGCTTAACGAGCAGCAGATCGATCGCAGCTGCGTGGCCTGCGCGCTGAACGGCGATTTTGTCCCCCGCGGGCTGTATGACGCCACGCCAATTAACGAAGGCAGCAAGATTGAAGTGCTGTCACCGATGCAGGGGGGCTGAGATGAACTTTTACGATTACGCACCTGAATCACGCTTTCTGTTGGGCACGGCGGGCTACCCGTCGCCGGAGATTTTAGGCCAGGCGATTGAAGCCTCCGGCACCGAGATTATTACCGTCAGCCTGCGTCGCGAAGGCGGAGCGGGTGGGGCATTCCGCGATCTGCTGACCCGGCTGAACAAACGCGTGCTGCCGAATACGGCAGGCTGCCACACGGTGAAAGAGGCGGTCACCACGGCACATATGGCGCGTGAGCTGTTCAACACCCGCTGGATCAAGCTGGAAGTGATCGGCCATGCCGACACGCTCCAGCCGGACCCGTTCGGGCTGGTGGAAGCGGCGCGTATCCTCTGCGAAGAGGGGTTCCAGGTGTTTCCCTACACCACTGAAGATCTGGTATTGGGCGAGAAGCTGCTGGAGGCGGGCTGCCAGGTACTGATGCCGTGGGGCGCGCCGATCGGTTCCGGCCAGGGGCTGCGCAATATTGAAGGGCTGCGCACCATGCGCGCGTGGTTTAAGGACGTGCCGCTGGTGGTGGATGCCGGGATCGGCACACCGAGCCAGGCCGCGCAGGCGATGGAGATGGGCTTTGACGCGATCCTGCTGAATACCGCCGTAGCGAAAGCGCAGGACCCGGTGCGCATGGCCAGCGCCTTCCGCGATGCGATCCGCGCCGGGCAGCAGGCGCTGCTGGCCGGGCCGATGGAGCGCCGCGATATGGCGGCGGCCTCAACCCCGGTCTTCGGCCTGGCGGAGTTTAACTGATGGATCGCTACCAGCGGCAGACCATGCTGCCGGAGATCGGCCCGCAGGGGCAGCAGAAGCTGGCGCAGGCGCGGGTGCTGGTGGTCGGCGCGGGCGGCCTGGGTGCCACGCTGCTGCCGCAGCTGGCCGGGGCCGGAGTCGGCTTTCTGCGCGTCTGCGACGACGACCGCGTGGAGGTGCATAACCTGCACCGGCAGACGCTGTTCACCATGCAGGATGTCGGCCAGCCGAAAGCCGTAGCGGCGCGCCGGGCGCTGAACGCGCTGAACCCGGAATGCGAGGTGGAAGCCGTTGATATCCGCCTGTCCGGCAGCAGTCTGGATCATGCGCTGCGCGATATGGATATCGTGGTGGATGCGGCGGATAACTTCGCCATCACCTGGCTGCTTTCCGACGCCTGCTTCAGCCGTGGCCTGCCGCTGATTTCCGCCTCGGTTCTGGGGCGGCAGGGCTACGTCGGCGGATTCTGCGCCGGGGCACCGAGCTATCGTGCGCTGTTCCCGCAGCTGCCGTCCTCGGCGGCCAACTGCAGCACGGCGGGGGTGATGGGGCCTGCGGTAGCCACGCTGGGCGCGCTACAGGCGCAGATGACCCTCAGCGTGCTGCTCGGTCTGGAACCATCACCGCTGGGCTGCATGGTGAACTGTGATTTTGTGAACTGGCGCTTCGGCCAGTTCCGCTTTGACGGCGCGCCGGAACCGACGGAAGCCATCATCCCGTTCCTCGACGCGCAGATGCTGACGGCGGAAGACTGCATTGTGGAGCTGCGTAGCCTGGAAGAAGCCCCGGTGAGCGTGGCCGCGCAGGCTCAGCGCATCCTGCCCGCCGAGCTGGCCGCCTGGCAGCCACCGGCGTCGGGGCGTATCGTGCTGGTTTGCGCCAGCGGCATCCGCGCGGGCCGCGCGGCGCAGCAGCTGAAAGAGCGGGGATACCGCGATCTGGCGCTGGTGGCGGCGGACTATATTCCGGGGGAGTGACGATGAATTGCGCGTCAGGGGAGGATGAGATCTTACCCGCTGACGCGTTTAATTATTTGTCTGAGGGATGAAACGCCCGTACAACTTGCATTTCATTTTCATCCCATAGCCACGGGGTTTCGTTTTCAGACAGAGTGGACGTTTCTGATTCGGAGGTATTCTGTGAAGCTTTTTGACTGCCCGAGATGACGTTACGGCCTTTGTCTGTTATTCGTATTTCAACATTATGGTAAGCATAGAAATCATCATGGATGTTTTGTTCGACAATTTCTTTTAGATTAGAATCATTTGGTCGGTTGCCGTATTCGATCAATCCCTTTATTTCTAACTCATCAAGAAATGCCGGAATTTCCATCCAGTTAATAAAATCATCGTTAAATTTTGCATGATGCAATCCACAAAGATCGGTGAAACGTAAACCGCTGGCATCATTCACGATTGTCAGCAATTCCCGCTCGCTGCGTGTGAGATGACTTTGCCGTTCAGGTAATTCTTCAAGGAAGCGTTTTAATAGCTGAGCGGTCCATTCGTCCGCTCGTTCCTGGCTGAATATCTCAGTGGCAAGTTCAGGTGTATCGCTGGTTAATGCATGCCAGATAGCATTGTTTTTCTCAACCAGATGCGGTGTGACTTCCGATGCCTTCACCAGTGCGGGCCGCCAGGTTTCGGCCGATTGCTCTGCAATGGAGTGAGGGTAAGTGTATAAATTGACTCTTCCGGCCAGAGTGGGATTGATATCGGTGATAGCTTTGATCAAAAAGACAGCGTTGATTCTTGAAATGGTTTTCACATCCAGCCAGATATCGATAGGGTAATTTTTCTCACTATAATCGAGTATTTCCTGCAGTTTTTCCGCCTCATAAACATCGGTGTTCAGGTTGCTCAACGAGTGGAAGATGCCAGGACGGCGTTTTCTCTGCTCATCACGCTTAACAAAAATGTCAGTGGCTATTTTTGTATTATAAATAGGGTCAGTCGTAAAGTTAGGGTTGAATGAGATTATCACGCTGTTGTTTTTGGTATAAATCTCTGTGGGTTTTATTTTATTGCCATTGTGGACCATAAACTTAAAGTGTCCCGCCGATGAGTCATTGGGAAGAATAACGAGTTTTTTCAAAATTTCCTCTCCAGTTCGAAATGCCACATTAATAATTAAGGTAAGATAACCGAACGCTCTCCGGCAAGGGTGACAGAGTATGGGTAATCTGCTGGCTAAGTGGAACCTTTTTAGTGGCGAGCATTAAAATAATAATTAATTGTTTGGTACGGAAGTGCTATTAATACTGTTGTCTGATGGTGTCGTTGTCAATAATATAAAAATATATATTATGGTTTGCGGTATTTGTATTCCTCAAACGTTTTTGTTCAGCAGGGCATTACCTTTGCCTGCCTCAGCGATCGTCCGGGGTTGGGTGTAGATATCAATCTGAAAAAAGCGGCGAAATACCCGATGCTGGGAGGGATCCCAATGGACCCACGCGCGCCTGCGGCACGCCCGTGAGGTGTTTGTAAGGGTTGATGTTATTGATAGGGGCTACCGGGATGGTGGTTTTTTTTGTTGCTGGCAGGGAATTAAGGATGTTAATTGGCATAATTGGAGAATAGCTCGCATGCCTGTGCCAACACCTGATTTGCAGGACGTTATCGTCATGGGCTTGTCGAGGGATAGATGAAAGAAACAGGATGACTTCCGGTTTGTTGGGCCAAAGAGTAAGCTAAACTTTGATGTTCTAGCTTCAGGCAAGAAACAAACCTAAGGGATGAGACTAAAGGATAGATATGGCTGCATATTCAAATTCAGAAGCGGCGAGAGACTTACGGCTTGCCTTAGACAAGGCACCTGCTGGAGCAGTAAGCGGAGAATGGTGTTCTACTACGGAACAGGCCGGAGTCTCTTCGCAATCCGGTGGCTACATGTATGACGATGGGAGTCATGTTGCAGGGGGTGACAATGCTTTTGAAACGATCCGAAAGGTAGTTGGGAAATTGGAAGCATCACGGACACAGATTTTTAATAAGGTTATTGTTCGCTGGACGAGGTCTAAAATACCGCTAATGAGAGGTCGTGTTACGGTTGATGTGCTATTCGATGAGACTATTGTTCCGCGTGGTCCTGATAGCAAGGTTTATGAAGATGCCGCTATAGCCAGGCGCGCATTCTGGAAGAAGAATGGAGACGTTCTAGACAGCTTTGCTGCTGAAAGGCGTGAAGCAAACTCACATAACCAGACGAAATGGCTCGGGCCACATCGGCGTGTACTCAGCATCAAAACCAATACCGGATTGACCTTGGCTACCGATGGTCTTTCTACGCCTTGGGCTGGCATCTCAGAACCGGAAAATGGTGTAGAATGTGAACTCTTCATGTTATTAGACGCTTCAGCTATTACCACTAGTCAGATTGCTGACTGGGCTAATTTATTAATAAACTTGGGAGATCTCATCGCCGATGGTTACCAGATAGCTGACGATGTCGAAAAATTTGGAGCCATTTTGTTTTGCACCCTTACGAACGAATTTAGTCCGATGACTCGCATCATTCTCAGCCGTGATAGTCGCCTGATTGAAGGTTTGCCTTTTGGTTCAGTTCCATTGATCCGTGTAACGCCGATTACAGAGGCAGAAATAGAATATCGGGACCAATCAGATGAATGGGCCTCGAATGCTGCAAGATATGCGCTCTCGGAAAGGAGAATCGAAATTTAATAGTAATCTAATATAACCAAGCGCATATCTGGTGAAGGAAAGATAAGGCGTAGTGCCGATCAATTTGTTTTCATTTTATGATTAGTGCCTGGAATGAAAAAAATATACTGACGAAACTTCGATTTTGAGTGCTATCAATAAAAATTCTGTTGTGAATAGGGTGTGTCGACATTACTTAGTGATACTAAAAAGCTGCTAAGGTTGTGAGCCATTTAAGATCCTACTCTGAAGAGTAAATTTTAATCCCATTAGAGTTAAAAGCTGTGTCAGCATCAAAGACAATCGCAACACTTTTAACAGGTCTAGTCAGGCCAACATAAAGTTTGGCTCGAGAATCATTGGTGAGTACAGCGTTATGATTCTGGAACCATTTCAGCATCGGGTCGGTAGGAAAAATTATCACTCGTTCAAATGTCAGACCTTTAGATGTACCAAAAGTAAAAACAGGATAGCGCTCATCAACGATACGCTTTTTATCCCAGCGTAACTGCACGGGAGTAGACTTTTCTAGATACTGGCTCAGTAATTTTGCAGGCAGCAGGAAGACTCCGTCGTGACCGGATATCTCACGGACGTTAGAGAATGATGGGGTAAAAGCAGGATAAAGTTTGTTGGCAAAATCGTTGATTTCATGAAAGCACCGAAAGTTCTCATTCAACATTTTATCATCGACTGTGACCCCTGGCGCCTTGTCATCAAAGAAATTCACGATGGCAGCTTTTTTGTACTTTGCATTTTTCTCGGTATTTACGGTACTGTAAGTGGCCTGACGCGGGTCGCCGACCAGCGTGATTTTAATGGGTGATCTGAACAGTGTTTTAAGGATTTCAAGATCGTAACCTGCTAGATCCTGAACCTCATCGACATAGATTTCATCAAAACACGACGCCAACCGAGCGATGATTTTTCCGCTCGACTTCTCATCACAGCGAAGAGAGAGTTTAGCCATTTTATCGGAGTAAAGCTTAAAATCAGCACTAAAATAGTGTTGCCTGAAATCTTTTTCACCCCAATAGATGGGTCTCCCCGCAACCTTATAAGGCTTTACACCGGACTTGCTGCTGCAAAGGAGCATGCCTTTGATGTCATAGTCAAATAAACACCCTTGATAGGGTTTTATCCAGTGTTTAATTAGAAAAGAAAACCAGGTAATCACATACAAATTAGGCGGGATACATCCATTCTCTTTAATGATTTTAATGTTTATTTCATCCCGGCAGGCCTCAGTGAACGTGGTAATCAGAATACGCTTACCTGAAGTCGCCGCCTTTAATGCTTCACCGACCACAAAGGTACTTTTACCTGCTCCAGCAGAGGCGATGATGACTTTGTTCATTTGATCGCATCCAGAATGTACTGCGGATACTGTACGCTGAGCGCTGTAGTATTCGCATAGTTAAATAATTTCAATGCGCAATCAGTTTTATTAGCACGCATATAAATTCGTAAATCATCATCAGAAGTATATGCAGTCCCTAAAATAGTATTAAGGTTTGCCCTACCATTCACTTTTAGCAATTTAGGTTCAAGTGTATTGTAATTGTATTTTTTTTTACCAATCATCAGCGTACCAGTATCAACATTATGATCAACGCAGATGTCAATGTGTGGATTTTTATTCGCATCCAAATAGGCGCTGTATTTTTTCTGGATTGCGGCAATATCGCCATCATTGTCCGTTACGATGCAGGTTGGTTTGTCGATAATCGCAGCTATTTCCAAAAATCTAAGAAATGAAATTCCTACTGAAATGACTTCGACACCGTCTTCAACTGGCAATCGTCCCTGGTTCGCATCCATATAGGCCTTCTGAACTATAAGCTCGTCCGAGTCGCCTTCAACCAGAATCGCTTTCTTACACAGAACCATCCTAAGCGTGTCGTAGCCCGCAATCTTTTCGAAGAATTCTTTCGTTCCTGGCGTTAACGAAACCAACTTGGTCGTCTTGCGGTTCGAGAGAAAAATCAGATCACCAAGACCAAGTTTATTCGCAACAAAACTACTGTGAGTCGTAATGATGATCTGTTTGCCTACACAGTTGTCTTTGATGGTCTTGATGAGCAGATTAAGCTTGGTATGAGATAAGTTATTTTCAGGCTCTTCAATAAGAATGACATTCGACTCTTTTGCTTTATTGTGCGAGAGCGCCAAATTGGTCTTCACAATGCTTTGCTCACCCTTTCCAATGTAGTTAAACGGAACATCGTCCAGGCAAGTAATCAGACTTGATTCCCATGCTTTCTGAGAGGAAAGCTCAACTGAGATAGTGACATTTTTATTAGTGATCTTACTTGCGCTGATAATTTTCTTATTGATCGTTTCGATAGACTCGTCTGATATGAAGGCTTCTTTCATCTTACGGTGGGATTGAGAAACGCTGATGACCTCTTCGTCCGTCAGCAAATCCTTGATTATTCGGCTGATGTAAACATCTGAACCATTATTGCCTTTGCCCGAAGATGAATCGATAAATGCAGACTTGAGGGGGATGTTACGTGATAAAAGGGTATCCCTGCTGAAGCTTTTCCACTCAATATCGTAATACTCGATAGGCAACGTTTTAATATCACCGACTTTCAAAAGTGCTTCATAGGCAGCCTTATAGTCCTCGTTAAACTTGATTTTGAACACAACTCCAACTGAAGATGACTTTAGGCAGTTACCATCCCCCTCCAGGAAAACAGTGTCAGGCGTTTTTTGGAAATGGAGCTCAATAAATAGAGCTGGTGGTGGTAGTTTGGCTGCGGTTACAAGGCTGGCTAAATATTCCTTCACCAATTGATCATTAAAGAGATATTGGCTGATATTGTTCTTGACAGGTTTCCCTGCATATAGCCCCGTCAAACCCAAATTGATAGCCTCAAGGATGGTACTTTTCCCCGCTTCATTATCACCTACGATAATGTTTACTGATTCATTGAAATCGATGCAGAATCGGTCTTTAAAACCCTTGAAACCATCAATAATTAATCTTGTAATAACCATTTACATCTCCATTACATGCTGCGCTCAATCGAATCGAGAAAAAATAGCTGATGAAAACTGAATAAGGATTTGGGCGGTAATTTAAATTTCATCCGAGAATATGACCTGTCCAATTGAAATACAATACGCCAATGTTAATAATACTGCTACCAGTTGTAGAGACTACTGTGATTCTCCACTCCCTCACTCACAGCGTTCCCACCAGCCACTCAGTGCCATGCCCGGCCAAAGAATTTCCGCGTTACAGCAACATAAAATCCCTGGCTCTCTGCCCCAAAAACATGCCCTGAAGCTATCAGGCGAAAATCACACACCGAAACAGATAACAACCGATGCTAATTTTCCAAAGATAAATGCCACCACCGCACCCAAAGCCGCGGCAGTAGCATTTTTTCTTCTTCCCGATAAAGCATCCCGCCTGCCTCATCGGCCACAACGTCATCTACTTTTCGCGGGCGGGGTGGGGGAGCGGATAATCAAAATCAACCCTGATCGGCTCCGCATAGGGGCTGTTCCACAGCTGGCTGTAAAGTGCGTCCAGGCGCTCGGCCATCGGCACGCTGTTCATCACCAGCTCAAGGTTGCGTGAGTTATCAAAATAGCCCCCGCTCCAGTTGCTGGTTCCCACCCAGGCCGTCGTGCCGTCGATCGTCATCAGCTTGCTGTGAACCACGCGTGCAAAAGGAATAAATCCCCGACTTGCAGGAGGGATGGTCACCACCTTCAGCTGAACGTTAGGCACCAGCGACAGGCTTTTTAACCAGAACACCTCGGGTTTCTTCAGGTTCCAGCTGGCCACCATCAGTTCAACCTGCACACCGCGCGCGGCCGCGCTGCGCAGGGCGTTATCAATCGTGGCGTAATAGGGGCGCTTTCCCTTTTCTCCCCACGACAGCGGGGCGTAGTCCATTACCTGCACTCGTATCCGCGACTTTGCGCTGTCCAGCAGACGCGGCAGTTCAACCTGCGAGTCAATCACCCCGCTCGGGTTATAGTCGCGCGGGCTGGCAACCAGATAATTGCCCTGCGGAGCCGACGCCGGTGCCTGCCACGTCAGTTTCGGCACCGGTTTATTGCCGGCGAGCAGTGCCTGCGCCTGCCAGTCCTGATCGAAAATAGCCTGAATTTGCTGCACCGCATGTGCATCATCAATCCGCAGGCCGGTTTCCTGAATCTGCTCCAGCGCGCGCCAGTCAAAGTTCTGGCTGCCGACAAAGGCCACTTTACCATCCACCAGCAGATACTTGGCATGGACGATACCGCCGGTCAGCCGGTGGAACGGAATAATCCGCAGTTCGAGGTTGGGAATGGTCTTCAGCGCCGCCAGCGTTTCCGGCGTCGACAGGCCAACGCCTTTCTCCTCCATCAGGAAACGGATCTTCACGCCGCGTTCCCCGGCGGCGCGCAGATGGGTCAGCACGCCGTCCAGCAGAGAACCTTGTTCGTTTGCCACATAAAACTGCGCCAGATCGATATGCTCGCGTGCCGAATCAAACATCTGTTGCCAGACGTCGGCGGCATTGCGCAAATCACTGTTCTGTAGCGTGGTTTCCTGGGGTGCGTTATACACCAGCTCATAGCCCGGTATTGAGAACGCCGCGTGTACGGGCAGGCTTAACAGCATCCAGCCGCCCGCAACCAGGCTAATCAGGCGGCCTCCCGGCCACCCGTATTGACGAGAATCAGGCATAGCGCTGCGCCTCGCGCCCTTCCCAGTGCCGATCGCTCTGTTCCGGACGACTGGCCGGGCTGCCGGCACGGATCAGCAGAACTTTCAGCAGTTCGTTAATGCGCTCCATGCGGCTTTGCAGGTAGTTATTCCCTACCAGGCACAGCAGCGCTATCGCAATCCCCAGGCCGGTGGCGTAGAGCGCGGTGCCCATCCCGGCGGAAACCATACTGGCGTCAGAAACCCCAGAGGCGGAAAGCGCCTTAAAGGTGTCCATAATGCCCAGTATCGTCCCCAGCAGGCCCAGTAACGGCGCGGCGGTCACCACGGTTTCAAGCATCCACAGCCCGCGCGACATCTGCGGTTTGCTCAGCAGATATTGCGCATCAATTAAATCGCTCATCGCCTCGCGGTCTTCCGCCATCTGTTTCTTCTCCAGCACCGGCAGAATAATGGTCAGTGGCAGGCTGTTGCGCCCGGTCAGCGACTCCGGCAGGTCCGACGCCCGGCGGACGTCCGGCGTCAGCGCCTGTTCAAAACGCCGGGCCTGGCGCTGCGCCCAGGAAAAATAGAGCCCGCGTTCAATCAGTATCACCACGGCGATCGCCAGTGCGGCATACATAATGTAGAAAATAATGTCGTGTATCAGGTTGGCATCCATCAGCGTGCCCTCCGGTTAATTAAAAGGTGGCTTCCAGCGAAACGCTAAAGGTGCGCTCTTCGCCGACGTTGTAATACGGGGTGCTGGCCCTCACGCCATCGTAAGGTGCTGCGTTAAAGGTCGTTGAGCGTACGGAGGTTAGGTACTGCTTATCGAACAGATTATCGATGCCGAAGCGCAGGGTGGCGCTTTTAACAATCTTTTTGTCCACCGGCAGATGAACGCCAGCGGCAACATCAAAGATCGTGCGCCCGCTGATTTTCTCGTCGTTGGTTAAATCGCCATAGAACGCGCTGACGTATTTACCGCCGAAGCTGCCGTAGTAGAGGCCATCGTCATATCCCAGCGACATGTTAAGCATGTTTTTCGGCACGTTCGGCACCGTTTTACCCGCCGTTGGCAGTGGATTGCCGCCGTTGCTGACAATGTCATCTTTCTGCTCGGAATCCGTATAGGTGTATGAGGTGTAGTAGTTGAAGTTGTACGGCAGCTTACCGCTCCACTCCAGCTCCAGACCTTTACTTTCCACGCTGCCGATATTCATCATTTCGTAGTCGCCGTCAGCATTGGTGGTGGAGATCTGACGGTCGGAATAGCGCATATAGAAAACGGTCGCGCTCAGCAGCATGTCGTCACGCTGGAAGCGCCAGCCCAGCTCGTGGTTCCAGCTCAGCTCTGGCGAGGTGTTAATGGAGTCGCCCACGTTATAGAGCACGTAGTTTGGCGGCGTGCGCATGTTGCGCGTCAGGTTATAGAACAGTTGGTTTTCCAGATCCGGCTTATAGCTGAGGCTGAAGTTCGGCAGGAATTCATGGTAGGTGGCTTTACGTTTTTCCGGCGCGTTGTACAGGCTGCCCTTGTTATCACCAATGCGTTCGACGTACTGATACGCCAGCCCGCCCACTACCGTCCATTCTGGCGACACGAACCAGGTATCCTGCAGCCAGACTTTCTGCGCCGGGGTAACGGTGTACTGGTTGCGGCCCTGTACCGTGTTGCCGTTGGCGTCTTTCACCTGGTCGGATCCGCCGGGCTTACCGGAAACGTTCGCCGGGTTGCCATCATCCTGAATACTGATAAACGGCTGGGTCTGCGACTGGCGCGCACGCTCATACCAGTAACCGATATCCAGGCTGTGTTCGTCGTTAATATCCCACTTCAGTTTCGTCGTAACGCCCGGTCGCCATGTCTGGGTCCATGAAG
Source organism: Erwinia sp. S43 (assembly GCF_016624745.1). Lineage (NCBI taxonomy): Bacteria > Pseudomonadati > Pseudomonadota > Gammaproteobacteria > Enterobacterales > Erwiniaceae > Erwinia > Erwinia sp. S43. Next base: position 318,708 of record NZ_JACVTX010000002.1, on the reverse strand, counting down.
GTCGGTAGTAGGTATTGGACGATAAATTGCTCAGGTCGTACTGCCCGGCTTTATCGGAAGTGCTGGACAGCACTGAGGCCGTTTGTCCGGTAAAGCTGCCGCCGTTACCCCAGAAGTAATAGGGCTGCACGGTCAATGCGAGGTTGTCGCGAAGCTGCAGTCGTTGTGAGAAAGTGAGGTTGAAGTTTTCAAACGGGTTGCGGTTCAGCTTGTAATATTTGCTCAGCTGACCTCGGCTGTTATAGACCGGCGATGTCGAGTAATCCTGGGTCGGATCTTCGTCAAACTGCGCTTTGCTCAGGGTGTTGTAGTTGGTGTTGTCCTGCTTGTTATATTTCACGATCAGGTTACTGCTGTTGCCGTTACCATCCTCGTAAAGCGAGTTCATCTCGAACTTATTGGAGTAGTTGCGTCCTTCTCCGCGCCACTTTTTGGCTTCGGTGTGCGAGTATGAGAGCCAGTTGCTGAAACCGTTGTACTCACCGGTTTCCAGGCGGGCGAAAGTTTTGCTGAGGCTGTTGCTGCCCAGGGTTTGCTTGACGAAGCCGCCGAACTCTTTAGACGGGCGCTTGGTGACAAGACCAATGTTGCCGCCGCTGGATCCGATATGCGGGCCGTCGACTTCGGAAGATCCCTGAGTCACAAAGATCTGCTCAAGGTTTTCCGCATCCCCCAGCAGGTTCGGATACACCGCGTAGTTGCCCGAGTCGTTAATCGGAATGCCGTCCATCGACAGGCCGATTTGATCGGCGTTCATCCCGCGCATGGTGTAGTCGATACCGCTCAGGCCGCTGGCGTCATTACTGTTGACGTTCATACCCGGCGTATATTTCAACATGTCGATCGCGTTACTGGCGCCGGGAGCTTTGTCCATGGCTTCTTTCGTCAGCGTGGAACGCGCTTTACTGCTGTCTTCCTGTACCATCAGACCGCCGCCCAGCGACTGCCCTTTGACATTAATCTCCCCCACATCGCTGCTGTCTGCCGCCAGCGATGAACCTGATAACAATGCCGTCACTACGGCTAACGCAATCCCAGAATAATTAAAGTTCTTCATTTTTTTTCCTGTGAAAAAACAGATAATTAAGTTTTATGGAGCCTGATAATTAAACGTTGCGGTAAATCTTTTGCTTCTTTGCCCGGCGAAAGCCTCTTCAGGGAAGGGCTTCAACTGGCTGATACTTTGTAAGGAACTTAGCGCTGCGCGATTGAGCAACATGCTCGTAGCCTTGCTGGCAATACCGGAAGCGAGCACCCTGCCGCTGCGGTCAACCTCCAGCCAGACCTCAACGTTGCCCTGTGGACGTTCCAGTGATGCCTGACGGCCGCTCGGGTAGCGTTTGCGCTGTTCCAGCTCGCGGCGCAGCGCCTGCAGGTAGCCGTTTTCCACCGCCTGCGCGTTGGCTTTCGGTGCCGGAGGAGCAGGCGGAGCTGGCGGCGCGGTAGGCTGGCTCACCGGCCTGCTGACGGCAGACGGTTTTTGTGCCACGCGCTCCTGCGGCTTCGGCGCTTTTTCAGGAACCGGTTTTGGCTTAGTTTCTGGTTTCGGCTTTGGTTTTGGCTTAACAATCGGTTGCTGCTGGATAACCGGTTCCGGAGCAGGAACGACGGGTTCGGCAATCGGCTCTGGCTCAGGCTGCGGTTCGGGTTGTGGTTCCGGCGGCGGTTCTGGCTGTGGTTCCGGGATGGGTTCCGGCTGCGGTGGCTCAGGTTCAGGTTCGGCCAGCGACAGCTCCATTACCGTATCGTCATAGTGGGGTTTCACCTGCAGCACGGCATGCTGGCTGATAAACAGTAAGCATCCACCGATAACCAGCGCGGGTAGCCAGCTGACAACGTGGCGTGAACGATAAAGCAGATACATATCACTGCTTCCGTGTGGCGATAGAAATGGAGAAGAAACCGCCCTGGCGTAGGGTATCCATCACGGTAACCAGGCGCTCGACCGCCACGTCTTTATCGCTGTTGACGATAATCGTGGTGGTCTGGTTTTCCTGCTGCTGTTGCTTCAGGGTATTCACCAGCGCATCGATGGCCAACGGCTGGCCGTCCAGCTGTAGCTGTTCGCCACTACCGAGGGTGATGATGGCTTTTTTCTGCGGTTTAAGCTGTTGGGCGCTACTGGCCGACGGCAGCTGGGTTTTCAAGCCCAGAGCCGGGATCACATTCAGGCTAATCAGAACAAAGAAAACCAGTAAAAACATCATCACATCGATCATCGGGATCAGTTCGATATGGGCTTTATTTTTTTTAGGCTCACTCCAGTTACGCATGGCACTCCCTCCCAAAAATTGAAGGGGCCAATATAGAAGTGCTTTGTTTATTTTTTGTTGCACATTTATTATTTTATTATCACAACACTTACACTTTTGTGAAATAAAAGCGCGATAAGGTTCAATGAATGGCGCGATATTTGGCAGCAGTCAGGGATAAATCATGTTTTCAGCATATGGGCATGCAGGGGTTAACAGGAATCAATTTTACTATCATTCCTGACGATTCATATCGACTAAAGATGGAGACACATTTCTGTTGATTTTATGGTGCTATGTTAATATAAATATTCATTTAGAATCATATTGTTATTTGTTTGTTGGGTGTGAGTTTTCACAGATCAAAAAATTGATGTTGTTGCCGTGAAAAACGGGTGTCGTCAGCGTTAAGCAATCGTTTTCGTTCAGGCGATTGGGTCAGGAAAGATCGTTCAGAAATAGTTATTGCCAGTACTTCATCAGTAATATAATTGCGTGATATCTACAAGAGTGATTATTTCTGAATTCGCCGATTCTCCGTGTCGAATTAAGGTCGTGGATTTGTCATATTCGGAAATACAGTTCCCTGATGCTCTGGCGGAATTAAGCGCTGCAGTGGCCCAGGGCCGTGACCGCATTACGCAGGTCAGATTATTACCGCCAATCTGAGCCGTCGCGTCCGTTCGTTTCCCCTGTCAGGCCATATCTGCGCACCATCCTATCCTGTATTTTTAGCCGGGAAAGGCGGTAAACTGCCCGCCATAGCCAGCTGAACAGAACACACCATGCAAAATCGCCTGACGATCAAGGACATTGCCCGCCTCAGCGGGGTGGGGAAATCCACCGTTTCCCGCGTGCTGAACAACGAAGAAAACGTTCGGCCGGAAACCCGCGAGCGCGTGCTGCAGGTGATTGAAGAGCATAACTTCAGCCCGTCCAAGTCGGCGCGGGCGATGCGTGGCTTCAGCGACAAGGTCATCGCCATTGTCGTGTCGCGCCTGGATTCACCCTCTGAAAATCAGGCGGTGCGCGCCATGCTGCCGCTTTTCTATCAGCAGGGCTATGACGCCATCGTGCTGGAAAGTCAGTTCAGCGTGGAGCGGGTCAAAGAGCATTTGCAGGTGCTGAAGCAGCGTAATATCGACGGGGTGATCCTGTTTGGTTTTACCGGCCTGACGGCAAAAATGCTGCTGCCGTGGCGCGATAAACTGGTGATGATGGCCCGCGAGATGCCCGGCCTCTCTTCGGTGTGTTATGACGACGCCGGAGCGGTGCAACTGCTGATGAAGACGCTGCTGGACAGACAGATTAACGAGATCGGCTTTATCGGCGTTTCCCCCCGCGACACCACCACCGGCCTGAAGCGTACGCGCGCCTACGAAGAGTGCTGTCAGCAGCACGGGCTGGCAGCGCATATCGCACTGGGCGAGCTGACCTGGCAGAGCGGCTACGATCTGCTGCCGCAGCTGCTGAAACACGATATCCGTGCGGTGGTGTGTGCCTCCGACACTATTGCCCTTGGCGCGCAAAAATACCTTCAGAAACAGCAGATTAGCGGCGTTATGGTGTGCAGCATCGGTAACCTGCCGCTGCTGCATTTCCTGTTCCCGGAATCTTTCTCCGTGGAGCTGGGATACGGTGCCGCCGGTGATGCCGCTGCGCGGCAGCTGCTGGCGCAGCTTGACGGTTCAGCCGATCTGCAGCAGACGATTATTCGCGGAAAACTGGCGCTTTAACGCCGTCTTTCGGCCCGATTAAACCCTTACGATCCTGAAAATTTGTGATCGTTTCTGCAAAACTGGGAACGTTCCCATGACAGGGCGTAGCGGATCTGGATATTCTTGCGTCGATTTCAGACAGCCCCTGACCCGGCATTGGACACTTCCAGAGATAAGGCCACTTCTTATGAGTAAAGTTAAGCAACAGGATGTTGATCGGCTGATCGACCTTGTCGGCGGCAAAGACAACATCGCCACCGTAACCCACTGTATAACCCGTCTGCGTTTTGTCCTGAGCGATCCGAAGAAGGCCTCGCCGCAGGGGCTGGAAGAGCTGCCGATGGTCAAAGGCTGCTTCACTAACGCCGGGCAGTTCCAGGTGGTGATCGGGCCGGAAGTCGGCGACTACTACAAAGTGCTGATTGCCACGATCGGCCAGGCTGAAGTCGGCAAAGAACAGGCAAAAATTGCCGCCCGGCAGAATATGAGCCTGTTTGAGCGCAGCATCTCCCACTTCGCGGAGATCTTCTTCCCGCTGCTGCCCGCGCTGATCAGCGGCGGTCTGATCCTCGGCTTCCGCAACGTTATCGGCGATATTCCCTTCAGCAACGGCCAGACGCTGGCGCAGATGCATCCAATGTGGCAGTCGGTTTACGACTTCCTGTGGCTGCTGGGCGAAGCGGTGTTTATGTTCCTGCCGGTGGCGGTGTGCTGGTCAACGGTGAGAAAAATGGGCGGCACCGAGATCCTCGGCATCGTGCTGGGCATCACTCTGGTGTCTCCGCAGCTGATGAACTCCTATAACCTCGGGCAGCAGCTACCGGAAGTGTGGAACTTCGGCTGGTTCACCATCGAAAAAGTCGGCTATCAGGCGCAGGTGATCCCGTCCGTGCTGGCCGGTATGGCGCTGGCGCTGGTGGAAAATGCGCTCAAGCGCATCGTACCCGCCTACCTGTATCTGGTTATCGTGCCGGTGACCTCGCTGCTGATTGCGGTGTTCCTTGCCCACACGCTGATCGGGCCGTTTGGCCGCATGATCGGTGACGGCGTGGCGTTCGCGGTGAAAAGCGTGATGACCGGCAGTTTTGCGCCGATTGGTGCGACGCTGTTCGGCTTCCTCTACGCGCCGCTGGTGATTACCGGCGTGCATCAGACCACGCTGGCGATCGATATGCAGATGGTGCAGAGCACCGGCGGCACGCCGGTCTGGCCGCTGATTGCCCTGTCGAATATTGCCCAGGGTGCGGCGGTAGTGGGCGTGATTATCGTCAGTAAAAAACATAACGAACGTGAAATCTCGGTTCCGGCGGCGATCTCCGCGTTCCTCGGTGTGACCGAACCGGCCATGTACGGCATCAATCTGAAATACCGTTTCCCGATGCTGTGCGCGATGATCGGCTCCGCCGTGGCGGCGCTGATCTGCGGACTGGCAGGCGTGACGGCGAACGGTATTGGCGTCGGCGGCCTGCCGGGCATCCTCTCTATCAAGCCGCAGTTCTGGAGCGTTTACGCGCTGGCGATGCTGGCAGCAACTGTTATCCCGATTATTTTGACCGTGCTGGTTTACCAGCGTAAGGCGCGCCGCGACGCGCTGGCCGCGGTGTAGTGGTATTTAATAAGGAACAGGCAATGAGTAACGAAGTGCAGTGGTGGAAGAACGGAACCATCTACCAGATTTACCCAAAAAGTTTTCAGGACACCACCGGCAGCGGCACGGGCGATATCAGCGGCATTATCAACCGGCTGGATTATCTGCAAACGCTGGGCGTGGACGCGCTGTGGCTGACGCCGATTTATCTGTCGCCGCAGGTGGATAACGGCTACGACGTGGCCGATTACTGTGCCATCGACCCGGCCTACGGCACCATGGAACAGTTCGAGCAGCTGACGGCGGAAGCGCATCGGCGCGGTATTCGCATCGTGATGGATATGGTGTTTAACCACACCTCAACGCATCACGAGTGGTTCCTTAAGTCCCAGGATCGCGACAGCGAGTTCCGCCCGTTCTACATCTGGCGGGATGCGGCCGAAAACGGCGGGCCGCCGAACAACTGGCGCTCCAAGTTTGGCGGCGGGGCCTGGCAGTGGCACGAAGCGAGCGGGCAGTACTATCTGCACCTGTTTGCTACCGAACAGGCAGACCTGAACTGGGAGCATCCGCCGGTGCGCGAAGCGCTGAAGCAGGTTTGCCGCTTCTGGGCGCAGAAGGGCGTTGACGGCCTGCGGCTGGACGTGGTGAATCTGGTCTCCAAGCAGCAGGATTATCTGCCGGATGACGTGGGCGACGGCCGCCGTTTTTACACCGACGGGCCGCGCATTCACGATTTTCTGCACGAGTTCAGCACCGATGTGTTTCAGCCGCTGGGCCTGATGACCGTGGGCGAGATGTCATCTACCCGGCTGGAGGACTGCCGCCGCTACGCCGCCAATGACGGTAGCGAGCTGTCGATGACCTTTAATTTCCACCATCTGAAAGTGGACTATCCCAACGGCAATAAGTGGACCGACGCCGCGCCGGATTACGTGCTGCTGAAGCAGATATTCCGCGAGTGGCAGCAGGGGATGCACGGCCACGCCTGGAACGCGCTGTTCTGGTGTAACCACGATCAGCCGCGCATCGTTTCGCGCTTTGGCGATGAGGGTGAACTGCGTGTCACCTCGGCGAAGATGCTGGCGATGGTGCTGCACGGGATGCAGGGCACGCCGTATATTTATCAGGGCGAAGAGATCGGCATGACCAATCCGGGCTTCACCCGCCTTGAACAGTATCGCGATGTGGAAAGCCTGAATATGTACGCCGAGCTGAAGAGTGCCGGGCACAGCGATGAGGAGCTGCTGCGCATTCTGGCGCGTAAATCCCGCGATAACAGCCGCACGCCGATGCAGTGGAGCGCCGATGCGCAGGCCGGATTCAGCGCCGGTACGCCGTGGATCCCGGTGGCGCATAACGCCAGCCAGATCAACGTGGAGCAGGCGCTGGCCGACCACGACTCGGTGTTTTATCACTATCAGCGGCTGATTCAGCTGCGTAAAAACGAGCCGCTGCTGACCGAGGGCGATTACCAGGATCTGCTGCCCGATCATCCGTTTATCTGGTGCTATACCCGTTCCGCCGGGGGGAAAACCCTGCGCGTGCTGGCGAATCTGAGCGGTGAAGAGCAGGCGGTGACGCTGCCGGCGCTAAGCGGTGAGGTGCTGCTGCACAACTATGAGGATGCTGCGACAACGGGACGCCTGCGTCCTTACGAGTGTATCTGGCAGCTGGCGGACTGACGGTTGAATGCGGCGCTTCCGGCTGAACGGAACGCCGCATCAGCGATTAATCGGCCTGCTGGAATTCGCTGGCCATCAGCTGCTGGCAGGCATCGGTAGATTTTGCCTGCTGGCGCTGTTCCGGCGACAGCGACTGCCAGCTGTTCACCACTTCTTCGGCAATTTCCTGATCGAACTCGTCTTTATTCAGCGCCGACGGTGATTCGCCGCGCATGCTCATCTCTTTGATTTTTTGCAGGTAATAGTCCGCCGACGCTTCCGGCTGTTTCACCACCACGCTGCACAGATGGTTGATATAGCTGGCCTGGGTTTGCTGCTCGTCCGCCGCGCTGGCGGAGGCGGCGGTGAAAAGTAAGAGGATGGGGAGTAGAAATTTCATAACATCTCCTGCGGTGGCCCGTCTCCGGGGAGTTTACAAGGCTGGTCAGCTTCAGCTGTGACAGTAGTCAGTATGGGGCAACACGGGTGAAAATGCTGCTGCATTACCACCCGCTGCGTCAAAATCAGTGTCAGTGTCAGCGTTGAACTTAATCCTGTTCAGGCGTTTTCTTTGTCTCTTCCGTTTTATCTTCTTTTTCCGGCTCTTCCGGTGCCGCGTGGTTATGCGTTGGTTTCAGCAGCTGGATATCGAGGATCACATAGGTCATGGTACTGATAAACAGCGAGATCACGCTGCCCATCACGCCGCTGGTGGTGAAGGTCAGATAGTTATAAATCACCAGCCATGTCAGACCGATAAACAGCGCCAGCGCGGTGGCAATCGCCGGGCTGGAATAGTCGCTGGCCCCTGAACTGCGGGCGTTCACGGAGGTAAACAGGCTGCCGGAGCTCTGAGACTCCAGCGCGTGGATGGCCCGGTCCCAGCTCTCCGTACGGCGGGCGCTGGTTTTACAGTGGAACAGGTACAGAATGGCAATAAAGTAGCCGGAAAAAGCGATCAGCACCGGAATGGCTTCCAGCGCATATTCAATGCTTTTATGGCCGTGGCTGGCATTCCCGGCGGAGAGATCCAGCGTCAGCGATGCGCCCAGTGCGGCATACAGAAAAACAAACAGCGCCAGGAAAGTGATGGCGTGCTGCCAGAACAGCGTCGACTCGCGGTTTTTCTGCCCGACGGCGGTGGTCAGTGCCTGTTGAATTTTCGCCGTTCGCCGTTCGTCGTATTCACCTTCGGCCTCGTTTTCAAAAAATGCCTGCATAAACTCTGCATCAGCCTGCTCTGTAACCACTTTCATCCCTTGCCTCAATAACAGTTAATTAACGTTCATAGGGTAGCAACGGAACAGGCGTTGTGGAACCCGTAACGATCTCAGTTCATTTCCCCTGAATTAATGTGATTACCCTCTAAGAAAACGATTCTGCCTGGCGGGTGGTAACGGCATTTTAGTAATTAACAAAACATTAACATGATGAATTTAAAACGCTTAACGCACGTTTCATCCGTGAAATGCGCTCAATTTTCGCGCATTGCAATTTTTATTGCTCCGATCTTATTATTGGAAAAAATGGTGCGAAGTCCTGCTGACAGGCAGGGCCATTTTTAAATAACGGCAGTTGATAATAAACCTTCGTAGTCGGTTAACGCCGATTAACCCATTAATGTGGAAGGCAATAATGAAAAAATCACTCTTACTCTGTCTGACCCTTCTCACGCTCAGCCCGGCCGCTTTTGCCGTTCAGGTGGGCGTCAGCATCGCACAAATGGATGATGTCTTCCTGTCCCGCCTGCGGGGATACGTGCTGGACCAAAGCAAAACCTACCCCGATATGAAAGTGCAGTTTGAAGATGCGCAGGGCGCAGTCGATAAGCAGCTGAGCCAGGTACAGAATTTTATCAACGGTAAGGTTGATGTGATTATCGTCAACCCGGTGGATACCCAGGGCACCAAAAACATGAGCGAGGCCGCCAGAAAGGCCAAAATTCCGCTGATTTATCTCAACCGTATGCCGTCGGACTCGAAAATGGGGGACGGCGTCAGCTATATCGGCAGCGATGAGGTAGAGGCGGGCAGGCTGCAAATGGCGTATCTGGCCGAGATGGTGAAGGATCGTAAAAGCGTCAACGTGGCGATCATGAAAGGGCTGCTGAGCAACGATGCAACCCGCTTCAGAACCCAGGGAGCGAAAGAGGTCATCGCCAAACACCCGAATATGCACGTGACGCTGGAAGATACCGCCAAATGGATGCGTGAAGACGGCATGAACCTGATGAACAACTGGCTCCTCGCCGGGGACAAAATCGACATTCTGTCCGCGAACGCCGATGAAATGGCGATTGGAGCGGCGATGGCGATTAAGAGCAATGGTCTGAAGCCCGGTAAAGACATTCTGGTCGGCGGCACCGACGGCGGTCCGAACGGGTTGCAGGCGATTAAAACCGGCCTGCTGACCGTCACCGTGTTCCAGGATGCGAAATCACAGGCCTACGGCGCGGTAGATATGGCCGAGACAGCCGCGAAAGGCGGCAAAGTTGAGGACATTAAATTCATTCCATTCCAGCAGGTTACGCCGCAGAACTATCAGCAGTTTATGACGAAGTAATTATTTTTAGTGGGGTTATTTGCACCTGCGTTTCCCGCAGGTGCCTTTTTCTACAGGAGCCACAATGAAGACAATTAAAGGTCCTGGTGTATTCCTGGCGCAGTTTGCCGGAGACAGCGCACCTTACAATACGCTGGCCGGTATGGCGGCATGGGCGGCGGAGAAAGAATTTAAGGGCGTGGAGATCCCCACCTGGGATACGCGGCTGATCGATCTGGCGCGCGCGGCGGAAAGCCAGACCTACGCCGACGAAATTCTCGGCATCCTCGCCGAACACGATCTGACACTCACCGATTTAGCCAGCCATTTGCAGGGGCAGCTGGTGGCGCTGCATCCGGCATTTAATCTGCCTGCCGATAGCTTTGCGCCGGAAGCCGTGCGCAACAACCCGCAGGAACGGCAGCGCTGGGCGACCGAACAGCTGCATCTGGCGGCGAAGGCCTCCCGCCGTTTCGGTTTAAGCAAACACGTAACGTTTTCCGGCACGTTGCTATGGCCCTATCTCTACCCCTATCCCCAGTGGCCGGAAGGGTTAATTGAGGAGGGCTTTGACGAACTGACGCGCTGCTGGCTGCCGATCCTCAACGCTTTTGACGAGCAGGGGGTGGACGTCTGCTACGAGATCCACGCTACCGAAGATCTACACGACGGCCTGACCTTCGAGCGCTTTCTGGCGAAAACCGGCAACCATCCCCGCTGCAATATGATGTATGACCCCAGCCATCTGGTGCTACAGGGCATGGATTATCTGGCGTTTATCGATCACTACCATGAACGGATTAAAGCCTTCCACGTGAAGGATGCCGAGTTCCGCCCCAACGGTAAAAGTGGGGCCTGGGGCGGCTATCAGCCCTGGAGCAGCCGTGCCGGGCGCTTCCGTTCGCCGGGCGACGGGCAAATCGACTTTTCCGCAATCTTCTCCAAACTGACGGGCTACGGTTTTGACGGCTGGGCGGTGCTGGAGTGGGAGTGCTGCTTTAAAAACCCCGAAGACGGCGCGCGCGAGGGAGCGAAATTTATCCGCGACCATATCATCCGCGTGACCGATAAATCCTTTGATGATTTCTGTAAATCCTGGGCCGATCCGGCGCTTAACCGTAAAATTTTGGGGCTTTGACCATCATGAAAAAAACACCACTGAAGGGGCGGCGCATTCGCCTGGGGATGGTCGGCGGCGGCGAGGGAGCCTACATCGGCGGCATCCACCGCTTTGCTGCCCGGCTGGATAATCAGTATGAGCTGGTTGCCGGGGCATTCGATATCAATGCTGCCCGAGGGCATGCTTTTGCGGCAGAAAACTTTATTGCCGCCGACCGTTCCTATGACGATTTTACGGCGATGATCGCCGCCGAATCCGCGCGTGAAGACGCCGTGGATGTGATTGCTATCTGCACGCCCAATTTCACCCACTATCCCGTGGCGCGCGCCTGCCTGGAGGCGGGGATCGATGTGATTTGCGAAAAGCCGCTGACCAGCACGCTGGAGGATGCGGAGCTGCTGGCCGAAGTGGTTCAGCGTACCGGCGGCTTCCTCGGCGTCACCTATACCTATGCGGGCTATCCGCTGATTGCCGAGGCGCGGCAGCGTATTGCCGCCGGGCTGATCGGCCAGGTGCGTACGGTGCAGGTGGAGTATCCGCTGGAGTGGATGGCGACCGGCGTGGAGCTGAAAAATAATCAGCAGGCCGCCTGGCGCGTCGATCTGAAGAAAAACGGACGGGGTGGCTCGGTGGGCGATATCGGTACTCATGCCTACCATCTGGCGGGCTATGTGACCGGGTTGAAGGCCGAAAGCGTGATGGCCGATCTGGCGACGTTTGTTGCGGGGCGTGCGCTGGACGATAACGCCCATGTACTGATCCGCTATGAGGGCGGCGCCCGGGGGATGTTGTGGTCGTCGCAGGTGGCGATTGGCTGCTCCAACTCGCTGCGGCTGCGCGTTTTTGGCGAAACGGGCAGCCTGATGTGGGCGCAGGAGCAGCCGAATGAACTGCTCTTTACACCGCTGGAGGGCAACAGCCAGGTCATTAAACGCGGGCGCGACGGTCTGGCAGCGTTAACCCGTTCCCGCACCCGCACGCCGCCGGGCCATCCCGAAGGCTACATCGAGGCATTTTCGAACCTCTACAGTGGATTCGCCGATGCGCTGCGGGCGCGTGATGTGGGGCAGGAACCGGGCCTGGCCGGCGCGGCGGTGCCGCAGATTTATGACGGGCTGAAAGGCGTGGCGTTTGTCGATGCGGTGGTAGACAGCCACGAGCAGGGCACGGTGTGGATGAAACCGAAGTACTGCTGATACTCTGGGATCTCTGACCGCGAAGGCCGCGGTCAGAGATTCGGCCAGTGCCGTTCCCCTCAAAGAGGCCGAGCCTCGCCGGGTGCGTTAACGGCGGATCACCACCAGCAGCCCGCCTATCACCAGTACCGTTCCCACCATCTGCTCCAGCGAGATCGGTTCCTTTAACAGCCACCAGCTAAAGAAAATGGTCAGTACCGGGCCAAGAAGACCGATCATCACCGCTCTGGCGGCACCAATGCGGAACACGGCGGCGGACTGCCAGAAAATCGGCAGCACCGTGGAGAACAGCGCCATCGCCAGGCACCAGCCGTAAACCGGCAGGGGAAGATTCAGCGCCGTCAGTCTATGGGTAAACAGGAAGTGAACCAGCGTGGCGAGGGTAGACACCAGCAGCGCCAGCACGGAGAACTTCATCGCGCCAAGACGGGCGATCGCTGCTTCCGACCCGGCACTGTAACCGGCATAAAGCACCGCGCAGCCGAACACCAGCAGACCGCCGGTGATCACCGTGCCGATTTCGCTGGTGACACTGACGTCGTGCATAAAGGCGAAGATAATCCCCGCGTAGGCGAGCGCCATCGCCAGCAGCACCTTTCTTTCAAACTTTTTCCCCAAGAAGGCTACCCCGAGCAGGATGGTCAGCATCGGGTAGGTGAAGAGGATCAGCCGTTCCAGCCCGGCGGAGATATACTGCAGGCCCATAAAGTCCAGCATGCTGGAACCGTAGTAGCCCACCACGCCGAGCAGGAACAGCCATCCATAATCTTTACGCGTCAGCGCCGGGCCCTGGCGCAGGATGGGGATCGCCATCAGCAGGATAAACGGCAGCGACATACTCATCCGTAGTGCCAGCAGGGTAACGGCATCCACGGGTGCGGACTGATAGGCGAGTTTGACGAAAATCGCCTTAAAGGAAAAACCAAAGGCGGCGAGTACGGCAAACGTAATCCCGGCTGCGCGGGATGGGGCAGATAGCGTCATTTGAACCATTTTATATGTAGAGTGAAATGCTGTCGGCGGTTCGATTCACACCGAATAGCGGTTAAATCAATGCTGTGGTCAGGTGCCTGTCCGGCCGGATAATTTGTTGTTCTGCGTGTTCCTTGGGGTTTAGCGGGGCGTGTGTTTTGCGATAAGAGAGATAATCGCTGACGGTTTCTGATATGTGAAATCGTAATCAGGTATGTGTCTGATATGCATTTTATATGATTCAAGGGCAGGGGCTTCGCGTTGAGAGCCGGGAGGATGGTCCGGCCTCGGCTGCTGCTGACGTGATAGCAGCAGTGGCGGTAAGCAAAGAGAGGGGGGCTCGGCCTCGGCGACTGCCGGACGGTCCTCGCGCCGCTTTGCGGTCCCTTCGGTTACTGCATTGTGCCGTGCGGATCGGCCAGGATTGAACATCCCTGTTCAAGCCCGGCCTGAGCGCTGCATCCATGCTGCGCTCTCCTGGCCCAATGCCTCCACCTCAGCGCTGCGGATTATCCGGCAGCCGCCGAGGCCGAGCCCCTGTTACAGTTGGCATCGCTGTTTGAAGATCGCGTGTTCGTTAATTTTAAGAGCCAGAGCCAGACTCTTTTTTCAAACAGGCAACGAAAAAGTAAAAAGCAGACTGGCAGGAGTGCCGAACGGGCAATCCGCAGCGCTGAACGTAGCGAGGAAGCCAGGATTCGGCCACACGGACGTGGCCGAAAGTCACAGCCGCGCAGGACGCGCGTCTGTGGCGGTCCGACCGGCTGACGAGCGAAGTGAGGGCACCGCAAAGCGGCGCGAGGACCCGCCCGAGCGGTGCCCCGACCAGTCTAAGCCGTCACCCTATTCGCAGACGTCACGCCCTCATAAAACCCTCTGGCAAAATGTTGAATATCTCACCCCACCAGCGCTAAAGTTCGATATACAAAACCGCCATCCAGCAGGGCTCTCATATCCACAGCCTATCGAGAGAAAATGATTAACTTCCGTATCATCCGCCATATGTGGCTGTTCCTTGCCGTGGCCGAAGAGAAACACTTTGGCCGTGCAGCCAGGAAATTAGGCATGACGCAGCCTCCCTTAACCCAGCAAATCCAGGTGCTGGAACAATCGCTAAAAGTTAAGCTCTTCGACCGCTCAAAAAGAAACGTGCAGCTGACGCCGGTCGGCCTGGCGATCCTTCCTGCGGTGAAGAAGTTTGCGGAGCAGGTGGAACGGCTCGAAGTGGCAATCAACGAAGCCGTTGCCGGACACAGCGGCGTGCTGACGATCGGTGCCATCAGCGCCGCGATGCTGGACGTACTTCCCGGCTACATCCGGCGAATGAAGGCACTGAACCCGGATATCGTGATTTCCATTAAGGAGATCGACAGCGCCGAGGCGATTCCGGCGCTACAAAATGGCGAAATTGACCTGGCCTTCGCCCGCCTGACCGGTGAACAGGGGGAAGGCATCGAATCGCTGCCGATCTCCAGTGCGGAACTGGTGGTGACGCTACCGCACGATCACCGTCTGGCCGGGCAGAGCCGAATCAGCCTGCGATCGCTGATGAATGAAGAGTGGGTGATGTTTTATCGTTACCTCAATCCGGGCTATTTCGACAGCATCATCTCCGCCTGCCGCAGTGAGGGCTTTTCGCCACGTATTCTCCATGAGGTCCGCTCTGTAGCGCTACAGATTGCTTTCGTCGGCTGCGGGCAGGGCATTGCGCTGGTCCCGGCATCGCTGAAACATCTGTCGCTCACCAGCGTGGTGACGTTACCGCTGGAAGAGCGGATTGAAGTGGTCACTACGGCCGTTGCCTGGTCTTCTGCCCGCCAGAATCCGCTGGTGGAGCGCTTTGTTGAACTGGTGAAAGGGGAGGCGTAGCGGCCTGGCGTGCGGCCACCATCACGGACGCTCCCGCGTATCCAGCTTCAGCTGCATAAAGGTCAGATCCAGCCAGCGGCCAAACTTCATACCCACTTCATGAAGCTGGCCGCTCTGCTCAAATCCCAGCTTTTCATGCAGCGCAATCGACGCCCGATTGCCGGATTCAATCCCTGCTACCATCACGTGTTTACCGTGTTTGCGCGCGTGTTCAATGAGGGCTGACATCAGCGCCAGCCCCGCGCCGTGGCCGCGTGCGTCTTTATGCACATAGACGGAATGTTCAACCGTATGACGATAGCCATCCCAGGGGCGCCAGTCGCCGTAGGAGGCATAGCCAATGGTATCCCCCGCCTCGCTCACCGCCACCAGCACCGGAAACCCGGCCGCCTGGCGGTCGCGAATCCACTGAATACGGTTGCCGATATCCACCGTTTTCTCATTCCAGATTGCCGTGGTGTTCTGTACCGCATCGTTATAGATCTCGGTTATTACCGCTGCATCATTCTCAACTGCCGTTCCGATCTTGACCATAGACACCTCCGGTTTCATCTAATAAAGTGGACGTATTGTTTACTATTTTATTTATCCACTATGTTAGATAACTTGTCCAGTAAAGAAGATGATATTAATCGCCGCATCGGCCAGCGCATTAAGCTGGAGCGGGAACTGCGCGGCTGGTCGCTGACCGACCTGGCACAGCAGTCCGGCGTTTCCCGGGCGATGATCCATAAAATTGAACGCGGCGAGAGCAGCCCGACGGCGACGTTACTGGCCAGGCTGGCGGGATCGTTTGATATGAGTATGTCCCAGCTGATTGCGCAGAGTGAGATGCAGTCGGGCACGCTGCTGACGCTGGCTCAGCAGCCGGTGTGGCAGGATCCGGAAACGGGATATATTCGGCGGCACGTTTCCCCGCAGCAGATCCCGGCGGATCTGGTCAGTGTTGAGCTGCCAGCGGGCGTATCGGTGCCGATGCCGTCCATCTCCTATTTGTCCCGCCGCCAGTTAATCTGGGTAATCAGTGGCGAACTGGTGTTCCAGGAGGGGGAAAAAACCTTTGAGCTGGAAGAAGGGGACTGCCTGGCGTTGGGCGATCCTGCCGACTGTGTGTTTATCAACCGCAGCGAGCGGGCGTGCCGCTACGCGGTACTGGTGCTGAAACCGCTTTAGGTTGCACCTTTCGGTATAAATTGCCCGGCGGCCTGTTTCAAACGTACAGCGTCGAGGGCAAACTCTGGATGCCAGATGCCAGATGCCAGATGTTGGATAGTTGCCAGCATCCAGCTTCGATTAGCCCGGCATCAGTGTAAAGCGGGTAACAATCTCAATCGGCACAAAGGTATGCGCTGACACCGGTTTCTGCTGATTCAGCGCAATCAACCTGTCTACCGTTTCGAGCAGCAGCTGCGGGATATTTTGTGACAGGATATAGTCAATTTTCTCCGCCAGGATCAGGCGTTCGGTAACCTCGTTGACTTCATGGGTGATCACCACCGGTTTTATCGTGCCCTGGTATTCCTCCAGCGCGGCGACAAGCCCTTCGTTCCCTCCGGCAACGTTGTAAACCGCGCGGATATCCGGATCGTTTTTCAGCAGCTGTATCGCCGCATCGTAGGTTTGTTGCGTATCGTCATTGCCTGAAACCACTTCCAGTACGTTGACCGAAGGCAGGGTTTTTCTGATCTGCGCGCGGAAACCAATTTCGCGATCGTCATGGCAGCTGTAGGAGAGCGTGCCAACAATCACCGCCACGCTGGACTGAGGGCAGTGCTGCAGATGTCGGCCCAGAATAAAGCCAGCCGCCTGGCCCGCAGCACGATTGTTGATGCCGATATAGGCATCGCGGGCGTCAGGATCAAGATCGCTGACCAGCGCAATGATACGCTTTCCCTGTTGCTTCAGTTTAAGTACCGCTGCATTTATTACCGGCGTGTTTTTCGCCACGATAGCGATGGCATCGGCGCTCTCTGCCTGCTGCGTGATTAAACGCACCACCTCGTTGTCATCGGTGACCGGGCAATCGGCGATATCCAGCGTGACTCCCCGTGTCTTGAGCTGGCTTGCGATCTTCTCGCCTGCCTGTTTTACCGATGCGTTGTACTCCGCGCCGCCCTGAACCACCAGCGCAAAATGGGCATTCTGTTTCACTACGGCAGGCTTCATATCGCCCGCGGCCTCCACCAGCAACGAGGCATAGGCGTGCTGAACGGCTTCAACGGTTCTGGGATTGACCCCCGGACGGTTGTTGAGGACGCGATCGATGGTTGCGCGGCTAAACTGCGTAGCAGCAACCAGTTCTTTCATGGTGGGTTTACGGTTCATAAACAATAGCCTGCCTTCACGGTTCCATGTTCCTCATGTTACTCCATCTGTAGCCGCTAAGTCTTCGTAATACCTGATGATTCATAAAGGATCTGTATTTGTGTGACTCAGCTTAACGGTTGAAATAAGGCGAACCACCGTAGAAGCGCTCGTACTGCACCGCTTCCGTTTCGCCGCCGCCGGTATTGCCATATTTTTCCCTGTGATGCGTACAGCAAGAGCCGCAGGAAGCACAGATATACCGCCCTTCGTCGCATTTCTCCGTCAGATCCCGGTCATCAATAATTTCACTGCATTTATAGCCAATGCAGTGGTTGATATAGTGGCTGATGTCAAACTGTTCGCAGCCGTGGCTGGCGCATTTAAACACCGTCAGGCGATAGGCTGCCTGGAAAGGTTTACGGATAAACCCGTTACTCGCTGCATCCCACACGGTAACCTCGACGCGGGAATATTTCATATTGGGAACCATCAGCAGACCGCAGCTGCGGCAGTTGAGGCGGGCAAACAGCTCTCTGATACGGTTAAACCAGGCGGCCAGTTTAATCGGTAAATCACGCTTCGACGGCTCACCCACGATCATATATTGCATACCGTAGTGGGCCAGCCAGTCATAGATCGAGAAATCCACAAACGCTTTACTGAGATCGGGCAGGACGCGTGGTTCCTCGCAGACTTTCGACCGGCAGAGGAAGCGGTTTTCTGTCGAGCCGTCGGCCTGTTTTGCCCGCCAGTGGAACGCTTCGCATGACAACCTGATATGCCTGAAGCGTTTTTGCAGCGATGTACACTGCGGAAACAGTCTGAAGATGGCAGGATGACCAACGGTGAATCTGCCCGAGAGCAGTGCCTGCCAGATCTCATGCAGGATCACGCTCTGTATTGCTGCTTCGTCGTTGCGGCCGATGAGCGGCAGCAGTTTAGCGAGAATAAAAAATTCCGGATCGGCGGATAGTTCCGGGCTGGACTCGATATCACTGACGAAGCTGAAATCCTTTCTGAACATCTTCTGCTTCAGCAGGCAGGGGGTGATAAAGTCACGGAATACCGGATGCCGGTACCAGTCGGCTTTTGAGGCAAACGCACGCGGATAAGCATCACGAATATAAGGTTCAACCGCCATTTTATCCTGGCCGAAGCTTCGTCGGATAAACTCGTCAATATCGCTGCCGCGATGCTTGAGAAGCGTTTCACCCGGCAGGCAGTTGAAAAACGCCAGATAGAGCGTGGCGCTAAGCGAAATTTTTTTCAGCAGCGTTTCTATTAGCGCAGACTGCGTGGGCGAAGGCGCAGGATGGTTCCCGGCCCATTTTTTCATCCATGCGGCGAACTGCTCAACATGTTTATCGATAAACTCGCGTGGCAGGGTATCAGGGCTAATGTGTAGTGCGATCAGATCGTTGAAATCTTTGTGGCTGGCGATAGCTTCAAACAGCTCAGGATAATATCGACGCTGTTGAAACAGCGCTAGCAGGTGGTAGGGGGCGATGCCGCTGGCAATCAGCTTGCTGACGACATCATCTCCCCAGGCCCGGACGAAGCAGGTAATGACTTTTTCACGCTGCGGCCAGCCGTTGAACTGAATTTCGCCCTGGCCGAAGGCACTGAAGTAATCCACCAGTTTATCGGCCGTTGTGGCCACATCAAGCAGATGGACCTCATACGCGGTGGGCTTAGCATGTTTGCCCACACCTTCACGAAAAAGTACCGGCGAGTTTTCATCGGGCAGTTGGCTGCCGACAATCTCGCTTTTATGAAAGAATAGCTCGGCCCGGCTTTCCGATTTCAGGAAGCCAAACTGGTTCTCTTTGCCGGTCTTATTGTTCAGGCCGCCATACCAGAGCACGCTGCCCAGATACCACCTGGCACGACCTTTAGCGTTTTCAGCCATATTGCTGATTCCTTCTTTGGTATCGAACGACCGTTATGCTCTGCGTTTTTCCAGGCGGATATCGCCTTCGTCTGCGGGGGTTTCGTTGCCCCATCCGCTATGACGATAGAATCCGGCTGCGCGCGTAGTTTTACCCGTTTCCAGCCAGATAACGTCGTGCTGCCGGAACAGCTCATCTTCAGCAACCTGAACCAGTCGTTTACCAATTCCTCTGTTTTCATATTCGGGAAGAACAAAGGCGGCAAACAGGCAGGCATCTTCCGGGATAATCATGGAAAATCCGACGACTTGCTGGTCTTCAGCCGCCACCCAGGCACAGGATGAATTCTGGATCATGGCGGTCACGGCGGCCCTGGTGATCCCCATTTCTTCAAGTTCTTCACAGGTCAGCGTATTTTCGCGGACCGAAGTGCGCACGTGAAACAGACCGTCGATATCATCGGGCGTTGCTGCACGGATGGTTATTGTCATGGCGGTAAATCCTTTTTTGGCTGAAGACGACCGTCAGTCTGCCTGGTGTTAGCGGCGCTGCGCGACAATATCCAGCTGATATTTCTGCTTAATCAGCGTGTTACGGATGTCAGGCGACAATCCATCATCGGTAATAATCTGGCTAAAGGTATGCTCAATCGAGATCGGGTAGGGGTGGACGCTGCCGAATTTGGACGAATCCGTCAGCGCGATAGTCCAGGTGCCCCTGGCCATCACCGCGTTCACTACGTCGCAGCGCATCATATTGCGGCCGGTAAAGCCGGTGTCCGCATGCCAGCCGTCCACGCCGATAAAGGCTTTATGGAAGTTAAGCTGCTGGATGCAGTAGCGTGTTAACGGCCCGACCACGGATTCGCTGCTTTTCTGATACTGACCGCCGAGGATAACCACTTCGCACTGCGAGTCGCGCAGCAGATGGGCGATAAAATGGCTGACGGTAATAATCGTCAGATCGCTGCGTGAGGCGAGTGCGCGGGCCAGCAGGGCATTGGTGCTGCCGCCTTCAATAAAGATGGCTTCACCGTCGCCGATCTGCGAAGCGGCAAATTCCGCCAGCCCCTGCTTGATTTTGTAGCGGGTCTGCATGCGGGAATTCACGTCGTCGCTGTCGGGGGCGACAGCGGAGCCGTGGACGCGCTTTAAAAAATTGTCGCGTTCCAGCGCGTTGAGATCCTGGCGGATGGTGACTTCAGAAACGCCGGTCAGCTGCGCCAGTTCGCTGACGCTAACACTGCCTCTTTCGTTCACCAGCTGGATGATATGTTCGTGTCTGCTGTTCATTCAGGCTTTGATAAGGCTGGAATAATTCGGTTCAGTCTAACAGATATTCTTTGCGGCACACTACGCCTGTACCAGGCAGCGAGTATTGTGGCTGGCCCAAAACTTCAGGCCAGCCGTTTTGTCACTTATTCCAGCCCGAGGCTGCGCTTGCCGATGTTGTTCAAATCCGCAGTAGTAAAGCGCTGCTGCCAGTCGCGTTCGTAGTCCTCCCGCGGGAAATCGCCCGGCGACGTTCCCCGATCCAGCGCCTGTGCCACTTTGTGTGCGTAGGCCAGATTCTTCTCGCAGAGCGGTGCCGCAGGGATATACATCACGTTGCCCCAGCCCTGCTGATCGGTCACCGGTGCCACCGAGTGGATCACATCACAGTGCCACCACACGGAGTCGCCCGCCTGCAGCGACGGGATGGAACTCAGCCCCTCAATCAAGTCAGGATGCCACTGTGGCGAGATCGGCAGCACTTTGCCCGGTGCCACGCCGCACAGTTCATCTTCCGGAACGTCGTCCAGCAGCGGCCTCAGCAGGACATAGGCCATCGCTTCCGGCACCGGCACCACGTGCAGCAACCCCTGGCCCTGCTGCATATCCGACAGTGCGGTCCAGCCCTGGAAGGTGCGGAAGGCAGAACATTTGGTTGTATTATCAACATCATATTCATGAACCTCGGTACGATGCGCCGCATCCCACGGGTCGTATGCGTCGAATCGATTGTTGAATATTTTGCTGAAAACCTGCTGATAGGCGGGCAGCAGCCAGCGTTCGAGCGCGCCGGAGTCGGTGTGTGCACCCAGCCCTTTTGAGGTGGTTCCCGGCAGGCGGCGGCGAATCCGGTCTGGATAGATGATGCTGACGTCCGGGTTAAACCACTTCACGCCTTCCGATTCGAATTTCCACAGGCGATTAAGGAACGACTGCGTTTCGGCCATCGCCTCGCTTTGCCGCGCTTCCATCTGCGCGGTGGACCAGTAGATCGGATAAATCTCCGGTCGTGACGCCTCCAGGCTGCCAAAGAACGTATCCCCCGGCCCGCGGTACTGCGCATCGAAATCGTTGCGGTCCAGGTAGTCGAGCATCGAGGTATCCCACGCCAGGTTTTTATCGCGCGGGAAGGTTTGCTTTACCACCACGCAACCGCGCCGCTTGATCGCCGCGATCTGTTCAGCAGTAATGCGTTTTTCAGCGATATCTGCCCAGTTAATCACCGGCCAGGCGGTGCCGTGCTCGGCCTCTTCTGCCCTGGCGCGGGCGATTTCAGTCGTGATTTTTTGCTTAACCTGATTAAAAAGCCCTTCAACATCACCGATCTGCTGGCGAAGCTGCTTTTTCATCAGCCGGATCAGGGCGTTATGGTCTTCAGGTAGGGTGTTAGAGGTGAAATCGCTCATCGTGACAGCTCCGCTTCAGGTGTGTTAGGCTTCGAATGAAGGTTTTATTATTTTCGTTCGTAATTATGGCGACGAAGCTAACAAAAATGCAACAAGTCTTGCGTGAGTCGGATCACGAATCGTTCACGTTCCGGGAACGGGACGATCCGCTTTGCTCAGGCCGATAGCGAAACGTGGGGGAGATGAAATGAGTATGTTGAGAGACAGTGCGCACTTTTTCCGCGACTACTTCAGGCTGTCCGCAGCTGACAGTGGCCGTATCTGGCAGGGTTTCAGCCCGGAGGCACGTTACGGCTATTTAGCGGCATTACTGCAGTGGCAGGTGGATGAAACCGATGACAACGGGCAGAGCTGTGAGGAGCGAAGCGGGCAGCGGCATGAAAATAGTGGCATTGAGGGGCGCACGAAAATCTGATTGAAAAACAGATAACCGGCCATTAAAAAACCGGGCTCAGGGTGGCCCGGTATGGTGAGGCTAAGCGCCAATCGCGCCCCTTTGCCGACGATTTAGCCCAGTTTTTTCAGCAGCGCCTTCGCCACATCTTCCGAGCTGGCCGGGTTCTGGCCGGTGATCAGATTGCCATCTTCCACCACGAATGGAGCCCAGTCGGCACCTTTCTGATAGTGTGCGCCAGCGGCAATAAACTCATCCTCAATCAGGAAAGGCACCACGTCGGTCAGCTGCACCGCCGCTTCTTCACTGTTGCTGAAGCCGGTCACCTTTTTGCCCTGAACGCGCGGTGCGCCGTCGGTGGATTTCACGTGGCGCAGCACGCCCGGCGCGTGGCAGACAAAGCTGATGGGCTTAGCGGCGCGGTCAAAGGCTTCAATCAGCGCAATGGAGTCGGCGGATTCGGCCAGATCCCACAGCGGGCCGTGGCCGCCGGGATAAAATACCGCATCAAAGTCCTGCTGATTGACCGTCTCC
Source organism: Erwinia sp. S43 (assembly GCF_016624745.1). Lineage (NCBI taxonomy): Bacteria > Pseudomonadati > Pseudomonadota > Gammaproteobacteria > Enterobacterales > Erwiniaceae > Erwinia > Erwinia sp. S43. The sequence continues at coordinate 295,987 of NZ_JACVTX010000002.1, read as the reverse complement.
AGCTTCACGGTGCTGGCCAGCGCCTGCTGCGCCGCGCTGTCGGCCTTAAAGCGGTCGGTCATTGCCGTCTGAAAATCCGGCAGATCGCTTTTCGGGTCCAGCGGCGGCTGGCCACCGGCAGGCGAGGTCAGCACCACCTCCGCGCCCGCGTCTTTGAAGACGTAGTAGGGCGCAGCAAATTCTTCCAGCCAGAAGCCGGTTTTCTCACCGGTGTTACCCAGTTCGGCGTGTGAAGTCAGTACCATTAAAATTTTCATTACGGGTTCTCCGGTGATGAGGTAATAAAGAGTGATTATTGATTAAGCATAGCCGTGACGGCGGCAGTTTTATCCTGATACGGGGCGCGCAGACGTAAATTGGTGGTGCCCGCTTCATCCTGGACCACGACCGGCTTGGCGTGGCTGAAGCGGCGGAAACCGTGAATGCCGTGATAGGCACCGATCCCCGATGCGCCAACGCCGCCAAACGGCAGACTGTCGATCGCCGCGTGGGTCATCACGTCATTGATCACCAGCGCGCCGGAAGTGGTCCGCTGCGCCATCTGCTGCTGGCGCAGCGGATCGTTGCCAAAGTAGTAGGCGGCCAGCGGACGCGGGTGAGCATTGATGTAGGCCATCGCCTCACTGACATCGCCCGCATAGGTTTTCACCGGCAGCAGCGGACCAAATATCTCCTCCTGCATCACTTTCATCTCTTCGCTGACGTCGAGGATCAGATGCGGGGCGATTTTACGGCTCTGCGGATCGAAATCGGCTTCACCCTCCGGCGCCAGGCTGATAATGCGCGCACCTTTGGCGGCGGCATCGGCCAGCAGATCGGTCAGCCGCTGATAGTGGCGATCGCTGATGATGGCGGTGTAGTCCGGGTTATCCTGCACGGCGGGGAAAGATCGGCGGATAAAGGCGCGTGCGGCGTCGGTAAACGCCTCTTCCGCCGCCTGCGGCAGCAGCAGATAGTCGGGGGAAATACAGATCTGCCCGGCGTTAAAGGTTTTGATGGTCAGGGTTCTTTCGGCGGCCAGCTGCGGGTCGGCATCGACATCCAGCACCACCGGCGATTTTCCGCCCAGTTCCAGCGTCACCGGCACCAGGTTCTCGGCAGCGGCGCGCATCACGTGTTTGCCTACCGAGGTGCTGCCGGTAAACACCAGATGGTCGAACGGCAGGGCGCTGAACGCCTGGCCCGTGGCGGCATCACCCAGTACGACGGCCAGCTCATTCGGGGCGAAATAGCGTGCCACCAGTTCGGCCAGCAGCGCAGAGGTTTCAGGCGTCAGCTCCGACGGCTTGAGCATTGCGGTATTGCCTGCGGCGAACACGCCCGCCAGCGGCCCGAATGCCAGGTTGATCGGAAAATTCCACGGGCTGATCACGCCCACCACGCCCAGCGGCTGGGGTTCAATCCACGCCTGCATCCCTGCGACCGGCACTTCAGCGGCCTCCGGTTTCATCCATTCGTCCACGTGATCTGCCGCGTGTTGCAGCATCCCGATCGTGGTCAGCAGGTCGGCGGTCATCGTCTGATACGCGCTGCGGTGGCCGAAATCGGCGCTGATGGCGGCGGCAATCGCCGCATGATTATCGCGGATCAGCGCGGCACTGCGCAGCAGGCGGTCGCGCCGCAGTGCCAGCGGGGCCGGACCCGCCTGTAAATGTGCCTGCTTCATGGTCTGAAGAATGTGCTGTAAGTCCTGCTCAAGTGTGCTGTGAGTCATGTTATTCATTGCCTTTCGCTGATTCGTAAGATGCAGCAAGCTTACCCGCCGTGGATTTTCGCCGCTAACAAGGCTATTTTTGCAGGGGTATAAATATTTTTATGGGGTCAGCATGTCACTGGTTCGCTTACGCACCTTCATTGAAGTTTACCGCCAGGGTTCCATTTCCGGCGCGGCCAGAGCGCTGAATCTGACGCAGCCTGCGGTTTCGCAGCATATCAGCGGGCTGGAGGTCGCCGTGGGCCGCGCGCTGTTTCAGCGTCAGCCGCAGGGCGTGGTGCCGACCGCCGCCGCGGACGACTTAGCGGCCGATATCGGCAATACCCTGGATACCGCCGAGTCGGCGCTGGCTTCTGCCCGTGCGCGATCGATGGATGTTAGCGGCACGCTGCAAATCATCGGCCACGCGGATTTTATGGCGGAGAAGCTGGCCGGGGAGCTGCTGCCGCTGCTGGAAAACGATATTCGCGTACATATGCACACCGGCGACGGCGAGATGGTGGTGCAGATGGTGGTGGAGGGGCACTGTGATTTGGGCATTACCGCACATCCGGTGAGCGATCCGCGGCTGAAAGGTGAAGTGATCTTCACCGATCGCGTGCTGGCGGTGGCCGCGCCCTCGGTGGCACATCGGCTACGACAGCAGCCGGATTTCGCTCTGGCGTTACTTCAGGAACCGTTGCTGGCCTACAACCTTGAGCTGTCGCTGATCGACCGCTGGCTGGATAAAAACCGGATTAAGTATGATGCACTGTTGCCTGCGATGGTCGGCCAGGATCTGCGCGGCCAGCGCAGCCTGCTGTGTAAGGGCTTCGGCTGGACGGTGATGCCGGAATTCCTTTGTCGTACGCAGTTAGACAGCGGTGAGCTGGTGGCGCTCGGTGCACCGGTCGGTGACACGGAAATCCGTTACAGCCTGGTGTGGCTGCCGAGCGCACTGCGCCAGCCGAGAATCGCTCATGCCAGACAGACGCTGGTCTGGCGGCTGGCGAACCGGGAGGAGTGATCGGCGCAGCGGGCGGCGGGCGGGCGGCCCTGCGCCGGTCGGGTTAAGCCAGCGCGTGGTGCACCAGCAGATTAATCGCGCCACCGCCGACAATCAGCCAGATAAACAGGAACAGTCCCAGGGCAAACGGGCGGGTTCCGGCCTTCATCAGCTGGCTGATACGCGTGCTCAGCCCCAGCGCGGCCATTGCCATCGCCAGCATGACATTATCCAGGCTGTTGATGGCGGCCACCACAGGCAGCGGCAGCAGGTGGAACGAGTTAAACATGGCCACCACAATAAACATCAGCGCGAACCACGGGAAGACGATGCGCTGTGCCGTTGTGCTGCTCTCCTCTGTGCCACGGCTGATAAAGATGCTCAGCACCAGCAGGAACGGGGCCAGCATCATCACGCGCAGCATTTTGGCAATCACCGCTGCGTTTTCGGTTTCCGGGCTGACGGCGTGGCCCGCGGCTACCACCTGGGCAACTTCATGCATGGTTGACCCGGTATACACCCCAAACTGGGTTGCCGAAATGCCCGGGATCAGTGAGGCAACGTGATGCCAGATCCACGGATAGAGGAAGATCCCGGCGGTCCCGAAGATCACCACGGTGGCGACCGCGACGGCAACCTTTGACGATTCCGCTTTCACCACCGGGGCCGTAGCCAGTACCGCCGCCGCGCCGCAGATGCTGCTGCCCGCACCGATCAGCCACGCGGTCTGGCGATCGATACCGAGCAGGCGCGACCCCATATAGCTGGCAATCAGAAAGGTGCTGCTGAGCATCACCACATCGACCACCACACCGCTCAGTCCAACATCCATCACCTGCTGAAAGGTCAGCCGGAAGCCGTAGAGGATAATGCCCAGCCGCAGCAGCTTCTGCTTGGCGAACTGTACGCCCTCATCGCACTGCGGGTGCAGCAGGGGATAAACCGTGTTGCCGAGCACGATGCCCACGATAATTGCCAGGGTCAGCGCCCCGAGCCCGAGTCCTGACATTACCGGCTGGTTACCCAGCCACGCGGTGCCGAGGGCAATGGCCAGCGTGAGCAGAATGCCGGGAATAAAGCGTTTAGCCGTGTGTGAATACTGTACCAGCGGAATATCGGTCATGGTTCTCTCCTCATGTATAGGACTGAGGATGCGACTAATTGATTTGAAAAAACAATTTATTATATCGTTATAACCAATCTGAATATCAGGTAAACGTACAGTCTTCAGGGTAATTGACGGTGGTGCCGACAGGGTAATGCGTATTTAAGATGAGGCTGTTAGATGAGTTATTGTATATAAAATACAGTCTGTTAGTTAGGTTTTACGCCTTTTTAGTCATGGGTAATGCCACGATTAATGGAGGCGGATTTGCCAAAAATAATCAACCGGGGCAATAATCGACCGGGTTCACAATTCCAGTGAAATCTTCGTTTTTGCCCGATATTTGAACGCGGAAAGATGCCTGCCACTCCTGTATATGTCATAGTATGACTGTCAATATTATTCAGCGCCTGTAGGTCGGAGGAAGACAGTATGAATCAGGATATTTCATCATCCGCTGAAGTGAAATCGGCGATTTTCCAGCCGCTTTACCTGCAAATCAGCCAGCTACTGCTGGAAAGAATTGCCTCCGGCGAGTGGCCTGCGGGCACCTATATTCCCAGTGAAGCCAGCCTGGCCGACGCCTATAACGTCAGTATCGGCACGCTGCGCAAAGCGCTGAACGAACTGGTGAGTAATAACGTGGTGATCCGCTATCAGGGCAAAGGCACGGTGGTGGCCGCCCATGATTCGGACAGCGCGTTATTCCGCTTCTTTAACGTGCTGCGTGAAAACGGAGAGCGCTCGCTGCCGCTGTCCCGGGTGCTGGCACGACATTTACGCTCCGCCTCCGCAGAAGAAGCGGCGGCGCTGGATATTGCACCGGGCAGCAAGATGATTCATATCTGGCGGGTACGCGATCTCGACGGGGCACCGGCGATACTGGAGCACGTCTACGTGGATGCGGCGCGTTTCCCCGGTATGGACCGTGAACCGGAGATCCTGCCGAATACGCTCTATCAGCTGTATCAGCAAAAGTACGCCTGCACGGTGGCTAACGCCCATGAACAGATCAAAGCGGTGAATGCCGGGCCGGACGAGGTGCTGCATCTGGAGGCCGTCGAAGGGGAAGCGCTGCTGCGCATCTGGCGTACGGCAAGGGATTTTCAGGATAAACCGGTTGAGTACCGCGTTTCCACCGTACTCACCCGGCATCACGCCTACGTCAACCAGCTCTGAGGCGCAGCTGCTCCAGCAGCGTGGCGGGCAGTTCCAGCGTCTCGCCGTGCTGCCTGGCCAGAGCCTGGCGTCGTTCACCGGGCAGCCTTACGCCCGGCTGCTCCAGCATCGCGCGGAACAGCAACTCGCTGTGCTGCAAATAACCCGCTGAGAAGAAGGCCGGATTGAGCAGCAGCAGCAGCTGGGCGATATGCGGCGGTTCACCCTCGGCGCTGAAGAATGAGCTGGCCTGGAAGCCAAAGTGGCTACCAGTCAGCCCCGCCGTCAGCAGCTCCACCATCAGCGCCAGTGCGGCGCCCTTGGCCCCTCCGGCCGGTGCCATGCTGCCCGCCAGCGCGGCGTCTGCGTCCTGAGTCGGGTTGCCCTGGCGATCGATAGCCCAGCCCAGCGGGATCGCTTCCTTTTTCTGGCTGGCCAGCATGATTTTGCCGCGCGCCACTTCCGACAATGACAGGTCGATCACCAGCGGTTCTCCCTGCTCGCGCGGTGAGGCAAACGCCACCGGGTTGGTGCCGTACAGCGGCGCATTGCCGCCCCACGGGGCCATCGCCGCCGGGCCGTTGCTGAATGCCAGACAAAGTAATCCCTGCCGCGCGGCCTGTTCGGTGTAGTAGCCCGCCATGCCAAAGTGATGCGAATGACTGACCGCCACGCTGACGATGCCGAACTCCTGCGCCAGTGCGATGCCGCGATCAAGGCCGCGCTGAACGGTCGGGAAGGCCAGACCGGAATCAGCATCGACGTTCACCACCGCACCGCGCTGGCTGACGGATGGCCTGGCGTGGGCGTTCAGTTTGCCGCTAACCAGCTGGTCCAGGTAGTAGGGCAGCCGCGCAAAGCCGTGGGAGGGAATGCCTGCGCGCTCGGCGGCCATCAGCGCCGCGCAGGTTTCGGCGGCGGCCTGAACCTCCACCCCCAGCTTCACCAGCGCGCGCTGCCCCAGGCTGGCGAGGTCGTGCAGGGCGATTGTTTCGTGGCTCATCGTGTTGTGCTTCCTTCTTCTTCGGTATCGGGGAGTGGCGTATCCGGCAGGACAATTTTACCGGGACCGGCCCTGAGCTGTTCCTGCGCCTGTGCCAGATCCAGCTTGTTTTCCCAGCGGGCGATCACCAGCGTGGCCACCACGTTGCCGATCATATTGGTTACCGCGCGCATTTCGTTCAGTATCCGGTCAATGCCCAGCACCAGGGTGATCCCGGCGAGGGGAATAATATTATGCGTGGCCAGGGTCGCGGTCAGCGCAATCAGCGCCGCCCCGGCCACGCCCGCCCCGCCTTTGGACGTCAGCAGCAGGATCAGCAGCAGGCCCATTTGCTGCCACAGGGTCAGGTCCGTATTGGTGGCCTGGGCGATAAACAGCGATGTCATGGTGAGATAGATCGCCGCGCCGTCCAGATTAAAGGAATATCCGGTGGGAAGCACCAGGCCAACGATGGCCCGGTCGCAGCCCAGCTTTTCCATCTTCACCATCAGGCGCGGCAGCACCGATTCGGTGGTCGAGGTGCCTAGCACAATCAGCAGCTCTTCGCGGAAGTAAACAATCAGCCGCCACATGCTGACGCCGACCAGTTTGCAGATCAGACCCAGTACGCCGCCGATAAACAGGAAGCTGGTGATATACAGGCAGACGATCAGCATGCCGAGATGCTGTAGCGAGGTCAGGCCGTATTTACCGACGGTAAAGGCAATTGCGCCAAACGCGCCGAGCGGGGCCAGCCGCATAATCAGTTCGACGATGCGCATCAGCACCTCGCCGCACTGTTCAATGGTTTTGGTCAGGAAGGCACTGCGGTTGGAGGCCAGCGACAGCGCCACGCCAAACAGTACGGAAAACAGCAGCACCTGTAGCAGATTACCCTGCGCAAAGGCACCGATTACCGAATCGGGGATGATCTGCTCAAGGAAGCCTTTACTGTGTTCGCTGACGTTAACGTAGTGGCTCATCGCACTGTCGTCCAGCTTCGTGGCATCCACGTTCATCCCCTTGCCGGGCTGCATCACGTTGGCCACCACCATGCCGATAATCAGTGCCAGTGTGGTGATTAACTCAAAGTAGAGCAGGGTTTTGCCACCCACTTTGCCGACCTGTTTCAGGCTCTCCATGCGGGCAATACCAATGGCTACGGTACAGAAAATCACTAAGGTGACTACCATCTTGATCAGGCGGATAAAGGTGTCGCCAAGGGGTTTCATCTGAACGGCTAAATCAGGAAACGCGTACCCCACAGCAACTCCGGCGACCAGGCCGATGAGAACCTGGACGTACAGGTGCTTGAGAAATCGCATGCGGTTGTCCTCGCAGTGCCTGACGGCGGCGAACCGGTGAGGATCAGCGCCGCAGGCGATCGGGAAAGCAAAGCCCGCCGGGATCGGCGGGCGGGAGATTACGCACTTTCAAAGATACGGGTCAGAACGAACTCTCTGTGGCCCAGCGCCTCGGCGGCGGTCAGGCGGCCGTTGGCGGTGCGCATCAGGCACTCCAGCAGCGCATCGCCCGCGCCGTCCATGGTCATTTCCCGGCGCAGCAGGGCGGACACGTCAACATCGACATGTTCAGACATCGTCCGCACCGTACGCGGGTTCGCGCAGATCTTGATTACCGGCAGGATCGGGTTGCCGATCACGTTCCCCTGTCCGGTGGGGAAGAAGTGCGCCACATAGCCCGCTGCGGCACAGAGCGTGACCATTTCGGCGGCGGCTGAGGAGGAATCCATAAACCACAGCCCCGGCCCGGTCGGCGTTTCGGCCTTATCCAGCACGCCGTCCACGGAGCATTTTTTGCCGATTTTCTGGATATTGCCCAGCGCTTTCTCTTCAATGGTGGTCAGCCCGCCTTCGATGTTGCCTTTGGTCGGCTGCGATTCGGAGAGATCGCTGGTCTTCCAGCGGTCAATCATTGCGCTGTAGCGATCGAACATAAACTGGAACTTCGTCCGCACGTCGTCATTGATGCAGCGCGCGGCCACCAGATGTTCACCGCCGGTCAGCTCGGAGGTTTCCCCGAACAGCAGCGTATTGCCATTGGCGTGCAGACGATCGAACAGATTACCGACCGACGGGTTCGCGCCGCAGCCGGAGGTGGTATCCGACTCGCCGCACTTGGTCGACACCCACAGCTCGCTGATATCGCAGGTTTCACGCTGCAGTTCAGAAGCGTACTGCGAAAATTCCCGCGCCTTACGCGATGCGGCGCAGATGGTATTGTGATCGCCGTTCTGCTCAATCCAGAACCCCGCAACCGGTTTGCCCGTGGCCTTAATGCCGTCGACCACACGCCGAGTCCAGCCCGGCTCGATGCCGATGACGATCACCGCCGCCACGTTCGGGTTGCAGCCGGTGCCGATCAGCGTACGGAAGTGCAGTTCCAGATCTTCGCCAAACTGCAGGCGGCCGTAAGGATGCGGCAGCGCAATCGTACCTTTAATGTTGTTGGCCACCGCTTCCGCCGCCGCGTTAGAGATATCATCCACCGGCAGCACTATCACATGGTTGCGAATACCCACACGGCCGTTTTCGCGACGATAGCCTGCAAACTTGCTTCCCTGGATTTCCATAGTTACCACCTTTTGGTTTTAACGTTGTGAACGTGAAGATGCTCGCCCTGTTTAATAGCCGCCACCACGCGGCCAATGTCTTCGCCGTATTTGATCACCGTGTCATCCACGGCCAGATCGCGAATGGCTAACTTATGGCCAATTGGAATGGCATCCTTCACCGCAAATTCGATCGTTTTATTTTGATCCATGATCCAGCCCGTCAGCTTCTGGCCTGCTTCCACGCCTTCCACCACTACGACCCCGACAGAATCGCCATCATCGTGTACGACAAAATCGATACTCATAACCGCCTCCGTTGTTTGAACAATAATGCAACTCATGTATATGACATATATTACATGACTTGATTAAAGCAAAATTTTTTCCGCGCAGGCTTAATTTTTTGCGAGGGACTTCACGAATAAAGGCCGATTGGGGCAGGGACAAGCGATGGCAAAGACTTAACAAAGGTAAATCGATTAAATCGATGATTGATATCACTTTATTAATTAGGTGATAACAAAAACGGCTTAAAATGTGATCGCGCATAAACTTCTGAAGCATGAAGCCGATCGCGATCACCTTTTGTTCGATTGTTTTTTGCGCTTCGGGGAAATGCTCATTATAGATATAGCTAAGTCATGTATATGACACAGGAGTATCGACGCAATGAACAGCCGTCGGGCACACTTAAACCTCGGAGATGCGTATGTCAGTAATCTGGTTAAAAAAAGCAACGAAGACGCCGGAGTCCAATACTTCAGAAGCCCGTCGGGTGGTTGAAGAGATGCTCACGACGATTAAGGCCGAAGGGGAAGAGGCGGTACGCCGCTATGCCCACTCGCTGGATAAATGGAGCGGTGAGATCGTTCTGACCCCGGAACAGATTGCGGCGCAGATACGCGAAGTCCCCGCCGACGTTCGGCGTGATATCGACTACGCCATCGAGCAGGTATACACCTTCGCCTGCGCGCAGCGTGAGTCGGTGAAAGATATTGAAGTGACGCTGCCTTCCGGGCTGATCGCCGGGCAGAAGGTGCTGCCGGTGAATACCGTCGGCTGCTACGCCCCGGCGGGCCGCTATGCCCACATCGCCTCGGCCTATATGGGTGTGGCGACGGCCAGAGCAGCGGGGGTGAAAAATATTATCGCCTGCTCCGGGCCGTATCTCGGCCAGTCGATCCATCCCTGCGTGCTTTACGCCTTTCACCGCGCGGGAGCCAGCACCATTATGACCCTCGGCGGCGTGCAGGCGATTTCCAGCATGGCGTGGGGGCTGTTTACCGGCACGCCTGCCGATGTGGTGGTGGGGCCGGGCAATAAATTTGTTGCCGAAGCCAAGCGCACGTTGTTCGGTCAGGTGGGGATCGATGTGTTTGCCGGGCCGTCGGAAGTGGCGGTGATTGCCGACGACAGCGCCGATCCCCGTGTGGTGGCCTGCGATCTGGTCGGCCAGGCGGAGCACGGGCATGAATCGCCCGCCTGGCTGTTCACCACCTCCCGCCCGCTGGCCGAGGCGGTGATGCAGGAAGTCCCCCGCCTGATTGACCTGCTGCCGCCGGTGGCGCGCGATGCGGCGAGCTGCGCGTGGCGCGACTACGGTGAAGTGATCCTCTGCGACAGCCGTGAAGAGGTGGTGGCGATCTCTGACCGCTATGCCTCCGAGCATCTGGAAGTGCATACCCGCGATCTGAACTGGTGGCTGGAATCGCTGAGCTGTTACGGCTCGCTGTTCCTCGGGGAAGAAACCACCGTCGCCTTCGGCGATAAGTGCAGCGGGCCTAACCACGTGTTGCCGACCAAAGGCGCTGCGCGTTACTCAGGCGGGCTGTCGGTGCATAAATTCCTCAAAACGCTGACCTGGCAGCGGATGCCGCGTGAAGCCGTCCCGCAAATCGGCGAGGCCACCGCGCGTATATCGCGTCTGGAAGGGATGGAAGCCCACGCCCGCACCGCCGAAATTCGCCTGGAAAAATATTTCCCCGGCGTCGCTTTCCAGCTCGGTACGCCGGTGACGCGCTAAGGAGAATCCATGCATATTGCATCCTTATTTGATCTACAGGGCAAAACGGCGCTGGTCACCGGCGGCGGCAGTGGCATCGGCGCGGCGATGGCGGAGGCGTTAGCCCGGGCCGGTGCCTCGGTGATCCTCGCCGCCCGCCGCGAAGGGCAGCTGGCGGAAACGGCGCAGCGGCTGAATCAGCTGGGTCCAACGGCGCGCTACTACTGTGCCGACGTCAGCAGCGTTAGTGAAATCAATTCCCTGGCGGCGCAGTGCGACGCGGTGGATATCCTGGTCAATGCGGCAGGGATTAATCTGCGGCAGCCGTTCGAAGAGGTCAGCGAAGCCGCCTGGGACCAGCAGCTGGCGTTGCATCTTAAAGCGCCGTTTTTCCTGACCCAGGCGCTGGCACCGGGCATGGCGCAGCGCGGCTGGGGGCGGATTATCAATATCGCCTCGCTGCAATCCCTGCGCGCCTTTGACAACAGCGCACCCTACGGCGCGGGCAAGGGCGGCATTGTGCAGCTGACGCGAGCCATCGCCCAGCGCTGGGGGCGTGACGGCGTGACCTGTAACGCCATCGGTCCCGGCTTTTTCCCCACGGCGCTGACCGGGCCGGTGTTTGCCAGTGATGAACTGCGCGAGCGCCATGCGGCCCATACCTGTCTGGGGCGAAACGGCGAGATGGCCGACCTGCACGGCGTCACGCTGTTTCTTGCCAGCCAGGCCAGCGCCTACATCACCGGGCAAACACTGATGGTCGACGGCGGCTACAGCGCCGTCTGACACTAACTTACCAGCGCAGAGGAACACACTATGCAACAGCCAGCCAGCGGTAACCTGCGGCGCGTCACGGTGTCGAGCCTGTTCGGATCGACGATCGAGTGGTACGACTTTTTCCTGTACGGCACCGTCGCCGGGATGGTGTTTAACAAACTCTATTTCCCGGAGGGCGATCCCTTTATCACCACGCTGCTCTCCTACGGCGTGTTTGCCATCGGCTTTTTAACCCGTCCGCTGGGGGCCATTATTTTTGGTCACTTCGGCGATACGCTGGGCCGCAAAAAATGCTGATACTGACGCTGGTGATTATGGGCGGCGCGACGGTATTTATCGGTCTGATACCCAGCTATCACCAGATCGGGCTGTGGGCACCGTGCCTGCTGGTGCTGTGTCGCCTGATTCAGGGGATTGGCCTTGGCGGAGAGTGGGGTGGTGCGGTGCTGATGACCTATGAATCCGCACCGGAAAAACACCGGGCCTTCTTTGCCAGTATCCCGCAGATCGGCATGTCGCTCGGGCTGCTGCTGGCCTCGGGGGCGATCGGTCTGGCGTCATTTCTGCTGACGGATGAGGCGTTTATGTCCTGGGGCTGGCGCATGCCGTTCCTGCTCAGCGGCGTGTTTGTGATTATCGGCACCTACATCCGCAATAACGTGGCGGAAACGGAAGATTTCCTCAAGGCGAAGGAGGCGCAAAAGGATAAGCCGAAGCGCATTCCGCTGGTGGAGCTGTTCCGCAAGCATACCGGACTGGTGTTTACCTGCATGGGAATGCGGCTGATCGACGGCGTGTTCTTCAATATCTTCGGCGTGTTCTCGCTGACGTGGCTGACCCAGACGCTGGATATTCCCCGTGGGCAGGCCATCGTGGCGATCCTCGCCAGCGCCTTTGTGATGAGCTTCTTTATTCCGTTCTGGGGCTATATGGCCGACCGCTACGGCCGCGCCAGAATATTCGCCATGGGCGCCACGCTCTCCGGGCTGTCTGCCTTCCCGGCGTTTGCGCTGATGCACGACCATGCGGATAACATCTGGATCGTCTGGGCATCGATTGTTATCCCGTTCGGCATTTTTCATGCGGCGGTCTTCGGCACGCTGTCCTCGGTGTACTCGGACTGCTTCGACGCCTCGGTGCGCTATACGGGTATTTCGTTTGCCTATCAGATTTCCGGCGTCTTTGCCGGTGGCCTGACGCCGGTGCTGGCGACCATTTTCTCCGAGATGCTGGGCGGCAAACCGTGGCTGATCTGCGCCTATGTGCTGATTATCGGCCTGATCAGCGCGGCCTGCGCGCTCTATTTATGGCGTCGCACCCACGGTGCCGGTCGTCTGGCGATGGGCCAGACCTTAACGATGAAGTGAGGAACGATGAAAGCATTAGTTTATACCCAGCCTTACCGGGTCAGCGTTGAGGAACGCCCTTATCCCCAGCTGGAGGACGGCAGCGAGCTGGTGCTGATCCGCATCGGGGCCGCCGGAATATGCGGTTCGGATATGCACGCCTTTCACGGCAGCGATCCGCGCCGCCAGCCGGGGCTGGTCCTCGGCCACGAGCTGGCGGGCGAGGTGGTGGAAAGTCAGTCTCCACGTTTCCGCATTGGTGACCGGGTCACGGCTAATCCGCTGATCGTCTGCGGACAGTGCGAATTCTGCCGCCAGGGGCGCGATAATCTGTGCAGCGACCGCCATATGGTCGGCATGGACTGGGCGGGGGCGTTTGCCGAGTTTATGAAGATCCCCGCCCGTTCGGTGGTGAAACTGCCCGATGGGCTGTCAGTGCAGCACGCGGCGCTGACTGAACCCGCCGCCACGGTGGTCCACGCGCTGAAGCTGACCCAGCGCGCGCTGCACCTGCCGCTGGCGGAAACGCGGGCGCTGGTGATTGGCGGCGGGGCTATCGGCCTGCTGACGGTACTGGTGCTGCGCGCCTGGGGCTGCCGGGATATTACCCTGGCCGAAACCAACGGCCTGCGGCGGGAGGCTGCGGTGCGACATACCGGCTGCGTGGGCATCAATCCGCTGGAAACCCCGGTTGAAGAAGCGCAGATGCAGCTGGTGGTCGATGCGGTCGGTGCGGCTCCAACGCGGCAGATGGCGCTACAGGCGGTGAAACCGGGTGGGGTGGTGATGCATATTGGCCTCCAGGCGTGGGCCAGCGAAATCGATATGCGCAAGCTGACGCTGGCGGAAATCACCCTGCTGGGCACTTACACCTATACGATGGATGATTTCTGCGTCACGCTGAAAATGCTGGGTGAAGGGGCGCTCGGGCCGCTGGACTGGGTGGAAACACGCCCGCTGACGGAGGGCCAGCAGGCGTTTGACGATCTGGAATCGCAGCGGGTTTCGGCGGCGAAAATCCTGTTGATCCCCTGAGCCAGGGGATCGTACTTTCAGGCAATCAGAATCACGCGAATGTCGTTAACGTTGGTCAGCGTCGGGCCGGTGATCAGCAGATCGCCGGTGGCGTGGAAGTAGCTGTAGCTGTTGTGGGCATCCAGATAGTCAGCGGCATTCAGCCCGCACGCCCGGCCCCGCGCCAGCGTGTCGGGGCTGATGATTGCCCCGGCGGCGTCTTCGGTGCCGTCAATGCCGTCGGTGTCCCCGGCGATGGCCCAGATGCCGCTTTCCCCCTTCAACGCGCAGGCCAGGCTGAGCAGAAACTCGGTGTTGCGCCCGCCTTTGCCTGCCCGTCCACTGGTCACCGTCACCGTGGTTTCGCCACCGGAGAGCAGTACCGCCGGGCCGGAAACCGGCTGCCCGTACTGCTTCACCGATTTGGCGATCCCGGCCATCACAATAGCGGCTTCGCGGCTTTCCCCTTCAATGGCGTCACCGAGGATCAGCGGGGTTAAGCCCAGCTGCCGGGCGGCATCAGCGGCGGCGTTGAGCGCCATGGCCGGTGTGGCAACCAGCCTGACCTCGCATATTGTCGGCGAATTATCGCGCAGCCTTGCTTCACCCCTCCTGTCGTCTACCTGAGAATAGCTCCGAGTGGCTTCAACGCTGCTGCTCGCTGGCGATCCGGGAAAAGTGGCCTCCGACAGAGGCAGGCTATGGCGTTCGCTGCCTGCCCGATCCCCGACGTTCAGAACCTGACGTACCGCCTCGGGCACCGCAATACCGTAGCGCTCAAGTACCCTGAGCGCATCCGCAGGTTGGCTGCCGTCGGCCACCGTCGGGCCGGAGGCAACGTCCGCCGGATTGTCGCCGGGAACGTCGCTGATAATCAGTGACACCACCCGGGCGGGATGCGCCATCGCCGCCAGCCTGCCGCCCTTCACGGCGGAGAGATGACGACGCACCAGGTTCATCTCACTGATGCTTGCTCCGCTGTGCAGCAGCGCCCGGGCGATCGCCTGCTTATCGCCGAGCGTCAGTCCCGGCAGCGGTAGCGCCATTAAGGCGGAACCGCCGCCGGAGATCAGCGCCAGCACCAGGTCGTCGGAGGTCAGCCCGTGCAGGGATTCAACGATCTGCAACGCCGCCGTTTCGCTCATCGCGTCGGCCACCGGATGCGCCGCTTCGAGGATGCGAATGCGTCCTGCGGGAACGGCGTGGCCGTAACGGGTGACCACTACGCCGCTGAGGTCGACATCGGGCCAGGCCGCATCGACCGCCGCTGCCATGGCCGCCGATGCCTTACCGGCACCGATCACCACGCAGCGCCCGCGCGGCTTATCCGGCAGTGCGGGCGGGATTACCGGTCCGGGGCGGGCGCTGTCAACGGCCCGCATAAAGATCTGCCGCAGCGTCTCTGCGGCCTGTGGGTTATTCATCGTTATGCGCTCTCGGCGATGGGCGCTTTGGCGGTAATAAAGCCGACCAGCGCCCGGGTAACATCGGCGGTGGTGGCGCTGCCGCCGACGTCCGGGGTCAGAATGCCTTTGGAACAGACGTATTCGATGCCCTCCATCACCATCGCGGCGGCCTCACGTTCGCCCAGGTGTTCCAGCATCTGCACGGCGGTCCAGAAGCTGGCAACCGGGTTGGCGATGCCCTTGCCGGTGATATCGAATGCCGAGCCGTGAATCGGTTCAAACATCGACGGGAAGCGGCGCTGCGGATCGATATTGGCAGTCGGTGCCACGCCCAGACTGCCCGCCAGCGCCCCGGCTAGATCGGACAGAATATCGGCGTGCAGGTTGGTGGCGACGATGGTATCCAGGCTCTGCGGGTGCAGCGTCATGCGGTGGGTCATGGCATCCACCAGCATCTTGTCCCAGCTGACGTCCGGGAATTCCTGCGCCACTTCGGCGGCGATTTCGTCCCACATCACCATTCCGTGCCGCTGGGCGTTAGATTTGGTCACCACCGTCAGCAGCTTGCGCGGGCGGGACTGCGCCAGGGTAAAGGCGTAGCGCATAATGCGGGTTACGCCGACGCGGGTGAAAATCGCCACTTCGGTGCCCACTTCTTCCGGCAGGCCACGGTGCGCGCGGCCGCCGTTGCCGGAGTATTCCCCTTCGGAGTTTTCACGCACGATCACCCAGTCCAGATCGCCCGGTCCGCAGTTGCGCAGCGGCGGGGTAATGCCGGGCAGAATTTTCGTCGGGCGGACGTTTGCGTACTGATCAAAGCCCTGGCAGATCGGCAGGCGCAGACCCCACAGGGTGATATGGTCCGGCACATCCGGCGCGCCGACCGCGCCAAAGTAGATGGCGTCGAACTTTTTCAGCGTTTGCAGCCCGTCCTCCGGCATCATCACCCCGTGTTTTTTATAGTAATCTGAACCCCAGTCGAAGGTTTCAATAGCGAACCTGAGCTGCGGGTTTTGCTGTTCCAGCGCGCGAAGCACTTCAACACCGGCGGAAATCACTTCAGGGCCGATACCGTCGGCGGGAATGGCGGCAATAGAGTAGTTACGCATGTTGTTTCTCCAGTTTGATATCAGTGAGTACGGGGATGGGGGGCATCAGCTGCCTGCGCCTGCGGTTTTTTTGCCGACAGGATCAATACGGTGATGGCTGAGATAGCCAGCAGTCCGGCGACAAAATAGAGTCCCCAGGTGTAGCTGCCGGTCTGCTGGCGGATCACGCCAATCATCATCGGGCCGACGAAGCCGCCGAGATTACCGATGGAGTTGATGGTGGCGATGCCTGCGGCTGCGGCCGGTCCGCTGAGGAACAGGGTGGGCATGCTCCACAGCGGCGGTTTGGACGCGCTGATGCCGACGGTGACCAGCGTCAGGGCGAGGATCACCGCCAGCAGCGAGCTGACGTTACCGGCATAAATCAATCCGGCGGCGGCCAGCAGACAGGCGGCGATCACGTGCCAGCTGCGTTCGTTGGTGCGGTCGGAGTGGCGAGCCCAGAGGATCATGCCGATAACGCCGACCACCGCCGGTATAGCGTTGAGGAAGCCAAGCTCCAGCGACGACGCGCCAAAACTGTGAATAATCTGCGGTGACCAGATGCCCAGCGTGTAAAGCCCCGCCGAGGTGCCGAAATAGACCAGCGCCAGGGCCAGCACGCGGCGATCGGTCAGGCCACGCCAGGCGCTGCTGTGGCTCTGTTTCGCCGCCCGCGCCTGCTCTTCCTGCTGCATGGTGTTTTGCAGCCACTCGCGTTCTTCATCGGTCAGCCATTTCGCCTTCGCCGGGCGATCGGTCAGCCAGAACAGCACCACCACGCCAAGCACCACGGCGGGAATCGCTTCCAGCACAAACATCCACTGCCACCCGGCGTAGCCGAACAGCCCGTGCATCTCCAGCAGTGCGGCGGAAATCGGTGAGCCGAGCGCGGTGGAGAGCGGCGCGGCGGCCATAAAAATGGCGGTCACCTGGGCGCGTTTCGCCGCCGGGAACCAGTAGCTGAGATAGAGAATGATGCCGGGGAAGAATCCGGCTTCGGCGACGCCAAGGAGGAAACGCAGCGTGTAGAAGCTGGTGGTGCCCTGCACGAAGGCCATGCAGCCCGATACCAGCCCCCAGGTGATCATCACGCGGGCTATCCAGATACGGGCACCGACTTTATGCAGGATCAAATTGGACGGCACTTCGAAAAGGAAATAACCGAGAAAGAATATCCCGGCGCCAAGGCCAAATACCGTTGGCGAAAAACCTAAGTCCTGATTCATCGTTAATGCGGCAAAACCGATATTCACCCGGTCGAGAAAAGCGATGAAGTAGAGCAGGATGATAAAGGGCACAATGCGCAACGTCACTTTACGCATAACCCTTTTTTCGAGGGACGTGTTCATAGATAAGTGCTCCGGATTGTGTAGGGGGTGTTATTATTTTGTAATCAAGTTCAGTATGCTGATTTGCCCGGGCAGATCATCAGGGCCGGATTATATAAAGTATTTGAATAATCTTTTGGCGAGGGAAAAGTGGATATAAATCAACTGCGTTGCTTTGTTGCCGTCGGCAAAGAGCTGCACTTTGGCCGGGCGGCCCAAAGAATGGAAATGATGCCTGCGTCACTTTCTCGCTTTATCAAACTGCTGGAAGAGGACCTCGGGGTTCGGTTGCTGAATCGCTCAACGCGCAATGTTTCATTCACCGCCGAGGGCGCGATATTCTTTGACGAAGCGAATAATATTATTGAGCGGTTTGATGCGCTGGCGAGGCGATTTAAAGTTGGAATAAAAGACGATCGCCGAACGTTAAGGATTGGTGCAATGGATACCGCCGCCCGGGGATTAGTTCCGGCGCTGCTGAACTTATTTCTGGCGCAGCATCCTGATACCGATATTCATATTATTGAAGATAAAACTATTAACCTGCTGCCTAAATTAAAATCCGGCTGGCTGGATATGATCTTTATTCGTGCGCCGCAGACGTTGGATGCCTCTTTGGCGGTGCGCTTTATCACCCGCGAGCACTGTGTGCTGGCGGTGCCGGTCAGCCACCCTCTGGCGGCAAAAAGCAGCGTCTCGGTAGCGGATTTCAGCGAGGCAGCGATGATCGTCGCCGATCGTCGGACCCGCCCGCACAGCCACGATCTCACCATGAGCCTGTTTAAGCATGCCGGTCTGACGCCGCATATTGCGCAGTATGCCGAAGAGAAGCAGACCATTCTGAGCCTGGTGGCTGCCGGTCTGGGCCTGGCCGTGGTGCCGGCGTCCTATAGCAATATGAACGGTGACAAGGTGGCCTATATCCCGCTGGTTCTGGACGAACAAAGCAAGGGGCTGCCGCTCAGCGTGGCGTGGCAGAAGGGGAACGAGGATGAATATTTGCGGGATATGCTGCGGCTATTGAACGAGCATAAAGGGGCGTTGACCGAGGGGCTGTAACCGGTCTGCGGAGAAAGCGTGTTTGTGGTCGGCCTTACCTGCCGGATTACAGATGGCTGATGTGATTCATCTGCTGGTGCAGGATGCGTACGATCAATATGTCTGAATCCCGGATGGCATAAAAGATGCTGTGTTGCTGAAATTCAATGCGCTTGATGTTCAGCACCGCCGGGTAATCACGGCCCATTTCAGGCATGCTGGCCAGAGTATGAAAGAATGCTTCCAGCGTTTCGGTGTAGCAGTCTGCCTGAGACTCGCCGAAATTTAACCACGTATAATCATAGATATCGGTGAAATCTTCAGCCGCACGTTGGGTGAGTTTATACACGATGCTTTAACTTCCTTTGTGCTGCAATTTCCGTGAGCGTCAGTTCGCTTTCGCCGCTTTCCAGCCCGGCAACAACGGCCTGGCGGAGCAGTTCATCGCTCGCTTCTTGTTTTTCAAGCAGCCTTAATGCTGAACGCATCACTTCACTGGTGGAACCGTATCGACCACTCTCAATCAGGCGGTTGATAAATAATTCCAGCTGTTCGCCGATTGTTACGCTGGTTGTTCTGGCCATAATGCCCCCTGTGTGAATTATTAACACAATAATAGAAATGCGTCGGGAGTACGTCAACCGTGGATTATCTCAGCCCTCTGCACTGCGTTTAACAGTGCGGTTCTGAGTGTGACCCTTATCACGTAAAAGCAATTTTTAACCATTATGGATATGAGTATAATTATCTAAGTCATTTATTTCATGGCCTTAGAGTAATAGTTGCCACAACTTCCCGCCTTGCAACTTCTGCATATTCAGAGAGAATAACCTGACCCTGCCAGCGTTACCCGCTGTGAAAATAATAATGTGAGGCTGTTATGCTGACCCACTGCCAGGATGACGTCACCGTCTATCCCGATTACGCCGCGCACACCGCGCCTAAACTGCTGTTTGTCTGTAAAACCCAGGGCGAAGAGTCCGCCATCCCGCGCGTTATGCATAAGCATGATGACCGGCTTGAAATCATGTTTGTGGCCAGAGGCAGCGGCCAGTACCTGATCGGCGGCCGCCAGTACCTCGCGCAGCAGGGCGATATCCTGATTTTTAACCAGGGCGTGGTTCACGATGAACGTCCCCACGTCAGCGAGGATTCGCTGATTTACAGCTGCGGCATCAGCCAGCTGCATATCGACGGGCTGCCTGAAAATCATCTGATTGGCCGCGATAAAAGCGCGGCGATCGCCGCAGGGGAACAAAGCCAGGCGCTGTGCGGCCTGTTTGATGCGCTCTGTGCGCAAATATTTAATAATGAGCGCCACCACGGGGTGGTCACGCATCACCTGCTAAATGCGATTGTGGTGATCTGTCGCAATATCTGCCTGGCGCGGCATGAACAGCTGGAAAAAACCGACGCCTCACAGGGGCTTTTGATCAAGCAGTTTATCGATGAGCACTACAAAGAGCCGATTAACCTGGAGTCGATTATGGCGGCGTCCGGGATCTCCCGTTTCTATCTGATCCACCTGTTCAAGAAGTTTTCTGGCTACACCCCCAAGCAGTACCTGATCCGGCGTCGGGTGGGTGAAGCGCAGTCGCTGCTGGTGAATACCGATATGGATGTCACCACCATTGCTGGCGAGGTCGGCTATGAGAGCGTTAACAACTTCCATCGGGTATTTAAAATGGTGGTCGGCATTCCGCCAACGCAGTACAAAAAGCTGTGGATGGAGGGGATTCAGGTAAAGGCGGGATAACGATAAAGCCCGCCGGACGGCGGGCTTGAATCTCGTTGCTGTCTGTGGATCAGATAGCCGGTAACACGTAGTCGGATTTCTCAATGGTTGCCGTGCGCTTCAGCAGATTCACCGATTTGATCACGCCTTCCATCCGCGACAGATTCATATCTTCATGCTCGATGCTCAGGGTCAGATCCGGGCTGGCAAAATGCGCCAGATGGTAGCAGAAGGCATTCCACCACGGTTCCGTCTGGCCGTAGCCCAGCGTCACGTAGGACCAGCTGCGTTCGCGGCTCTGCGTCATCGGGCGGTTATCCAGCGCCGTGGCGGTGGCGCGGTTAACCGTGTCGATAAAGGTATCCTTGGCGTGAACGTGATAGATCATGCTGCCCGCCTGGCGAATAAACGCCAGCGGATCGCCGCCCATCCACATAATGTGGCTCGGATCGAAGTTCAGACCCACCACGTCCCCGGTAATCTCGCGCAGCTGCAGGAAGGTAGGCAGGTTGTACGCCAGCTGCTGTCCGTGCAGTTCAATGCAGATTTTCACGCCGTAGGTGCGCGCCGCCTCGGCGGTTTTGCGCCAGTAGCCTTCGGCCACTTCCCACTGATGTTTCAGGATGGTCTGCGTTTCCGGTGGCCACGAGGTGACAATCCAGTTGGGATAGCTGTCGCCCGGCGCGCCCGGCAGGCCGGACATGGTGATGACGTTTTCCACGCCCAGCAGGTTAGCCAGCTCCAGGGTTTTATACAGGCATTCGGAGTGGATCTTGCCGGTTTCACCCGGATGCATCGGGTTGCCGTTAGCGTTCAGCGCGGAGAGCGTCAGCCCGTTATCGTCCAGCTTGCTCTTCAGTTCCGCCCGGGCGTAGGTGCTGGAAAGCAGTTTTTCCAGGTTGAGGTGCGGGGCCGTTGACCAGTTGCCGGTGGCGAACTCGATGCAGTCAAGCTTCAACTCCGCCGCGGTTTTGATCACCTCATCCACCGGGAGATGGGCGAGGCTGTCAGACACTAATCCGATTTTCATCTTTTATCCCTCCAGGTTAACGCTAACGACTTTCTGCGTTTTAAACGATTCGATCGCCGCTTCGGCCAGCAGCAGCGCGCGCAGTCCGTCGTCCGCGTTGGTGGGTACCGGGCGGTTGTCCTTAAGCGCGGCAACGAAGGCTCTCCACTGCTCGCTGAACGCTTCCTGATAGCGCTCAAGGAAGAAGTGCAGCGGCTTCTGCGCCTGTGCGCCAAACTCTTCAGTCACTTTCACCAGCGTGGTGGTCGGCACGTTGTGAACGTACAGGCAGCCTTTCTGGCCGTGCGCCTCAATGCGCTGATCGTAGCCATAGCCTGAACGGCGGCTGTTGTTGATCACCGCAATCTTGCCGGAGGCGGTTTGCAGGGTGATCACCGCCGTATCGACATCCCCGGCCGCTTTGACCGTCGGGCTGACCAGCGCAGAGGCGATAGCCGATACCGATACCGGCTCTTCGCCAAGCTGGAAGCGCGCCATATCGAAATCGTGAATGGTCATATCGCGGAACATCCCGCCGGAAACCAGCAGGTAGTCGTCCGGCAGCGGCGACGGATCGCGCGAGCAGATTTGCAGATGTTCCAGTTCACCAATCTCGCCGCCGCGAAGAGCGCGGTTAAGGTGGGCGTGGTTTGGATCGAAGCGGCGGTTAAAGCCAATCATAAACGGCACGCCGAGCGCTTTGATTTCAGCCACGCAGGACTTCACGCGCTCAATATTCAGGTCGATCGGCTTCTCGCAGAAGATCGCCTTGCCGGCGCGGGCGGCCTGCAGGGAAAAACCGGCATGAGTATCGGTGGAGGTGGCAACCAGCACCACGTCAACCTGCGGGTCGGCAATCGCTTCATCTGCTGAGAGTACGCGAGCGGCATACTTTTCGGCGAGGGTTGACGCCGCCTCGGCGTAAATATCCGATACGGAATAAAGCGTGGTGTCCGGATGGTCATGAATATGGCGAGCGTGAACCTGAGCAATGCGCCCGGCACCTAATAAAGCAACTTTTAGCATGTTAAACCTCAGCAGAATGGAATTAAGTGCAAAAACGTTTGTCCGTAGAGCAACTTTTAATAGTGAGAGAAAGAACGACAGCCAATGGCATTTATTCTTTCCTCATGCACAGGGCCAAGAATATATCTGCGGATTTTACGTTTCAATATATTTTATCGTGGAATTTTTATTTTGTTATGGCGGTAACATTTCTCGTCGGGTGCGAAAAATTGCTATGAGATAACCTGTTGTAGAATATATATAAAACTATCCTGTCGTCGTAAATTTGCCCTAAATCCATGGCGAAAATAGTGTTAAATTGGCGTTTCAATGAGGCAGTCACTGTGATGTAAATGTTTATTTTTAGATCTTGAAATCAACGCGTTTATCTATAAAGTTGATTAAAATCAGTATGTTGAGTTTTTAATGTCTTTGGTGGTTTTTTGTGCGCAATGCCGATCTTTGTGAAAGACCTCACAGCTCTTCACTGCTTTCAGCCGCAGAGCAATTTCTATCATTGGAATATAAATTTCATTCGTGATTAATAATAGAACAAACGGCGTGGGGTGTGCGTCGTTTAAAAAATGACTTACTGACGTTGGTATTTGTACCTGAAAACAGGCAGCCATTAATAAACTCAATACGCTGCCTGACATTATCTGACTACCAGGATGAGATAATCACGATGGAAGAAAAACTGGCTCGACAGAATATAGCCACGCACGATCAATCCTCCGGGAAAAATATAAAACGCATTACGCTGGTGTCGACGATCGGCGGTTTGTGTTTTGGCTACGATACCGGAGTGATCTCCGGCGCATTACTGTTTATGAACCGCGATCTGGGGCTGAGCCCGGCAGCGGAAGGGTTTATTACTTCTTCGCTGCTGTTCGGTGCGGCGTTTGGCTCGCTGTTCGGCGGTATGCTGTCGGACCGCCAGGGACGCAGGAAAAATCTGCTGTGGGTGGCGATTATCTTTATCTTCGGCGCGCTGGCAACGGCGGTAGCCTGGGACGTTCCCTCCATGCTGGCGGCGCGCTTTATCCTCGGCCTGGCCGTAGGCTGCGCCTCGGTGACCGTGCCGGTCTATATTGCTGAACTGGCCCCGGCCAACCAGCGAGAACGGCTGGTGACGGTGAACGAGCTGATGATCGTCACCGGCCAGTTTCTGGCCTACTCGGTTAACGCCGGGATCGTCAACGCGTATCCGGAACTGAGCCACAACTGGCGCATTATGCTGGCTATCCCGGCGATCCCCGGCGTGCTGCTGTGGTTCGGCATGATGATGATGCCGGAGTCGCCGCGATTCTTCCTTCAGCGCGGCAAAGAGAAAGAGGCGCGCAGGGTACTGTCGATGGTGCGCCAGCCGGAAGAGGTGGAGAAAGAGATTGCCGATATTCGTCAGATTATCGCGCTGGATGCCAGCGGTCCGAGCATTCGGGAGGAGCTGAGCAAGAAATGGGTGATTAAGCTGATCCTGATTGGCCTGATGATTGTACTGGCAACCCGCGTTACCGGGGTGAATACCATCATGTACTATGCGCCGAGCGTGCTGAAATCTACTGGCTTAGGCGATGCCGCCGCCGTTACCGCTGCTGTCGCCAATGGACTAATCTCGATCATCGCCACCGTGCTCGGCATGGCGATTATCGGCAAAATACCCCGGCGTAAAATGTTCCTCAGCGGCCAGATCGCCGTGACCCTGGTGCTGGTGATGATTGGCCTGGCCTTCAAGCTGTGCTTCCACTACGAAGATCATAATGGCGTGAGCGTTCTGCAGGGTAACTTTGCCGGGGCGAGCTATATCATTCTGGCACTGATGTCGCTGTTCCTGGTGTTTATGCAGGGCTGGATTGCCCCGGTATTCTGGCTGATGCTGTCTGAAATCTATCCGCTGCGCATTCGCGGGCTGGGGATGGGTATTGCGGTGTTTGGCCTGTTCGGCTTCGATTTTATTATCCAGTCGCTGTTCCCGATTATGCTTAACGCATGGGGTGGCGGCTCGACCTTCGGCGTGTTTGCCCTGTGTAACGTGGTGATGCTGGTGCTGCTGTTTAAATACCTGCCGGAAACGCGCGGGCTGTCGCTGGAAGAGATTGAGAAGAAGTTCAGGGAGTAAACGAATCCCCTACAATTTACGCCAATAAACCCGGCCTCAGGCCGGGTTTTTCCGTATGACATCTTTTAGGCAGGGAAACATAATTATGTTACTGTATTGCATGATTTTTGCCACGGAGCCTCCATGAAAAACGCGACCCCGCCCATGCGAAAAGGTGAAAAGACCCGGGAACGATTGCTGGCGGTTTCCGCAACGCTGTTTGCAGAAAAACAGTTTCACGGCACCCGTATCAGCGACATCGTCAAAGCCGCTGGCGTCACGCAGCCCAGTTTTTACAGCTATTTCCAGAGCAAAGAAGAAATCTACAGTCTGCTGATCGATAAGTTCGATCGCGAGCTGGAAGAGCTGGTGGCTTCGATGCTGATCGATGCCTCGCTGCCGAAGGAAAACGTGCTGGAAAACGTGTCCGCCAGCTTCCTGCGCTATCTTGAATTTTTCCACCGCAACCGCGAGCTGACGATGATCAGCCTTTTCCAGCAGCCGCAGGATCGGGAAACGCGCGATAAGCTGAAGCGCTGGATCGCGCGCAATATGCAGATTGAACAGCAGCGGGGTTTTTTCAGCCCGGATATTCCGGTGGAGATTATGGCGGACTGCTATCTCGGCGTGCTGCTGCAAACCATGCTAATTGCCACTGATGCGAAAGCGCTGCAACAAATCAGTGAGGAAAGAGGCCGCTTTATCTATGGCGGCCTGACGTTTCGGCGTTAACGCGGATTGGGTTCGTCAGCTTCAGCCCGGCTGGAATCGGCAGCGGGCGATAGCATCCCGCCAGCCTGCGTAACTCTGCACCATCGCTTCAGCCTGTTCCGGCTTCGGCACGATCACCGCACCGCCCTGTAGCGCGGCCAGGTCACGGCCATGCTGCCACCAGCCCAGCACTTTCCCCGCCATTACTGCCGCCCCTAATGCAGAAACTTCAGGCGTCGGTGCGCAGCGCAGCGGGCGTTGCAGCACATCTGCCTGTAGCTGCATCAGCCAGCGATTGGCGGTGGCACTGCCGTCAACGTAAAGCTCAGGCAGGGTATGACCGCAGGCCTGCTCCATGGCGAAGAACACATCCGCTATCTGGAACGCAATCGATTCCAGCGCCACCCGCGCCAGCGTTTCCGGCGTGGCCGCATCGGTCAGGCCGCAGATCAGTCCGCGAGCCTTCAGATCCCACCAGGGTGCACCCAGGCCGGACAGCGCGGGCACAAAGTAAATTCCCTGGTTCGATCCGGCCGTTTTCGCCATCTCGGTCAGGCGGGTTGGGCTGTCGATGCCCAGCATTTTTGAAACCCAGGCGGCCCCCGATCCCGTATGGGTGATGTTGCCTTCCAGCGCATAGCGCAGTGTACCGTCGTGCCAGGCCACCGTAGTGCTTAACCCGAACTCATTCTGTACCGGGCGTTCGGTGGACATCATCAGCGACGATCCGGTGCCGTAGGTGGCTTTGATGGTATCCACGCCCGGCCTGGCGCGCGCATACAGCGCGGCGTGAGAGTCGCCAACGCGGGAAAGCAGCGGCACGCCCGCAGGCAGCCCCGCAGCGGCATCGGCGACGGTTTCACCGCAGGATTGCGCCGACGCGACGGTTTCGGGCAGGGCGGCGCGCGGAATGTGGAACAGCTCCAGCAGCTCGTCGTCCCAGTCTTTTTTCTCCAGGCTGTAGAGCTGGGTGCGGGCCGCGTTAGCATGGTCGGTGACGAACACCGCGCCGCCGCTCAGCCGCCAGCTCAGCCAGCTGTCGACGGTGCCGATGCACAGTTCACCGTTCTGCGCGCGGCGATAGCCGTCCGCGATGGATTGCAGCATGCCGGTCAGCTTGGCGGCCGGGAACATCGGGTCAACCGCCAGTCCGGTGAGGGCGGTAATTCTGGCGTTCTGGCCGCTTTCCTGCAGCTGCTGACAAAAGGCTTCAGAACGACGATCCTGCCAGCTGATCAGTGACGTAACGGGTTCACCGGTTTTCCGATCCCAAATCAGCACCGACTCACGCTGATTGCTGATGGCAATGCCCGCCACCGGTGCACCGCTCAGGCGGATACACTCTTCGATGGCATCCTTCACCGCCCGCCATATCTGCCAGGGGTCCTGCTCGGACCAGCCCGGCTGCGGGTGAGACAGCGAAAGAGGGCGGCTGCTGCGTGCCACCACCTCGCCTTCACCGTTGACCGCCAGGACTTTGGCGTTGGTCGTGCCTTCATCAATCGCCAGTATCACCGGTGAGGTCATACATTTTCTCCGCGAATAAGATGCTGTGCCGTGCGGGCGATGCCCTGCGCATCAATACCCAGCCGGTCACGCGTTGCGGCGCGGTCGCCGGCGATCGCGTACTGCCCGTCCGCCAGACCCAGCCGTTTCAGGCGGATGCCCAGACCGTGTTCCGCCAGCACTTCCGCCACCAGGCTGCCGACGCCGCCGTTAACGTTATGTTCTTCTGCTGATACTACGTACGACACGTCTTTCAGCTGTTCAAACAGCGCCTGAGTATCGCACGGACGTACCGAAGACACGGAAATCACTTTGGCAGAAATACCCTGCTCGTTAAGGATCTCAGCCGCGCTGACCGCCTCATGTACCGTTGATCCCAGCGCCACCAGCGCCACGTCCGAACCCTCGCGAAGGGTATCGATTTTACCCGGTACAAACGCATAATCGTCGTCGTGCAGCACCGGCAGCGCTTTGCCATCCAGACGGATGTAAACCGGCCCGGTGTGGCGCAGGGCATAATCGATGATTTTACGACATTCCACCGGGCAGGACGGCGCGTAGATTTCAATGTTGCCAAAGCCGCGCATGATGGCGATATCGTCGGTACTGTGATGGGTACTTGCCAGCGGGCCGTAGCTGGCACCGGCATTCAGCCCGAACAGCTTGACGTTGGTATTGTTATAGCAGACATCGACCTTCACCTGCTCGTTGGCGCGGGAAATCAGGAAGGGCGCGGCGTTACAGGTCACGGCGACTTTACCGCCCAGCGCCAGGCCCGCGGCGGTGCCGACCAGGGTCTGTTCGGCGATACCGACGTTAACCAGCCTGCCGGGGAACGCTTTAACAAACGGGCTAATTTTTGCCGTAGAGGTGGAATCGGCCACCACCGGAACCAGATCGATTCCCTCATTCACGGCGTCGATAAAGGCGTCAACCATCACGCTAGCCAGGTGTTCTGCATTACTCATCGTTCAGTTCCTCCAGCGCCAGCGCGATCTCTTCGCCTTTTGGCACGCGGTGATGCCATTCCGGCTGCCCCTGGATAAACGAGATCCCGAAGCCTTTTTCCGTATTGGCGATAATAACCTGTGGTTTTCCGGCGGGCTTTAAGCCTTCCAGCGTATCCACAACGTCCTGCATATCGTTGCCCCGGCACTCGGTAACATCCAGTCCAAAGGCACGCCATTTTTCCGCCAGCGGGTCGGTATTCAGGATGTCGCGCGTGGCACCGGCCAGCTGCAATTTATTTTTGTCGTTAATAATAATCAGGTTATCCAGCCCGTAATGGGCGGCAACCAGCGCGGCTTCCCAGTTACTGCCTTCGGCCAGTTCACCGTCCCCGGTGACCACAAAGATGCGGCGCGCGTGACTGCTCTTTTTCGCTGCCAGCGCCAGACCAACCGCAACCGGCAGGCCGTGGCCGAGCGCGCCGGTGTTCAGCTCAATACCCGGGGTTTTTTGCCGTACCGGATGGCCCGGCAGGCGCGAGTCCGCGTGCTGATAGGTTGGCAGCCACTCGGTCGGGAAGTAACCCGCCTCGGCGAGCACACAATAATAGCCGCCTACCGCATGCCCTTTGGACTGGATATAGATATCCCGATCCTCTGAGTCCGTGCGGTCCGGGGCGCAGTTCAGCACGCGGAAATAGAGCGCCGTCAGGATTTCAACCTGCGACAGGTCCGCACCGGTGTGCCCACCCGCCGGGCTGTTGGCGTTCAGTTCAATGATACGGCGACGGACGGCGCGAGCCTTCTTCTGCAGTTCCGGTACATCATATCTGAAGGGATTCATCTGCTACTCCTGAATACTAATTCATGCATGAATAAATATTCATGCGGGGTAAAAATAAAGACCGTCGTGAGCGGTCGTTCAGTCTTGAAACCGTATTAACTGCAGTTCGCAGGTTTTTGCTTTACTGGCTTGAATATATATTCACTATTGATTTAATATTTATTATTATGACCTCAGTTACGCAGTCGAACTATCGGTTCAGCGAACAATTGAGATCGCGATCACAATTTAACCGCAGAAATTATCCGGTGTCACGGTGCTGACTTTAGCTTACGCTCTGCGCAGTAGGGATTGTTTAAATACGAGGCTTTATGATCAGGCAAAACGAAATCAGATTGATGGTAAAAATCGCCAACCTTTATTACAACGAAGGTTCCAAACAGGCTGAGATTGCCGCCGCGCTGAATCTTTCGCAGTCTTTTGTCTCCCGCATGCTGAATCGCAGCGTTCGCGAGGGGATTGTTAAAATCAGTGTGGTCCAGCCTGATAACGTCTTTCCGCAGCTTGAGCGCGGTATTGAGCAGCGCTACGGCATTCAGCAGGCGATCGTCGTTGACGTCGCCGAGGATGACGATGCGGCGCAGGTGCGCAAGGCCATCGGTGCCGCCGCCGCGCACTATCTGGAAACGCGGCTGCGCAACGGCGAGCTGGTCGGGATTTCGTCCTGGAGCAGTACCATCAGAGCGATGGTCAGTGAAATGCATCCGCAGACGGTCAAAGTTGATGGCGTGATCCAGCTGCTCGGCGGGGTAGGCGTGAACGGCAACGTGCAGGCCACTATTCTGACCCAGGACCTGGCAAACCGGCTCAGCTGCCGCGCGTGGCTGCTTCCGGCACAGTCGATTGAAGGTTCGGTGACCAGCCGCGATCTGCTGGCGGCCAGTAAGGACGTGAGCGAGGTGCTGCATAAGTTTAATGAAGTCACCACCGCCGTGGTCGGCATCGGCGATATGGAACCGTCGCAGCTGCTGCGCCATTCGGGAAACTACTACGATAAAACCATGCTGCTGTCGCTGACGGAAAAAGGCGCGGTCGGTGATATCTGCCTGCATTATTTCAACGCAGCGGGCCAGCCGGTGCTGAACGAAGATGAAGATCCGGCGATTGGCATGACGCTGGCACAGCTGAAAGCCTGCCCGCACGCCATTGCGCTGGCGGGCGGACAGGAGAAGGTGACGGCGATTAAAGCGGCGCTGAGCGGCGGGTATCTTAACGTGCTGATTACCGACTACCCCACGGCGCGCGCGTTGATGGAAGATTAAACGGCGGTCATACGCAGGGCGATACCGGGGCGGCCTGGCAGCGGCAGTCTGTCGCCGCTGCGCCATGTCCCAGTTACGCGCTCCACGGACATGGCCCAGGCATCGATAATCTCGACCGCGAATTCTTTCCCTTCCGGCAGCATGGTCAGCAGCTTAAAGCCCGGCTGGCTGTCGCCGAACCACAGCAGCCAGTAGTCGTCGCCCATGTGACCAATGGTGACATCCCACTGCGAGTGGCTGCGGCCCTTCCACGGCGACAGGCGTTTTGCTTCGCCTTCCTCCAGGATGCTGCGCAGGAACGCAATACGTTCGGGGCTTTCTCCCTTAAGCTTGCCGCCGTGCGACCACCAGATAATTTCATCATCGCTCAGATAGCTTTCGCCGTGGGTGACGTAGCCACCGGCGCAGACCCCTTCCCAGGTCAGGTTCAGCATCTTGCGGCCGCTGATATTGCCCCAGCCGCAGTCAACGTCCCCTTCATAGCGGCATTCATCAATGACGATCGGCTTGCTGAACTGCTCGCGCCAGGCGGGAACGAACCACAGATCGTGGTGCTGGATGCTGGCGTGGGTAATCAGCGGGTCAGTCTGATCGTACCAGTGGTCGTTACTGGTGTAATGAATCGGCGGGTTATGCCAGTTATGGATGGAGATAAGATGACCGTAGGGATCGTCCGCCGTAATCTGCTTAAACACGCCGTCCCAGAACGACAGGGGTTTTTTACGCAGTAAATCGAACTCGTTGGCCAGCGACCACCAGATGTTGCTGAAGCTGGAAAGACGTGCCACCAGATATTCCACGTAGCGGCGATCCGTTTCAGCATCCATCTCCGCAAAGCCCCAGCGGTCGTAGGGATGGAAGATAATCAGGTCGGCTTCAATCCCGCGATCCTTCAGCGCGTCGATCTGGTTCTCCAACTGGTGGAAGAAGGCACAGTCGAAGCGTGAAAAATCAAACCCGTCGGTGATATTGCCCGGGAACGGGAACCGCTGCGGTTCTTTAAAGTTATAGGTGTAGTGTTTGGGGAACACGCACATTCTGATTTTATTGAACGGTGAAGCTGCCAGCGAGGCCAGCGTTTGCTCCTGCACCGCGTCCGACTGATAGTTCCAGACGTAGGCGGTGGTGCCGAACGGATACCAGGCTTTGCCGCTGGCGGTGCGGAAATGGAAAGTCTCATCCGTTTCAATCGGGCCAGTGGCTTCATCCCCGGCTGGCGTGCAGTTTACGTTGCCGGTAATGCCGCTGAGGCTGGCGATATTGCTCTCGGTTTGAAACGTCCAGATGCCTTCGCTCTGTGGCATAAAGCGCAGCAGGAAACGGCCGCCATCATCGTAAAACCCGCGCACTACCTTCTGGTCATCGCCGTTGCTGAAGGTGGCTGTTACCCATGACTGGGTAAAATGCGCCGGATCGTTTTCTGCTTTAAACACGAATTCGGCACGTGACCATTTCGCGATATTAAGTGTGGAAGGGGAAACTAACATCTCAGGGTTCCTCTGCTTAGTGAATGCCGGGCTGGTGTGGCTGTGATACAGGGGCCTGCGCCGCCTGACTGTCATCCAGATTAAAGAACATCAACAGCACCACGCTGATGCCGTGGAAAATGGCGGGTACGCCAGCGATCAGGAAGATAATGCCTTTCAAAATCTCCGGGGTGATGGCAACGTCGGCGTGATAGCCGCTCATGCTTAAAATAAAGCCCACCAGGCCACCGGCGATGGCCAGGCCGATTTTCATCGTGAACAGGGTGCCTGCGGCGATAAAGCCGGACATCTTCAGGCCGCTTTTACGTTCGCAGTAGTCCGCGCATTCCGACGGCAGCGCCCAGGCGGTGATAGCACCGATTTCAGCGAGCAGGACAGAGACTACCAGTAAGGCCACCGCCAGCCAGATGTTATCCGGGCTGACAAAGAACAGCGCCAGTGCGGCGATGCAGCCTCCGGACTGGGCCAGCTTCAGCGTGCCCAGTGCGCTGACTTTCTTACGTTTAATCAGCTGCAGGGCGATCATCGGCGCAATAATACCGGCGATAGCGGTGGCCGAAAGCAGCCCGGAAACGAAGCCGTCGCTGCGGCCAAGGAAGTACTTCACAAAGTAAATCGTTGCGCTGCCCTTAATCACGAAGGCGATTGAGCTGGTGATTTTGAAGATGTAAAAAATCACCACCGGGCGGGCAGACAGCGAGATGCGCAACTGCTGCTTAAAGGAAACGTTTGACGCCAGCGATGCCGGTTTCACTCGTTCTTTGGTGCCGAAGAAACAGCTCAACATCATGGCGGTAGCCAGCACGGCAATCATGCTCATCGCTACCATGTAGGCCTGCGCTTCATTATCCTTGCCGTACCAGGCAACGAACATTGGTACTGTCACCGAACAGATCAGGAAAGACATCTTCGCCAGCGGGAAGCGCCAGGCATTGGCAGCCAGTCGTTCCTGCGGATCGCTGGTCAGTGCCGACAGCAGCGCGACATAAGGCACCACGGTGGAGGCATACATCAGGATCAGGAACAGGTAGGTGGCATAGGCATATACCAGTTTCCCGGTTGGGGAAAAATCGGGTGCCAGGAACACCAGCAGGCAGGAGAGGCCATAGGGCACGGCCAGCCACAGCAGCCACGGCCGATAATGCCCGTGCCGGGTTTTCAGCCGATCCGCCACGTTACCGATAAAGGGATCGTAAAACGCATCCACCAGGCGCGCGATAACAAACAGCAGGCCCATCGCCGCTGCCGAAATGCCTAAGACATCGGTGTAAAAATAGGGTAGAAACATCATCGTCATGCCGAGGAAGATATTGGCTGACGAATCTCCCAGACCAAAACAGATTTTTTCCCGCACGGACAGCTTGTGAACCGGTTCCATTTTTACTCCTGAATATATATTCAATAAGGATTATATATTCTATTCTGCGGGATACCGGTAACAGACTGCCAGAGGACAAAGTGGATTCTGGAAGAAGGGTCACATTATTTTTTAGTCAGTCAGATAACTTTGACGATGAAAATTCCATTAATATATTGATATTTAATGATTAATTATAATGTAGAAAATGTTATTTATAAGTAGCATTTTGGGGCGGCGTGAGAGGTGCAGACTACGGGGGCAATATGACTGATGGAACGGGCGACTCAGTCAACTGCCCGCCAGGCGAAAGGCATCTGACATCCGCTCCTGTTCTCTTGCGGAAAGGCCCAGCGCGTCGGCAATGATCCGCCACTGGCTAACCACACTCTGAAATTCCTCAATAATACGCCTGGATTCTGACGCATTAATTCTGAACCAGCGCGCAGCTTCTCTCGCCAGCTCCAGTTCTTTTGCATCGTCGGTTCCTTTTACTCTTTCGAGTGACTTCTTGTTTTCAGTAGCCCAGCAAGACCTGCTGAGGTGAGCGGTACATCTGCCGGAGTAGTATCATTACTCTTTTTGGCCGTGGCGATAGAGTATGGCGCGGCTTTCGCTTCTTGCGCATTACTATCCTCAGATGATGGGACAAAGCTGGAATGCGCCTCGCGTTTCGATTTTTTTGTTGGTGAAGACAGCTGCGAATCCTGAAGCTGACGGCCCAGCAGGTCGTTGGCCGCCAGCAGGTTCAAATCCTGCTCCAGGCCCAGCACCTGCATCACCGAGAGATAGGCACCGATGGTCACTCCCGATCCTCCTGACTCCAGCGATCTTAAGGTCATCGCAGTCATACCCGCGCGCTCTGCTACCTGCTTAGCGGTTAACTTACGGCGTTTTCGGGCAAGCATCAGGCGTTCTCCCAATGCATTGAGAAGATCGATGGTTTGCGGAAGAAGTGGCGCGGTTTTTTTTGCCATAATGCTAATAATTTATCATTTCAGTACTGTGAATGATGAAATATTAGCACATTAAGAAGGTATGTTCTGATTTTAAGCGCTAATGATAATAAAATGATGCAATTAATCATAAAAGAATAAAATATTAGTATTTTATAAAGCGTGGAGATTCTCTTTTCTCGCGGAAATCAATTTGATATCAGCATTGCTGGTCAAAGACAATGTAGTGACATTCGGACAGAGTGGTTTGTAGCGTCGTGTCTTCACTGGTATCCAGATATTTTGCGGTTCTTCAGGCGGTATTTTCCAGGCGGAGCGAAAAGGTGACGCGGTGTGTTCATCTGGTCACTTTATGTGTAGTCACACAGGCGGCCGCAAATCCGGCCGCCTGAGGGTTGTAAAGTTGGTCAGGCAGAAACCGCCAGACCGTCAGTTAATGGCTGGGGAACGCAAACTGGGAAGCTTCCTGCGCTTTCTGTTTTGGCCAGCGCTGGGTGATGGTTTTGCGGCGGGTATAGAAGCGCACGCCGTCCGGGCCGTAGGCGTGCAGATCGCCAAACAGCGAGCGCTTCCAGCCGCCGAAACTGTGGAATGCCACCGGAACCGGCAGCGGTACGTTGACGCCGACCATCCCGACTTCAATCTCATTGCCGAAGTGTCGGGCGGCTTCACCGTCGCGGGTAAAGATGCAGGTGCCATTACCGTACTCGTGCGCGTTGATCAGTTCGATTGCCTGTTCCAGTGAATCGACCCGCACTACGCACAGCACCGGGCCAAAAATCTCTTCTTTATAGATGCGCATATCCGGCGTGACGTGGTCAAACAGGCAGCCGCCGATAAAGTAGCCCTCTTCGTGACCTGCTACCCTCAGCGAGCGGCCATCCACCACCAGCTCCGCGCCGGATGCCACGCCGTCATCAACATAGCCGGTGACTTTGTCCCTGTGCGCGGCTGTGACCAGCGGCCCCATATCCAGCCCGCATTCGGTTCCTGCCCCGATTTTCAGCGCGGTGATTTCCGGGGTCAGGCGGGCAATCAGCGCGTCGGCCACCGCATCGCCCACGCAGACCGCCACCGAAATCGCCATGCAGCGCTCGCCGCAGGAGCCGTAAGCCGCCCCCATCAGCGCGCTGACCGTATTATCCAGATCCGCATCCGGCACCACCACCGCATGGTTTTTTGCGCCGCCCAGCGCCTGCACGCGCTTGCCGCGCTTCGTCCCTTCGCTGTAGATGTACTCGGCAATCGGCGTGGAGCCGACAAAGCTGATCGCCTTCACATCCGGGCTTTCAATCAGCGCATCGACCGCCTCTTTGTCGCCGTTGACCACGTTCAGCACGCCCGCAGGCAGGCCAGCCTGCTGAAACAGCGAGGCGATCAGCAGCGTGGAGCTGGGATCGCGCTCGGAAGGTTTCAGCACAAAGGTATTGCCGCAGGCGATAGCCAGCGGATACATCCACAGCGGCACCATCGCCGGAAAGTTAAACGGCGTGATGCCCGCCACCACGCCGACGGCGTGAAAGTCGCTCCAGGAGTCGATCCCCGGCCCGGCATTGCGGCTGTATTCTCCCTTCAGTAGTTCAGGGGCAGCGCTGGCATATTCTACGTTTTCGATACCGCGCTTCAGTTCGCCTGCCGCATCCTCCCGGGTTTTACCGTGCTCCTCGCTAATCAGCTGGACGATCTCCTCCTGATGTTCCTCAAGCAGTTGCTTAAAACGGAACAGCACCTGAGCACGCTTCGCCGGAGGCAGATTGCGCCACGCGGGAAGAGCGGCTTTGGCGGCGGCAATCGCTTCCTGGACCGTGGCGGCGCTGGCCAGTTCAACCTGGCGGATGGGTTTGCCGGTCGCCGGATTAAAAACGGAGGCAGTGCGGCCATCGGGCTGGCGAATTTTACCGTTGATCAGATGGGTGATAACAGTCATGACATTTCCCTCAGTTAATGTGGTGCAGGGCTTCGCCCACGGCATCAAAAAGACGATCCAGCTCGGCAGGTTCGGTGTTAAACATCGGGCCAAACTGCAGCGTATCGCCGCCAAAGCGCACGTAAAAACCGGCTTTCCACAGCGCCATGCCGGCATCAAACGGCCTGATGGCTGCGTCGCCGTCGCGCGGTGCCAGCTGAATCGCCCCCACCAGGCCGCAGTTACGGATATCAATCACGTTAGGTGCGCTCCGCAGCGCATGTAGCGTGCGTTCAAAATGCGGTGCCAGCTCAGCCGACCGGGCGATCAGCTGTTCGTTTTCCAGCAGATCCAGCGTGGCCAGCCCGGCGGCGCAGGCCACCGGATGCGCGGAGTAGGTGTAGCCGTGGGCGAACTCCACCGCATGCTCGGGGAGCGGCTGCGACATAAAGGTGTGATAGATCTCGCTGCTGGCCACCACGCCCCCCAGCGGGATCGCGCCGTTGGTCACCTGCTTGGCGAAGTTGAGTATATCCGGGGTGACGCCAAAGTATTCGGCACCGCTCCAGCGCCCCATGCGGCCAAAGCCGGTGATCACTTCATCAAAGATCAGCAGGATATTATGCTGGATACAGATCTCACGCAGGCGCTGCAGATAGCCGCGAGGCGGAATAATCGCCCCGGCAGAGCCGGAAAGCGGCTCAACGATCAGCGCGGCGATATTGGATGCATCGTGCAGCTCAATCAGCTTCAGCATCTCATTGGCCAGCTCCACGCCGCCGGTTTCGGCCATGCCCGCCGTGAAGGGCAGGTCGGTTTGCAGCGTATGCGGGATATGGTCAACATCCATAAACTGGCCGAACATTTTGCGGTTGCCGCCAATGCCACCCAGGCTGGTGCCGGCAATATTCACGCCGTGATAGCCACGCGCGCGGCCAATCAGTTTGGTTTTCGAAGGTTGGCCTTTGGCGCGCCAGTAGGCCCGGGCCATTTTCACGGCGGTATCGGCGGATTCAGAACCCGAACCGGTAAAGAACACGTGATTGAGGTCGCCGGGCATACGTTGAGCGATTTTATCTGCCAGCTGGAACGACAGCGGATGGCCGTACTGGAAGCCCGGCGAGTAGTCCAGGGTGCCAAGCTGTTTGCTGACCGCGCTCTGGATCTCGCTGCGGGTATGGCCCGCGCCACAGGTCCACAGCCCGGACAGGCTGTCAAAAATCTGGCGGCCTTTATCATCCGTCAGCCAGCGCCCCTCTGCCGAAACGATAAAGCGCGGATCGCGATGGAAGTTACGGTTGGCGCTGAACGGCATCCAGTGCGCCTGCAGGTTAAGTGATGCGGTATTAACGGCTTCAGACATGATTTTTCCTCCTGACGGGTGTAGGAAGAGTTTGCATTTAAGTATCAGTTAAGTTAAATGCCTATTAATGCATCTTTAGTTATGGAATAACTCACCTATATGAAAAGCAAATCTCTCGCCCAGGTCACTGACTTTGACCTCAAGCTACTGCGAATATTCAAAACCGTCTGCGAATGCGGCAGCTTTTCTGCCGCTGAAAGTCTGCTGGGTATTACGCGCTCGGCGATCAGCCTGCATATGAGCGATCTGGAAAAGCGCCTGGGCATGCGTTTGTGCCAGCGCGGGCGCGCCGGGTTTGCCCTGACCGATGAGGGGCGCGAAATTCTGCGCCACAGCGACAGTATGATGGCGGCCATTGAAGGGTTTCGTCAGCAGGTGAACCAGATGCACAAGCAGCTGCGCGGTGAATTTAACATCGGCATTATCAATAACCTGGTGACCCAGCCGAAGATGAAAATCACCCATGCACTGGATTCCCTGCGGGAGATCGGGCCGGATATTCGTCTGAATATCAGCATGAGTACGGCCGCTGAAATAGAGCGCGGGCTGATGGACGGTCGTCTGCATATCGGTGCTTTGCCGCTGACCTCTCCCGTTTCCGGGCTGGATTACGCTCATCTTTACGATGAAAAATCAGAGCTTTACTGTAGCAGTACGCATCCGCTTTTCAGCGAGGACAGCGATCCGGGGGACGGTCTTCTGGCGCAGTATGATGCGATTGCGCCGAGCTTTCGCATGACGGCTGAAACCATCGGGCTGCACCAGATGCTGAACTGCACGGCCACCGCTTCCGACCGCGAAGGCATTGCGTTTCTGATCCTCACCGGGCGCTTTATTGGCTACCTGCCCGATCACTTTGCCGCGCAGTGGGTGGAGAAAAAGTTAATGCGCGCCCTCGCGCCATCGCGGCTGAACTTCAGCAGTAAAATTGCCATCGTCACCCGAAAAGGGCGTCGGCCTAATGCCATTCTTGAACGATTCCTCCAGGCGCTCGATCTGTAACCCGCACATCATCCCCGCTTTTATGAAGCCGATCACACGCGAGTGGCGATCGGCGTCAAACTTTGATCATAAGTAAACCGTATTAGTTGACTTTGTTAATTTCGTGCTTCTATTCTCTCATTCAGTGATGCATACAAAATTGCATACATGAATGAAGAAATAAGCACCACCTAACTGTTCCTGTTCGCAACATCAACGTTTGGACGAGGTCTTTATGGTCAGTGTTCGTTTATCACATCTCAAAAAGTTTTCCTGTTGTCTGGCGCTGGGCAGTGCTCTGCTGGCGTCCTCTCTTCCCGCTTCGGCAGCCGTCGGTTTCTGGCAGAGCATTCAGCAAAAGGGCGTCCTGCGCTGCGGTGCGGCAACGGCAGCACCCTATGTGATGCGTGATGCCAAATCGGGCGAATACAGCGGCTATTTTGCTGAACTCTGCCGCGATTTTGGTGAAAATGTCTTAAAAGTGAAGGTGCAGTTTGTCGATGCCAACTGGGATACGCTGGTAGCCGGTCTGCAAAGCGACAAGTGGGATATGGCGCTGGGCTTAAATCAGACCCCGGAGCGCGCGCTGGCGGTTGCGTTCTCGGCACCGGCGCAGGACTATCAGGTCTCTTTCCTGATTAATAAGCAGAACCCCAAAATGGAAGGGGTGACCAACAAATTAGCGGATCTCGACAAACCCGGCGTGACCTTTGCGGTGATGTCCGGCACCTCACAGGATAAAGCGGTCACCGCCGTGATTAAGAAAGGCACGATTATGCGCCTGCCCGGCAATGATGAAACCCGCCTGGCGCTGATGGCCCGCCGCGCCGACGTACTGGTGGACGCCAGTGATACCAACCACCTGTTCGCGCTGGCTAACCCGGACTGGGCGAAAGAGATCCTGCCGGTTCCGGCGCTGGCGAAGCAGGGTGTTTCCTTCGGGCTGCCGCGATCCATCACCGAAGCCGACCGGGACGTGATTGATATCTATCTGACCCAGCGCCGTGCCACCGGCGAGATCGACCAGCTGGTCAACAAAGCCTCAATGGAAGCCAACGCCGCAAAATAAGGCGTGATGAATCTCTGACACTTAATTAACCGTGTGCATTCCGCACGCAGCGGAGGAATGATTATGAATGCCTCAAGTAATTTGGCGGCCGCACCCACGTGCCTGCAAGATAACCGACCTGTATTTCTCAATGAATTTAATAAAGGCGAATTTATTCAGCTGGAGAAAGTGAATAAAGCCTATGGAGAATTAGTGGTGATGGATAATTTTGACCTCACCATGAGAAGCGACGATCGTCTGGTTATTATCGGGCCGAGTGGTAGTGGTAAAAGTTCTCTGCTGCGTGTGTTAATGGGGCTGGAAGGTATTCAGGGCGGGACGATCAATTTCCACAGACAGCACTATATTGTCGGCGATAAGGCCAAAAAAGCAAAAATCGTTGATGCGAATATTCAGAAAAAGATCGGCATGGTTTTCCAGCACTACACGCTGTTTCCGCATCTGTCCATTTTGAGCAATCTGATCCTGGCACCGATGAAAGTCCACGGGCTGGAGAAAAAAGTGGCGGTGGAAAAAGCGCGGGCGCTGCTGGCCCGCTTTGGGCTGGAAAGCAAGATCGGCGCTTATCCCAGCCAGCTGTCCGGCGGCCAGAAGCAGCGCGTAGCCATTGC
Organism: Erwinia sp. S43; assembly: GCF_016624745.1. Taxonomy (NCBI): domain Bacteria; kingdom Pseudomonadati; phylum Pseudomonadota; class Gammaproteobacteria; order Enterobacterales; family Erwiniaceae; genus Erwinia; species Erwinia sp. S43. Next base: position 256,619 of record NZ_JACVTX010000002.1, on the reverse strand, counting down.
CCGTGCGCTGATGCTGGAGCCGGAGCTGATGCTGTTTGATGAAGTGACCTCGGCACTCGACCCGGAAATGGTCACCGAAGTACAAAGTGTGATGATGCAGCTGGCCGATCAAAAAATGGCGATGATTATTGTCACCCACGATATGCATTTTGCGCGGAATATCGCTTCCCGGGTGGTGTTCTGCGCTAACGGGAAAATTGTTGAGCAGGGACACCCTGATTCGCTATTTACCTGCCCGAAAGAAAAACGCACTCGTGAGTTTCTGGAAAAAGTCCTGCATCTGGATTAATGAGGTTAATTATGAACTATCAGTTTGACTTTCATTTCCTGCAGGGAAATCTGGGGGCGCTGTGGGACGGATTAAAAGTAACACTCGAACTGGCGCTGGTGGCAAATATATTCGGCCTTGTTTTGGGTTTTATTTTATGCCTGATGGCGATGAGCCCGCTGGCGATATTACGCTGGCCGACGAAGTTATTTATTGAGTTTTTTCGCTGCACGCCGGTATTGCTGCAAATCGTCTGGTTTTATTACTGCGTGCCGATCATGTTCAACCTGTTTATTGACCCGATCTATATGGGTTATCTGGCGCTGGGGCTGAATCTGGCGGCGTTTAATGCCGAAGCCTATCGTGCCGGGGTACAGGCAGTGCCGCACGAGCATCACGATGCGGGGATTGCCCTCGGCCTGAATCGCTTCCAGCAGACGGTTTACGTGGTGCTGCCGCAGGCGATACGCAATGCGCTGCCGGTGCTGATGACCAATGGCATCTCGATTTTGCAGCAGAGCGCGCTGGTGGCGATTGTTGCCATCTCCGATCTGATGTACGTCGGCCGAAATATCGCCACCGAAAGCTACCGTCCGCTGGAAACCTACTCGTTGATTGCGCTGATTTACTTCGTGCTATCGCTGCCGATTTCCCAGCTGGTTGCCTGGGTTGAACGCCGCCAGGATGCGGCCACAGAACGCTGAGGCTCAGATGATGACACTCGATTTCACCCAGGTCTTTTCCTACTGGCAGGTGCTACTACAGGGCCTGGGCCTGACGCTGGCCTTTACGCTGAGCTGCGCGGTAATCGGCAGCCTGGCGGGCTTTATTGTCAGCCTGCTGCGCCTGTCGCCGTTCCGGCCGCTGCGCTGGCTGGTGACGCTGTACGTGGAGTTCTTTCGCGGCACGCCGCTGCTGATCCAGCTGTTCTGGGTGTTTTTCTGCTTCCCGGTGGTGTTCCAGCTCAATATCGCCCCGTGGCTGTGCGTCACCCTGTCGCTGGTGCTGTATATGGCAGCGATCACCAGCGAAACCTTCCGCGGCTCGCTGAAATCCATCGCCGGGGAACAGCATGATGCCTGCGTGGCGCTGAGCCTGACGCCAATGGCCAAAATTCTCTACGTCATTTTCCCCCAGGCGCTGCTGCGCGCCGTGCCCACGCTGCTGTCGAACGTGGTTGCGCTGTTCAAGGAGAGCGCGCTGATCTCGTCGGTCGGCGTAGCGGATCTGATGTTCGTGGGGCAAAGCATTTCCAACAGTACCGCGCGCCCGGTGGAATTTCTCTCGGCCGTGGCGGTGATCTATTTCGTTGTGGCATTCCCCTTAACGCGCCTGGTGGGCGTGGTCGAGTCGCGTTTGTTACGGCGTTACGCCCTTTAACTGTCCACAGGAGAAGTAACGATGAAACTACAAGGTATTTTACCGGCCCTGGTCACCCCTTTTGATGCCGCAGGCACGGTCGATCACCAGCAGCTGGCCGATATTCTGGAGTATCAGCTGAAGGCGGGCGTGAACGGCTTTGTGCCGCTCGGCTCCACCGGCGAATATTATGCCCTGACCAACGAGGAGCGCCGTCAGGTGCTGAAAACGGTGAAAACGGTGGTGGGGGATCGCGGCACGCTAATCGCCGGAGCGAACGGTTCCTGTACCCGCGAAGTGCTGGAGCAGGTGCGGCAGACCGTTGACGCGGGCTATCACAACCTGCTGATTGCTCCGCCGTATTACGCGCTGCCTTCCCAGGAGGAGCTGATCGGCCACTATCAGGCGATTCTTGATGAATTCAGTGACATCAATGTGGTTCTGTATAACTATCCGGTGCGCACCAACGTGGAGGTCGGCTTCAGCGTGCTGGAAGCGTTTAAAGATCATCCACGCGTGGTCGGAATTAAAGAAAGCAGCGGCAGCGTGCTGCGCGCGGTCGAAATTGGTCACCGCTATAAAGAGCAGTATCAGCTCTCCTGCGGCTCCGACGATGTGGCATTTGATTTCTTTATGTGGGGCGCCAGCAGCTGGATTTGTGGACCGGCCAACTGCTTCCCGGATCAGATCGTCGACTTCTATCGTAAATTCAGCAGCGGCGATTTACGCGGTGCGCAGGATGTTATGCGTACGCTGTTCCCGGTGATGGCCAGCATGGAAGAGGGCAAGTTTATCCAGAAGGTGAAATACGGCTGCGAGCTGGCTGGGTTTAAGGCGGGTAATGCCAGAATGCCGCTACAGCCGCTAACTCCGGAAGAGAAGGCGGCATTCCGCCAGGTATTCGAAGCATCCCAGCGCTAATCACAATTGAGGTTTCGGCTGGCGGGCCAGAGCGTGCGCGCCAGCCGGTTAACGAGTGGCAACTATGTCAAAACAGCAGATTACACAAAAGTCGGTGGTGATTGGTGGCGGTATTGTGGGCGTCTGTTGTGCGCTCTGGCTGCAAAAAGAAGGGCATCAGGTCTGGTTGATCGACCCGGCTGCACCCGGCGACAGCACCGCGAAATGGAGCTGCGGACAGATGGCGGTGAGTGAAGTGATCCCGCTTTCCAAACCGGGTATTTTAAAACGTATTCCTGGCTGGCTGCTGGATCAGACCGGGCCGCTGGCGCTGCGCCCGGCGGCGCTACCGGCCATGCTGCCGTGGTTTCTGCGCTTTGTTGCCAACGCGCGCCACAGCCGCATCGACGCCATTGCCCATGCGATGGCTACGCTGACCCATCAGGTTTACCCAGATTTTGCCACGCTGCTGGCGATGTGCCCGGACAAAACGCTGCTGGGGCAGCGCCCGGTGATTGAAGTGTTTGATTCACCGCGCGGCCTGGCGGCGGAAGCTGAGCACCTGCGCCTGCGCGAGCAGCTTGGCTTTAAGGCCGAGACGCTGGATGCCGCGGCGATTGCCGATCTGGAACCTGCGCTGGCGGGGAAATTCTCGCACGGCGTGCTGTTCCCGGACTGGTGCGCCGTCAGCGATACCAAAGGCTTTATTGCCGCGCTGACCGACGCGTTTGTGCGCCAGGGCGGCGTGCGTGTAGACACCGAAGCGCAGTCAATCAACGAAGCGAACGGTCTGGCCTGCGGCGTGACGCTGAACGATGGCCGCCAGCTGCCCGCCGATCACGTGGTGGTGGCTGCCGGTACCGGCTCGCGGCGCTTCTTCGACCAGCTGGGCGTGCGCGTGCCGCTGACCGGCATTTCCGGCTATCAGGCGCTGCTGCCGCAGCCCGAGGTCGAGTTTAACCATTCGGTAATTTATGCCGACGGCGGCTTCTGCTTCACACCGATGACCCGCGGTTTGCAGATCGGCGGCACCATTGAATTTGCCGGTGCCGATGCGAAACCGAACTTCCAGCGTGCCGAGATTATCCTGCAGAAGGCCCGAAGGCTGCTGCCGCAGCTCAACGTGGCCGATAAAGAATTCGGCGTCGGGCACCGTCCCTTCCTGCCGGACACCAAACCGATAATTGACCGTTCGCGCCGTCTGACCAACGTGCTGATGGCCTTTGGCCACGGCCAGCTCGGGCTGACGCTGGGCGCAACAACCGGACGGCTGATTGCCGATCTGGCTGCCCTTCGCGTACCCGCTCAGGATCTTACCCCTTTCAGTGCCTATCGCTTTATGTCAGGAGACCGTTCATGACCTTTACCAACCAGCTTTTTATTAACGGCCAGTGGGTTGCCCCGGTGCGCGGCGGCAGCTTTGATACGATTGACCCGGCGAATGAAACCGCCATTGCGCAGGTCGCCGCTGCGACGGCTGAAGATGTGGACCGGGCGGTGCAGGCCGCGCGTAACGCCTTCGACCACGGCGGCTGGCCGGAACTGAGCGGCAAAGTACGCGCCGGGTATCTGCGCCGCATCGCCAGCCTGATCCGCGACCGGCAGCAGACGCTGGCCGAACTGGAAGTGCGCGACAACGGCAAACCGCTGCCTGAAGCACTGTGGGATATTGGCGATACCGCTTACTGTTTTGATTTTTATGCCGATCTGGCCGAGCAGCTGGATGCGCAGCAGGAAAAGGCGGTGGCGCTTTCTGACGAGCGCTTCAGCTCCGTGGCGCGCAAAGAGCCGGTGGGCGTCTGTGGGGCGATTATCCCCTGGAACTTCCCGATGCTGATGGCGGCGTGGAAAGTGGCCCCGGCGCTGGCCGCGGGCTGCACGGTAGTGCTGAAGCCCTCCGAGGTCACGCCGCTGACCGCACTCCAGCTGGCGGACATCGCCCGTGAGGCCGAGCTGCCGCCGGGCGTGCTCAATGTGATCACCGGCTTCGGGGCTGATGCCGGCTCGCCGTTAACCGAACATCCCGATGTCGATAAGCTGGCCTTCACCGGCAGCGTCCCGACCGGGCGCAAAATCATGCAGGCCGCCGCCGCAGAGATTAAAAACGTCAGCCTGGAGCTGGGGGGAAAGTCGGCGTTTATCATCTTTGATGACAGCGATATTGAAAAAGCGGTGGAGTGGATACTGTTCGGCATCTTCTGGAATAAAGGGGAAGTCTGCTCGGCCACGTCGCGGGTGCTGGTGCAGCGCAACCTGTATGATGCGCTGCTGGCCCGGCTGGTGGAGGAAGCGGAGCGCATCCGCATCGGCAACGGAATGGCCGACGGCGTACTGCTCGGGCCGCTGGTCAATGCTGCGCAGTATGAGAAAGTGCAGACGGCGATCGCCCGGGGAATAGAACAGGGGGCAACGCTGCTCAGCGGCGGGAAGAGACCGAACGGCCACGACAAAGGCTACTTCCTGCAGCCGACGATTTTCACCGACGTGTCGGAAGAGAGTGACATCTGGCGCGAGGAAATTTTCGGCCCGGTGGTCTGCGTGCGCGCCTTCGATGATGAAGCCGAAGCCGTGGCTTCCGCTAACCGTTCGCGCTTTGGTCTGGCCGCGGCGGTGATGTCGCCGGACCTGGCGCGTGCCGAACGCGTAGCCCGCAGACTGCGCGCCGGGATTGTGTGGATTAACTGTTCGCAGCCCACTTTCACCGAAGCGCCGTGGGGCGGCTATAAGCAGAGCGGCATCGGCCGCGAGCTGGGCGAGTGGGGCCTGAACAACTATCTGGAAACCAAGCAGATCACCCGTTACGACAGCGACGAGCCGTGGGGCTGGTACATTAAATAAGAGATAACGCCATGCGCTGGAAAAAAACATTACAGCTGATTGATGTGCACTGTGAAGGGGAGATCGGCAAGGTGATCACCTCGGGAGTGATTGATATTCCCGGTACCACCATGCTTGATAAAATGAACTACATCAACGAGGTGGACGATAGTCTGCGTCGCCTGGTTATGCTGGAACCGCGCGGCTGCCTGCAAATGTCGGTGAACCTGCTGCTGCCGCCGACGGTGCCGGGCGCGCATGCGGGGTTCATCGTCTTGCAGGCCGATAAGGCGCATCCAATGTCCGGCAGCAACTGCATCTGCGTGGTTACCGCGCTGCTGGAAACCGGGATGATTGCCATGCAGGAGCCGGAAACCACCGTGGTGCTGGATACCCCCGCCGGGCTGGTGACGGCGATAGCGGCCTGTTCCGACGGGCGCTGCGTGAGCGTGTCGCTGGATATGGTGCCTGCCTTTGTTGAACATCTGGACCGCGAGTTTGATATCCCCGGCTTTGGTAAGATCGCCGCCGATATTGCCTTTGGCGGCGTCTATTATGCGCTGATTGACGTTGAGCAGATCGGCCTGACGATTTCACCGGACAATGCCCGCGAGCTGGCAACCCACGGCGTGGCGTTTTGCCAGGCAATCAACCAGCAGATCCAGGTTCGCCATCCGCTGCTGCCGTTAATTAACGACGTGGCCTATGTGATGTTCCGCCAGCGTGAGGAAAGCAAAATCTGGCGTACCTGCACCACGCTGCCGCCGGGGCGGGTGGATCGTTCGCCCTGCGGCACGGGCAGTTCTGCTAACCTGTCTGTACTGGATGCGCGCGGTGAAGTGGAAGTGGGCGATCGCCTGACCTCGCGTTCAACGATTAACGGTGAGTTTCGCGTAGAGCTGCGCGGGCGTACTCAGGTCGGCGATAAACTGGCGGTACTGCCGCGCGTCACCGGGCGGGCCTGGGTGTACGGCATTCAGCAATTAGGCGTTGATCCTGACGACCCGCTCGCGGCGGGCTTTATGCTCAGCGATACCTGGGGACCGGCATTATCCTGAGGCCGTTTTTGTATTAATTGACTCTCAGTCAGGGAAAGAGCGATGAAACCTAGCGATAAAGAAGAAGGCACCGGCCGCCGACACGGCGGGCGCTATATTTATGAAGAGCTGCGTCGGCAGATCCTGACGCTACAGTTGAAGCACGGCGAACAGCTGGACGAGATTTCGCTGGCGAACACGTTTGGTCTGTCCCGCTCCCCGGTGCGCGATGCAATGGCGCGTCTGGTGAGTGAAGGACTGGTGACGATTCTGCCGAACCGTACCGCCATCGTGACACCGTTTGAAATTGAGGAGTTTCCGAACTACATCACCGCGCTGGATCTGATCCAGCGGGCGGTGACGCGGCTGGCGGCGAAGCACCGCAGCGAAGCCGATCTGCTTAAAATCGAAGCGGCGAACGCCGAGTATATGGAAAAGGTTTATCAGGGCGACTTCAGCGCGATGACGGAGAAGAACAAAGCTTTTCATCTTGCCATCGCCGCCGCTGGTCGCAATAACTACCTGGCGACCTACTACGATAAGCTGCTTTCCGAAGGCCAGCGCATCCAGCACCTGCAGTTTGATTTTATGACCAGTCAGGATGCACCGCAGAAGCTGGGCCGCGATCACGATGAACTGATCGCGGTGATCCGTGCCGGAGATGCCGACGCGGCCGATAAAGCCGCTCATGAACATACCATGCTATTCCAGAACCGTTTTCTGACCTTTATGCAGCGCAATCTGCTGAAGGATATGGACATTAACGCCTGATCCCCCGGTTTTAAACCCACCGCCGCGTGTAAAAGACGCGGCGGGCGGGGAGCGTTTGGCTTTTTTCCGGCAAAGGGCAGTGCACAACAGCGACACGAGGAGAGAAAAATGCAGCGTTTTAGCAATAAGAACGTCATCGTCACCGGCGGCGCAGGCGGCATCGGCGAGGCTATCTGCCGCCGCTTTGCTGCGGAAGGGGCGCAGGTGTGGATCGTCGACAGCAACGCGAAACTGGCCACGGCACTGGCGGAGAGTATTCGTCAGGAAGGCGGAAGGGCGCAGTGGCGGGCCGTGGATCTGGCCAGCGCGGCAGAAATCACGGCGTTTGTCGCCGACGTGAAATCACAGGAATCCCGCATTGATGTGCTGATCAATAACGCCGGGATCAACCGCCGTGGTCCGCTGCTGGAACTGAGCGAAGAGGACTGGCACAGCACCTTTACGGTAAATCTGGATGCGCTGTTTCATATGTGCCGCGCGGTGCTGCCGCAGATGATCGCGCAGGGCGGCGGGGCGATTGTCAACACTGCCTCGCAGTGGGGGCTGCATCCCGCGCCGGGACATATTGCCTACAACACCTCCAAGGCCGCCGTGGCCGCCTTTACCCTCAATCTGGCACGTGATTACGCCGCCGATAAGGTGCGGGTCAACGCGGTGTGCCCCGGCGAAGTGCGAACCCCGATGCTGGAAAGCAATCTGGCGCGCAGCGGCCGCACGCTGGAGGATTTAAACGCGCTGGTGCCGTTTGGCCGCATCGGCGAACCGGAAGAAATTGCCGCCACGATGGCGTTTCTGGCCTCTGATGAAGCACCGTATCTTTGCGGTGCACTGATTGAAATCACCGGCGCGCAGGCCGTGGCATAACTCCTGGAGGAACGATGACTTCACTTAGCGGCAAAACGGTACTGGTTACGGGCGCAACTAAAGGGATTGGTCGCGAAATTGCTAAATCGCTGCACGCTGAGGGGGCTTCGGTGATCGGCCACTATGGTCACGATGAACGCAGTGCGGTGGCGCTGCTTGCGGAGTATCCCCGACGACTGCAACTCGTTCAGCAGGATTTGTCACAGCCGCAGGCTGCGGCGTCGCTCTGGCAAAAGGCGCTCCGCTGCGCTGACAGAATAGACGTGCTGGTGAACAACGCCGGTATTTATGTTGCGTCGCCGCTTGAGGATGCCGAAGCGTGGCAGGCGGGATGGCAGGTCAATTTACAGGTGAACCTGCAGGCCCCCGCCGATCTGTGTCGGCTGGCAATCGGCCACTTTAGCCCGTTGGGCGGCGGGATAGTGATTAATATGGCCAGCCGATCCTCGCATCGTGGCGACGGGCCGGAACATCTGGCCTACGGCGCGGCAAAAGGCGGACTGCTGGCGCTGACCAAAGGGATCGCCCGCGGCTACGGCCATCAGAACGTGCTGGCCTATGCGCTGGCTCCGGGCTGGGTGCGTACGGCGATGGCGGAGGATCATATCGCCAGCGTCGGCGAAGCCGTGGTCACGGCGGACCTTCCGCTGCGTGAAGTCACGCCGCCTTCCGACGTGGCGGCGATGATCGCCTTCCTCGCCAGTGGTCGCTGCCGCCACGCCACCGGATCAACCATCGATATCACCGGCGCGGATTACGTTCGCTAATCTGCCATCGCTGTAATTTTCATCTCTCATGACAAACCTGCATCCCGCTGACGGGATGCAGGCTGTGATCTGCATCACAAATAATACCTTAGTGTCGCGAATTTAAATTTATGTAAAGCAGCTTGATTGACTTTGTTAATCACGAGGTTCTATGCTTTGCGTCACATTGTGTGCAAGTTTGTACACAATAAAATTTCCAGCCTGACAATCAGCAATCCCGTGAGTGGATGAAACGATTATCCCTTTTAACACAGTGTGTTAAGAGACGGGCTGGTATTGCCTGAAGCAAAGTGAGTTATCCAACTATTCATTCTTTGGAACTAAATTTATGGATGTAAACAACCCGGGGAAACTCGGCAAACTATGGCTGAAGCTGGTGGCGGCGGTGACCGCGCTGGCCGGTATTTACTTTCTGGCGGGCGGGGCCTGGCTGGCCGGGATCGGTGGAAGCTGGTACTTCCTGATCGCCGGTATCCTGCTGCTGGGCAGCGGGGTGCTGATGTTCCGCCGTCGGCTGGCCGGTGCGGTACTGTTTGGCATTACCCTGGTTTACACGGCGGTCTGGGCGCTGTGGGACGTGGGCCTGCAGTTCTGGCCGCTGTTCTCACGCGTTTTTGCCCCGGCGGCGGGTGCGGTGCTGATCGCCTTTACCGTGCCGTTGCTCACTCGCCGTGTCGGTATCCGGCGCGGGGCATTTGTTTCCGGTTGCGTGCTGCTGGTGGCGGTCATTGCCGCCTTTATCAGCTCGTTCCAGCCGAAAGGGATTATTCGCAACACCGATGAAGCGGTGGTCAGTAAAGCACTCCCGGAAACGGACCCGCACGCCTCGCAGGCCGACTGGCCCGCCTGGTCCGGTGACAACAAAGGTTCGCGCTTCTCTTCGCTGAGCGATATCACTCCGGCAAACGTCAAAGACCTGAAAGTGGCCTGGACGGCTCACACCGGCGAAGCGGTGATCCCCGATAAGGGCGATGCGGAAGACCAGAACACCCCGCTGCAGATTGGCGACAGTCTGTACGTCTGTACGGCGTATACCTCGCTGATTTCCTACGATATCGACAGCGGTAAGGAAAAATGGCGCTACAAGGCCGGACTGGGGAACTCCACCTATCAGCGCTGCCGCGGAATCGGCTACTTTGATGCCACGACAGCGAAAAACGTCGCCGAGCCGGGGAGCGCGATCGATGCTTCCGTCAGCCCGCAGCGCCTGTTCTTCCCCACGGGGGATGGCCGTCTGGTCGCTATTGACGCGCACACCGGTAAACCGGCAACCAACTTTGGTAACAACGGCGTTGTCGATCTGAAAATCGGCATGGGCGAGGTGAAACCGGGTTACTACCAGCAGTCTTCTTCTCCGCTGGTGGCCGGGAATCTGGTGATCGTCGGCGGCCGCGTGGTCGATAACTTCGAAACCAACGAGCCGCCTGGCGTGGTTCGCGCCTATAACGCTGTGACCGGCGATCTGGTGTGGGCCTGGGACCCGGGCAATCCGAAGGTCACCCGCGAGCCGCTGTCGCCGGAAGGCTATACGCGCGGTACGCCAAACGTCTGGGTTGGCATGTCGTACGACGCCGATCTGGGGCTGGTCTATCTGCCAACCGGTAACGCCACACCGGACTTTTATGCCGGAGAGCGTACCGAGGCAGATGATCAATACGGTTCTTCAATTGTGGCGGTGAAGGTGTCCACCGGGCGTCCGGCCTGGTCGTTCCAGACCGTGCATCACGACGTGTGGGACTTCGACGTGACCGGTACCCCGGTGCTGTACGACGTGAAAAACGATGACGGCACGGTGACACCGGTGCTGGCGGAAACGTCGAAGACCGGGATGATCTACCTGCTGGATCGCCGTAACGGTAAGCCTGTCGCACCGATCGAAGAAAAGCCGGTGCCGCAGGGCAACGTGCCGGGTGAACGCTATTCGCCGACGCAGCCGTATTCCACCGGCATGCCGGGAATTGGTAATGAAACGCTGACCGAATCGGATATGTGGGGTGCCACGCCGTTTGACCAGCTGATGTGCCGCATCCGCTTCAAGTCCAGCCGCTACGACGGCATCTTCACCCCGCCGGGGCTGGATACCGCATTACAGTATCCGGGATCGCTGGGTGGCCTGAACTGGGGCGGCGCGTCAGTTGACCCGACGACCGACCTGCTTTACGTCAACGATCTGCGTCTGGGCCTGTACCACTATCTGGTTCCGGCGAAGGATATTCCAGCCGGGCTGGGCAGCAGTGAAGGGATGGGGATCGTCGTGCAGAAGGGGCTGCCTTACGGCTCCATGCGTCAGCGCCTGATGTCACCGCTCGGCGTGCCGTGCCAGGCACCGCCGTTCGGTACGCTGTCGGCGATTAACCTGAAAACCCACAAACTGGTGTGGCAGGTGCCGGTGGGCACCGTGCAGGATACCGGACCGCTAGGTATTCCGGTGGGTCTGCAAATGCCGCTGGGAATGCCGACGCTCGGCCCGACGCTGACCACGCGTTCCGGTCTGCTGTTCTTTGCCGGTACTCAGGACTTTTACCTGCGGGCGTTTAACAGCCACAACGGTGAGGAAATCTGGAAGTCTCGCCTGCCGGTGGGCAGCCAGAGCGGCCCGATTACCTACCGTTCAGCGAAAACCGGCAAGCAGTACGTGGTGATTTTTGCCGGAGGTTCGCCGCACTCCAGCGAGCGCGGTGATGACATTATCGCTTACAGCCTGCCTTAACGGCTAAAGCGACGGCAGACGTTTGCCGCTTTCTGGGGCCACGGGATGACCGAGGCCCCTTTTAATCCGAATAATAGCTTGCCCTAATCTAACCAGGTGGACAGGCTGCTTACTCTGCTTACTCTGCTTACTCTGCTTACTCTGCTTACTCTGCTTACTCTGCTTACTCTGCTTTCACGGCTAAGCATTTTTTCTGCTAAAGATTTGCGGAGTTATTTTTTTCGTTCAAAACTCCATCATTCGTCACCTTTTTAACTTGTTTCCAATCTTTAACATCTGCTAAAAAGGGTCTGCCAGGACGGCATCTTATTAATTGGCAAACTCAATTCCCCTGCGTTAGAACAATAACGTATTAAAACTATTTAACTGGTATAAAAATGAATAATACTGCGGCCGTTGCGCGGCCAAAAACCTGGATGAGCGTGCTGCTTGTTCTGGGATTAACGCATTTACTTAACGATCTTATTCAGTCCCTGATACCTGCCGTATACCCGATTCTGAGAGAAAAATATCAGCTCGACTTTGTGCAGATCGGTATTATCACCCTGACTTTCCAGATTGCCGGATCGCTCCTGCAGCCGGTTGTCGGAGCAATTACCGACCGTCGCCCTTATCCTTATTCCACCGTGCTTGGCATGATGTTCACCCTGGCGGGGCTGGTCGGGCTGGCGTATGCGCCAAGCTATCATCTCATTCTGCTTTCTGCTGCCAGCATCGGTATTGGTTCATCTATTTTCCACCCTGAAGCCACACGCATGGCGCGCTACGCGTCCGGCGGCAGGCAGGGGCTGGCGCAGGGGATCTTCCAGGTCGGCGGTCAGGCCGGTGGTGCAATGGGTCCGCTGTTTGCGGCGCTGATTATCGTGCAGCGCGGGCAGGAAAGCCTGGCGTGGTTTGCGGTGCTGGCGCTGTTCGCCGTGGCGCTGATGATCTGGACCGCAGGGCGTCATGACGCCATGAAGCACAGCTTTATCCAGTCGGTCAAAGCCAAAGCAAAAAGCGGGCACAAATCCCAAACCTATCCGCCTGCGGTAGTGGCAACCGGGCTGATCGTGCTGACCCTGCTGATGTTTTCCAAGAACGCCTATAACGAAAGCTTCCGCTCGTTTTACACCTTCTACCTGATGGACCATTTTGGTGCCTCGATCACCACATCGCAGTTTATGCTGTTTCTGTTCCTGGCCGCCTCGGCGGTAGGTGCGCTGCTGGGCGGGATTTTAGGCGACCGCATTGGCCGCTATAAAATCATCTGGATCTCCATCCTTGGCCCGTTGCCGCTAACGCTGATGCTGCCGTATGCGGATTTCCACTGGACGGTGGTGCTTACGATTCTGATCAACCTGATTATGGCCAGTGCCTTTGCCGCCATTCTGATTTACGCCATGGAACTGGCGCCGAATCGTATCGGTCTGGTCGGTGGGTTGTTCTACGGGCTGAACTTTGGCCTGGGCGGTATTGCCGCTGCCGTGCTGGGTGCGCTGGCGGATAAAACCGGCATTGAAAATGTCTACTGGCTGTGTTCATTCCTGCCGCTGGCGGGGCTGCTGGCGTGGTTCCTGCCGAAGATTGAAAACGCGTAAATCGCATTTAGCGGGTGCGAAAATGATATCGGGCAGCCTTTGCGTTATGCAGGCTGCCCGTATTTTTAGCGCCAGTTGGGATTGGTTATCACGGAGTATTTACCGCTGCCGAGGAACAGTAAGATAACCGACAGCATCACGTAGAAGACCAGGTCTTCTATCGCCCACGCACCGGTTTCACTCAGCGCCAGCGTATTATCAACGTCTACCAGCCACCATGCGACGATCATCGTACCAATGATGGTCAGCGCCGAGGGGCGGCAGAGGATACCGAGAATAATCAATATCGGCGCAACCACTTCACCCAGATAAACGCCGTAGCCAACAAAGGCAGGAACGCCATGTTCGGCGAGGGTATTTAAAATAAAGCTGATACCGCTGTGGACCTTGTGCCAGCCGTGAAACAATAATAATCCCCCTAAGGTGATCCTTAACAGCAGGGCGGCCAGATCTTTATTGTTCAGGCGGTTGTTAATGTTGGCGAGGATATGTTCAATCATGATTCAGCTCCGGTTTTTATAATTCAACTATAACGGCTAATGCTGTTGTCAATGAGATATCCACCCTGAAAGCGGTTAATGGCATCCACTCCATTAATACCTGGCGACAGAGTTATTACAGAAGGTAAAAGAGAATCGTTTCTGGTAATTAAATTAGTTTAAATTTTTACTCTGTACAATGAGATTTTAAATTCTTTTTTAAAATAGAAAAAATAAACCAACTAATAACAATTGAATTACACATGGTTTATTTGTAATTACCCTTTGTGCATCTTTTTATTCTCATTGCGTCATGATTGACGGGACCGAATGCCGAAATCGATCTTATACTGATGGCTACCGTTTTATGGACCCGTTCCGCAACGCTGTGCAGGATGACCGAATGAATAATCTGCTCTGTAAACGTCTCAACCTCCGTTTTCCACTGATTCAGGCACCGATGGCCGGCGTCTCTACACCCGAACTGGCCGCCGCCGTCAGCAATGCGGGCGCGCTGGGATCGATCGGCGTAGGGGCGTCAACGCCGCAGCAGGCGGAGGCGATGATACGGCAGTCGCTGTCCCTGACCAGCGGCCCGCTTAACGTGAATGTCTTTTGCCATGCTCCGGCACAGCGCGACCCGCAGCAGGAAAGCGCGTGGATTGCGCGTTTTGGTGAGCGCTTCAGCGGGTTTGATGCGGCTCCTCCGGGAGAACTGTCAGAGATCTATCAGACCTTCTGCGGCAATGAAGCAATGCAGGAAGTACTGCTCAATACCCGCCCGGCCGCCGTCAGTTTCCACTTCGGCCTGCCTTCAGAGGACGTTATCCGGCGGCTGAAATCGCAGGACATCGTGACCCTGGCGACGGCGACCAGCCCGGCAGAAGCACGGGTGATTGAAGAGGCGGGCGTCGATTTTATCGTCGCGCAGGGCATTGAGGCCGGGGGCCACCGGGGAATCTTTGATCCGCAGGCGGAAGATCGTCAGCTCAGTACCCTGACGCTGGTACAGGCGATACGTCGTGTATCGCGGCTGCCGGTGATTGCCGCTGGCGGCATTATGGACGGTGCGGGGATCGCAGCGATGATGAAGCTGGGTGTGGCGGGCGTGCAGCTGGGCACTGCCTTTGTGCTCTGCCCGGAATCGGCGGCGAATACGGCTTACCGCCAGCTGATGAAGAGCGAACAGGCCGCCAGCACGGTGATGACGGCGGCGATTTCCGGGCGGCCTGCACGCTGCATTACCAATGACTTTTGCCGCATGACGCAGGATATTCCCGCGCAGGCTATCCCGGCCTATCCGCTGACTTATGCCCTCGGCAAAGCGCTCGCTGCGGCGGCCAGCGCAAAAGGCGATCACGGCTACGGTGCGCAGTGGGCGGGACAGGGTGCGTCGCTTGCCCGCGAACTGCCCGCCACAGAACTGGTCAAGGTGCTGATCGCTGAGTGGCAGGCCGCCGATGATTTGACGGCAGAGTGATGTCAGTGAGAGCGAAGGGGAGATGTGGCGGATTTAACGGGGTGAGAAACAGAGGCCCGTCAGGGCCTCTCAGATAAAATTATTTTTTCACGGCGGCAAAGGTCGTCAGCATCACGCCTGAGAATATTAGCAGCAGCCCGGCGATATACAGCGATGACAGCGTATTGTGCAGGAACACCACGGCGGCCACGGCCCCGATCAGCGGCACGCCGAGGGTGACATTGGACATCGTAAACACGCTGACCCGACGGCCATGCTCGGATGAAATCACAAAGCACAGTGACGTGGCTACCGGACCAATAAACAACAGCAGCCACAGCAGGTTGGCACTGAATTCAATCGTTGCCGGTGAGCCTTCCACGTTCCAGGCGATCATTGCCAACGGCACTGCAGCCAGCAGCATCTGCCATGGGGCCAGCGACAGCGGCGATGAGGCCCAGCGGTGATGGCGCACGTGCACAATTACCAGCGACCAGGATATTGCGCCGATAATCAGCAGCGCGGCACCCATCAGTACTTCAGGGTTATCCCACTGCATTTCCCACGGCGAACAGATCAATCCGATGCCTGCCATCCCGGTCAGCAGCGCAACGAGCTGGAGTTTAGACGGTGCCTGCTTCAGTAACAGCCACGATGTGAGTATCCCCCACAGCGGCGTGGTATATGCCAGCAGCACCGCGTGGCTGGTGTCGGTGTGGCGCATGGCGATCATTCCCAGCCCGGTGAACACCATCATCTGCATAATTCCCACCGAGGCAACGATAGGCAGATCCTGACGCGATGGCAGCCTGAGCTGGCCGCGCAGCGCCACGAAGGCAAACAGGCAGATACCCGCCGATCCGAAACGGATCGCAGCCAGCCACAGCGGCGGCGTCACGTTCAGTGCCAGCTTGGTTGCGGGCCAGCTCAGGCCCCACAGCACCACCATCAGCAGCAGCCATAGCAGGGTAGATCGCCCGGCGTAGCGGGCTGCGTTTTGTTTAAGGGATTCTGACGTGATAACGCTCATTGGGGTTCCTGATAAATCAGCATGATTTCGATAATGCTATGCCGCTTTATCAGGTAAATCCGTGCTATTTTGTTCTTGCTTTGCTGCTTAAAAGAAAAAATCTACGTTTAAATTCACGATTACAGGAAAACTATGCCGCAACAGAAGCCGCAGCTGGATGAAGTCAGTCTGAAAATCCTCGATATCCTGCAAAAACAGGCCGATATCAGTAATGCCGAACTGGCCGATCGGGTCGGGCTTTCGGTGTCTCCCTGCTGGCGGCGGGTGACGGAAATGCGTGAAAAGGGGGTGATCCGCGGATCGGTGATGCTGGTAGATCCGGAAAGTCTCGGGCTTGAGGTGAATGTTTTTGTTCACGTAACCCTGAAGCAGCAGGACAAACAGTCGCTGGAGGAGTTCACCGACACCGTCAGCAACCGCCCTGAAGTGATGGAGTGCTATCTGATGACCGGGGAAGCGGACTATCTGCTGCGGGTCGTGGTGGAAAATCTGAAGAAGTATCAGGTGTTTATTCAGGAGTGTCTGACGCAAATTCGCAGCGTGGCAAGCATTCGCTCCAGCTTTGCCCTGAGCCAGGTGAAGTACACCACGGCGCTGCCGACTCAGCATCTGCTGCGGTAATGATGGGGCAGATGCGAGCGGTTTATGCCGGCCGTATTTCCGACCTGGGGATACCCGGCGAATCTGAACGGCACTCACGCACGGCCATCCACCGCGTCGCCTATGTCTATACCGGCAAATGATTCAGGCAGAGCCACCGAGTAAATCACAAACGGTGTGTCCGGGCTGCTGGCGTCCGGGATCGGCTGTTTTACTGGAATATACAGTTTACGATCGGCGCTGATAAAGGTGCCATCTGGCCGAATAAGTGAAGGGCTGGAGGCGATAACCGCCGTTTTCCCCTCGGGAGACAGCAGGGTAATATTGCCGGTGACGGTTTCCGAAAAATAGACATTACCGCGTGAGTCCATGCAGCAGCCACCGGCGAAATTATTGGCATACACCTGTTCAACGTACTGCTCCAGCAGTGGGTCGGTGAGAGACCGATCCTTCAGCCAGCGCGTTTCGATGCGGTAAAGCGGCCCGGTCGGCGCTGCCCAGTACAGCCATTTGCCGTCTGCGGTGATTTCCAGCAGGTCGCTGTTGGGCGGATGGAAAGTTTTCCCTCCCTTTACGTGCGCCAGAATTGACGGGATTTTCGCCGCCGAAGCTTTCACCACGCTGGCCCCGGACAGACGGCGCAGAGTCCGGCCGCTTTGCATATCGTGAACAATGATCCCACCCAGTCCGGAGTCGGAGAGATACAGCGTTGAACCATGGAAACGCATGTCGTTCATCTGTGCGCCCGCAGGCAGGATCGTCTCGTCAAAACGCAGGATGCGCAGGATTTCCCCGGAACGGGCATCCAGCTGTACCAGCTTTTGTGCGCCCGGTTGTGGAACGGCATCGGCCGCAGAAAACACTCCTGCGCTCAATGACCCCTGATCGACACACCACACCGTATCATCGGCGAAGATATGCACCGAGTTGAGATATACAAAGGCATTCGTGCCATCCTTTCCCGGCTGCCATTCATTCCAGGCGTTACCCGGGAAGGGCTGAAACTTGCCGCTGGCGTCGCGCCGGGCAAGCGACGGTGTGGATTTATCTTTGGCGTAGCGCGGCAGGCCAAGAAACATGACGTTGTCACGTGTCAGTGCCACCTGGTTGGCCATCCACGGCGATCTTGCCGCGACATTGAGCGGTAGCGGTGTGGCTGCCGCTGCCGCAGAGAACCGGGGAAATGCGCTGCTCAGGCTCGCCGCTGCCAGATTGATCAGCAGCGAACGACGGGAAAGTGCGATCATCTTTACCTCATCAGGCGTAGGCACCGGCGGAATAGGTCAGCTCGTAGCTGTGGCTGTAAATCTCAATAATATTGCCGAACGGATCTTCCATATAGACCATGCGATACGGCTTTTCGCCGGGGAAGTATTCGCGTACCGGCATGCGCTGTTTTCCTCCGGCAGCCACGATTTTCTCCGCCAGTCCTTCCACATCCGGATCCTGAATGCAGAAGTGGAAAACGCCGGACTTGCGGAAGTCGAAGTTGTTTTCCGGCTTCACCGTATCCCTGAACTGGAAGATCTCTACACCCACGCGATCGCCGGTGGACAGGTGCGCAATGCGGAAGGAATGCCAGCCCGCGCCGAATACGTCGCTGCACATCACGCCAATTGCGGAGTCGTCTTCGGTAATTTCCGTCGGCGGCATAATCAGATACCAGCCCATCACCTCGGTATAAAATTTAACGGCGGCGTCCAGGTCGGTGACGGACAGGCCGATATGCGAAAAACTGCGTGGGTAAGGGATCATGATATGTCTCGTTGCGGATGGAAAAGCGTAGAGTAAGCGGGCAGGTGTATAATGAAAATATCATCTGACTTATGGTTTTTATAAAATATCGTTATGCTCAATCCGCAATGGCTCCGATCGTTTGCCCTGCTTTGCCAGCAGGAGAGCTTTACCCGCACCGCCGACAGTCTGGGGATCACCCAGGCGGCCGTCAGTCAGCATCTGCGCTATCTGGAAAATCACTATGGCCAGCTGATCGTTCGCAGCCGACGGCGGTTCGATTTGACGCCAGCAGGGATTGCGCTGCTGGAGTTTTGCCGGGAAATGGAAAAAGCCAGCCAGCGGCTGGAGATGCGGCTACAGGAAAATGACGGGGATTGTGGCGATATCAGCCTGATCACCCCCGGCAGCATTGGACTGCGCTGCTACCCGCTGCTGCTGAGTTTGCAGCAGTCGCTGCCCGGTCTGGCTATTCGCCACCGCTTTGCGCCCGATGATGAAGTTCTGTCAGCGGTGCTGGAAAATCGCTACGAGCTGGGTCTGATGACCCGTCAGCCCGACGATTCTCGACTGGTCGCTGAACCCTTTGCCAGAGAGCCGCTGGAGCTGGTTTTTCCGGCGGGGAAAAAAGTGCAGAGCTGGCAGGATCTGGCCGCGCTGGGGTTTATCGACCACCCTGACGGCCAGGCAATGGCGACACGTCTGTTGAGCCGGGTATTCCCCGGGAACCCCGGCGTGCGCTCGCTGCCGTGCCAAGGCTTCAGCAATCAGATTGCCCTGATCCTCAGCCCGGTTGCCCGCGGTCTGGGTTTTACCGTGCTGCCCCGGTTCGCGCGGCTGGCCTTTTCCGGGCAGCACGAAATTGAAGTGATGCCCTGTACCGTGCCGGTGGTGGATACTATCTGGCTGATCCATCGCGCGGAATGGCCGCTTTCGGGGCGGGCGCAGAAGGCGCTGGTGTGGCTGAAAGATCATCTGGAAGGCTGAAGGATAAGAACGACGTGCCGCGATATCCCATGCGTAAAAGTGCCATCCTCATCCGATTGTTTACCCTCCGCGATAGCCGCTTTGCCGCGACAGCGCCATTGCGGCATGGCGGATTTTCTCTCCGAGGCGAGTGGTCATATCCGATCTTGCCTCGCTGCTGAGAAAACTGGTGGCGATCCCCGCCACCACTTTGCCGGTATGATCGTATATTGCCGACCCCACGCAGGTCATTGCTTCGTGGATTTGCCCGTTATCGATTGAGAACCCGCGATCCCGAATGCCGTGGAACTCCGCCTGCAGTTCAGCGAGGTTGCTGACGCTGGATGCAGTCAGCGGCGCGGGAAAGCGATCGGCAAAAATCCGTTCGAGTTCGTCATAATCCAGCTCGCTCAGCAGTACTTTCCCGGTGGCGGTGAAGGGCGCGGGCAGGCGCTTACCGATGCGGAAGCTGTGCCCCAGTGGCTGATCGGTGTTGCGGCAGCTGACGTACACTACCTCATCGCGATCGAGCACGGTCAGGGTGATGGTGTAGCCGTCGAGCTCGCTATCCGCCGCGAAGTAGTCGCGAAACAGCGAAACAAAATCCATCTGTGACAGAAAACCGTCTGCCCAGTGCATCAGATGCGGCCCCAGACGATAAGTGCCTTCCGCCGTTCTCACCAGTAACCCCAGTTCGGTCAGAACGTTAATCTGGCCGTGCGCGGTACTTTTGGGCAGTGCCAGCTGTCGGGTAATGTCCGCCGCTGAGAGCGAACCGCTGGCCGCCGCGACCAGATCCAGGATGGTGACAGCTCTCCGCAGAGCGGGTACCGAATCGACGCTTTTGAGCGGTTGATCGCTTTTTGCACCGGAATTCCCTGACATACTGCACCTCGCATAAAGTTCATAATACAGACTGTAGTTCAATATATTGAACCAATTCGAAAGGAGAAGCTATGATCAAGCTCAAGAATTCAGCACTGCTGCGTGACCGCTGCCTGATTAATGGAGAATGGATTCCCGCCAGCGATGGTCGCGAGATTGAGGTGGATAATCCCGCCAGTGGCAAAATTATTGCCCGGGTGCCCTCGCTGACCGGCAGCGAAGCGGAAAGCGCTATTGCCGCTGCGAAGGCGGCACTACCCGGCTGGAGCCGTCTGGCTGCAAAGGACAGAACCGCCATCCTGCGCCGCTGGTTTACGCTGATTGTTGAGAACGCAGACGATCTGGCCGCGCTGATGACCGCCGAGCAGGGTAAACCGCTGGCGGAAGCAAAGGGCGAAGCGCTGTATGCCGCCTCCTTCGTTGAATGGTTTGCGGAAGAAGCCAAACGTGTTTACGGCGAAACGGTTCCGGCACCCGGCACCGATAAACGCATCATCGTGATGAAGCAGCCGATCGGCGTCTGCGCAGCGATCACCCCGTGGAACTTCCCGGCGGCGATGATTACCCGCAAAGCCGCTCCCGCTCTGGCTGCAGGCTGCACGATGATCGTAAAACCTGCCGAACAGACGCCGCTCACCGCGCTGGCGCTGGGTGTACTGGCCGAGCAGGCAGGTATCCCAGCGGGCGTATTTCAGGTGATCACCGGTGATGCAAAAGAAATTGGCGGAGTACTTACGGCCAGCGACACGGTCAGAAAACTCTCCTTTACCGGCTCGACGGAAGTCGGACGGATTCTGATGGCGCAGTCGGCGCCAACCATTAAAAAACTGTCGCTGGAGCTGGGCGGTAACGCGCCGTTTATCGTCTTTGATGATGCCGATCTGGATGCGGCCGTTGAGGGCGCGCTGGCATCGAAATACCGCAATGCGGGCCAGACCTGCGTCTGCTCCAACCGTATTTACGTTCAGTCCGGTGTTTATGATGCCTTCGCCGAGAAGCTGGTGGCGCGCGTTGCGGCACTGCAAGTCGGGGAAGGTCATCAGCCGGGCGTCACTATCGGACCGTTGATTGACGCCAGCGCCGTTGAAAAAGTGGAAGATCATATCGCTGATGCGCTGGCTAAAGGGGCAAAACTGCTGATTGGCGGGCAACGCCACGCGCTGGGGGCCACTTTTTATCAGCCGACGGTGCTGGCCGAGGCGACCCAGCAGATGAAAATTGCCCGCGAGGAAACCTTTGGGCCGGTTGCGCCGCTCTTCCGTTTTGAAACGGAAGAAGAGGTGATTGCTATGGCCAACGATACCGAATTTGGCCTGGCGGCCTACTTCTATACCGAAAACGTACGCCGCACCTGGCGGGTGGCAGAAGCCCTGGAGTACGGCATGGTGGGCCACAACAGTGGACTGATCTCCAATGAGGTTGCGCCGTTTGGCGGCGTGAAGCAGTCCGGGCTGGGGCGCGAAGGTTCGCACCACGGCATTGATGAGTATCTGGAAATTAAATATCTGTGCTCGGTCATCGCCTGAGCATGCCCGTTACCTGAAAGGAGGAATAATGACTATCAATCCATTTGAGTTCCGCACCGTGCCCTCCATTGAGGTGAAATGGGGAGGTGCACAGGAGCTGGGTACGATCGTTGCGGCACGGTTCAAGGCGCGAAACGCCCTGCTGGTGACCGATGCCGGGCTGATTAAGGCCGGGCTGATTGCGCCGATCGAGGCCTCGCTGAAGGGGGCGGGATTTACTGTGACCCTGTTTGACCAGGTGGTCGCCGATCCGCCTGAGCATATCGTTCACGCCTGTGCCGACGCGGCACGTGGGGCAAATGCCGATATCGTGATTGGTCTTGGCGGCGGATCATCGCTGGATATTGCCAAGCTGGCGGCGATTCTGGTGGAGAGCGAACAGCCGCTGTCGGAAATGTACGGTATCGGTAAAGTGAGCGGTTCGCGCCTGCCGCTGGTGCTGATCCCCACCACCGCCGGGACCGGGTCGGAGGTGACCAATATTTCGATTATCACTACCGGTGAAACCACCAAGATGGGGGTGGTGTCGCCGCAGCTGTACGCTGATTTCGTCCTTTTAGACGCCGAACTGACCGTGGGACTGCCGCAGATCCATACCGCCGCAACGGGTATTGATGCGATGGTGCATGCGATCGAGGCGTATACCAGTAAACACAAAAAGAATCCGCTGTCCGATGCGCTGGCGCGTGAAGCGCTGCGTCTGCTCGGTGCGAATCTGATTGCCGCCTGCCGCGACGGTAAAAATCGTGCGGCGCGCGAGGGGATGCTGCTGGGCGCAACGCTGGCCGGTCAGGCTTTTGCCAACTCGCCTGTTGCCGCCGTTCACGCGCTGGCCTATCCCTTAGGCGGCCACTATCACATTGCGCACGGTCTTTCGAACGCGCTGATGCTTGGCCCGGTGCTGCGCTATAACGCCAGCGCCGCCGCGCCGCTGTATGCCGAACTGGCAGACGTGCTGGGCATTGAGGGCAGCGGCAACGCGGACCAGCGTTCCGCCGCCTTCGTTGAGCATATGCTGACGCTGATGGAAGAGAGCGGAGCACCGCGCCGTCTGCGTGACGTGGGCGTAACCGAAGAGAGCCTTACGCGCCTGGCGGCCGATGCCATGCTGCAAACGCGCCTGCTGACCAACAACCCGGTCGATGTGCAGGAACAAGACGCACTGAATCTGTATCAACAAGCATTCTGACGACCTGACTCAAACGTATCACTGTACCCACTATAAAAAAGAGGCAAGCCCAGTATGAACGATATCCGACTCTATATGCTTCAGTCCGGCACCCTGAAATGCAAAGTGCACAACATTAAAATGAACCAGGGCAGCGGTGCGGATTATGAAATTCCGGTGCCGTTTTTCCTGATCACCCACCCCGATGGTCATACCATTATTGATGGCGGCAACGCCATTGAAGTCGCCACCGATCCTCGCGGCCACTGGGGCGGCATTTGCGACGTGTACTGGCCGGTACTGGCGGAAGATCAGGGCTGTGTCGATCAGATTAAGGCGCTGGGCATCGATCCGGCGGATGTGAAATACGTGGTGCAGTCGCATCTGCATCTTGACCATACCGGCGCAATTGGCCGCTTCCCGAATGCCAAACATATCGTGCAGCGCGTGGAGTATGAGTATGCCTTTACGCCGGACTGGTTTGCCGCCGGTGGCTATATTCGTAAAGACTTCGACAAGCCGGGGCTGAACTGGCAGTTCCTCAATGGAACCGAGGATGATTTTTACGATGTTTACGGCGATGGCACGTTAACCACGATCTTCTCTCCCGGACATGCGCCCGGACACCAGTCATTCCTGGTACGGCTGCCAAACAGCAAGCCTCTGCTGCTGACCATCGATGCCGCCTATACGGTGGATCACTGGGAAGAGAAGGCGCTGCCGGGATTCCTGGCCTCGGCGGTGGATTCCGTTCGCTCTGTGCAAAAGCTGCGTAACGTTGCCGAGCGTAACGATGCCATCGTGGTCACCGGGCACGATCCGGATGCCTGGGCGGGCTTTAAGAAAGCTCCTGAGTATTATTCCTGACAGGCGTTTAGAAAACTCGATAAGTACGGGGTTATCAGCGTTTACTGATAACCCCGAAATATTAAAATGGTAATACAGAGTATTAACACGATAGTGATTATGGGTGGTATTTTCATCGCTCTTGCTCCTTGCATTACTGCGGGTAAGAGGCTACTCTGATGTTCTGTGGACATAGAGGATGCCTCGTTGGTGATTAACATTACCTTCGGGGCTTTCTTCTTTTTATCCCTTACAACCTGTTACCGGCAGTTACCTGAGATAAAAAGCCTCAAGCACCGGGCGGGATTATACTTTAGCGCATGAGTTATTAAATTTCTTTCTGTTCTCTATGCGCGAAATTGTGTACGGTATCGCAAACTATATGTAATTATTATTTGGTATTCATTTATTGGATTGGTATCGCTTTCGGGTTTGTAGTTAAACTTGTTATGCATCCTGTTTATGTGGTTTGGTTATTAATTTAATTCAGCGTTTTCATGGGTGATAATTCAATTAACGCAGGGGTGTTATTATCACCCTTAACCTGTTCACGTTATTATTTCCGATTAGAAACCCAGAAATTAGTAAACCGTTATGCTGTTTTATCCGTCTTAGCCACCAGCTCAATCTGCGATCCCCACGGCGTCAGGAAGTAAAACCACTGAGTGCCATCGGCATTGGTGACGGGTTCATTAAGCGTCTTCAGCCCGGCCTTTTTTAGCGCTTCATAACTCGCTTGAATATCCTGAGTGCGCAGGGCGATATGCGTTGCCGCAGCGTCATCCTCGTGTGGCTGAGCATGATTGATCTCTGCACCGCTGTATTGAAACAGCTCAATGCCGGTGCCGTCCGGC
This sequence comes from Erwinia sp. S43, assembly GCF_016624745.1. Classification (NCBI taxonomy): domain Bacteria; kingdom Pseudomonadati; phylum Pseudomonadota; class Gammaproteobacteria; order Enterobacterales; family Erwiniaceae; genus Erwinia; species Erwinia sp. S43. The sequence continues at coordinate 231,999 of NZ_JACVTX010000002.1, read as the reverse complement.
AGTCTGACCATCACAAAGCGTTTTAAGTCGCTGGAAGAACGCCAGTTAAACGCTGTTTTCCACGCGTCAGGAATAGTGCCCGGCGTGATATCAGATTCGAGTTTGCCACCGAAGGTTTTCGAGAAAAACGCCACGGCAGCATTGATATCGGGGACGTTGATCCCGGCATGATCGATACCGCTAATATGGACGACCGGCTGCGGCTCAGCACCGAATGCCGTTGCGGAAAGCGATGCCGCACCCAGTAGCAGTGCCGAGGCGAAGGCGGTTGAGTTAACGCTAAATTTTTTCATCGGTTTGCTCCCGTTTGTTTGTTTAATAGCCTCATCGGGCGGGAAGTTCTGCGACGGTCTGTCGCGATGAAAGAAGCATATCGACGCGCCGACATTTTCAAAATAGAATGATTTGAAACCCATCATTGCAAAAATGAAATGAGTAAACTTCCCGATTTTGAAGGGCTGGCGATGTTTGCCAAAGTGGCTGAGGAGGGTTCCTTCGCAGCGGCGGCCAGAGTTATGGGCGTTTCCGTTCCCACCGTTTCCCGTGCGGTAGCGCGTCTTGAAGAGCGGCTGGGCGGAAGGCTGTTCAACCGCACGTCCCGCCAGCTGGCGCTGACGGAGTTTGGGCAGAGTATGGCGGCGAAAGCGGCAGAAATTTATCGCCAGGCGGAGGAAGTGGAGAGTGAAGCCCACGAACTCTCGGTTCAGCCGCGTGGGCAGGTCAGGTTGGCGATCCCGATGTCATTTGGGCTGCGCTGGGTGGCTCCGCTGATGCCTGAAATTATTCGCCAGTTCCCCGAACTGAATGTCGATCTGCATTTGTCCGATGCCTCAGTGGATTTAATTGCCGAAGGTTTTGACGCCGCACTGCGTATTGCCGCGCTGCCGGATTCTTCACTGGTGGCCCGTCGCTTGTGCCCGGTGACTCAGTATCTGGTTGCCTCACCGGCCTATCTGGCGCAGCACGGCACTCCTCTGCATCCACGCGAACTGAGCAGCAGACAGTGTTTCAGTTACGCCTACCGCGCACGCAGCCAGGTCTGGCGTTTCAGCCACAGCTCAGGTTCGCAGGAGGATATTGTGCCGAACGGACCGCTGCGGGTAACGAACTCGGATGCGCTGCTACCGCCATTACTGGAAGGGTTAGGTATTGCAGAACTGCCGGAGTTCATTGCCGCAGAGTATCTGCGCGACGGGCGGCTTGTCCATTTGCTGGATGAATGGTCGATGACTCAGGGCGGCTTGTATTTTGTGACCCCCACCGCGCGCAGTCGTCCGCTTAAAGTCAGGGTGCTGTCGGACTTTTTTGCGCGCCACCTTGCCGATCCCGCCTGGCGCTGGCCCTGACAGGCGAGGCATTTGATTGACCGCAATCGTGCCTGTGTTTTCAATTTTGAAACGATAGCTTTCATTCATTGCTGTTTTCAGCGCTTCTGAAGTTTTTTATTGTTACCCCACGCCACCGAAAACGGGGCATTCACTTAATACTTCAGGAGCAACATGATGAAAACCGCTATTCAGTTACTGCAAAACTATCTCGATGTTATTCAGAATCCGCAGGCTGCCGCCGCACTGTTTGCCGAAGATGGCGTTCTTGAGCTGCCTTACCTGCAGACGCTGGGTTTACCGCACCGCGTGCAGGGCCGCGAAGAGATCCAGGCCTTTATCGCCGGGTTGTTGAAAAAGGTGCCGGATTTCCGCTTCCGCAACATCCGGTTCCTGATCGATACGCCTGCTCAGGCGTTTGCCGAATACAGCGTTGAGGCGGAGGTTCCCGCTACCGGCCAGATCTATAAGCAAACCTATGCCGGGCGTCTGGTGGCAGAAAAGGGGCAGATTACTCTGCTGAGAGAGTCAATGGATACGCTGGCCGCGCAGCGGGCCTTTACTGACGGGCGTATTTCCACCGCTGGCGATCACGATAAAACCCAGCCAACGGCGATCGTTGTCAGCGCTTATTACCGCGTGCATCCTGAAGACCGCCAGACATTTATCGACGCGGTAAAACCGGAAATGCAGGCCGCGCAGCAGCTTCCCGGCTGTGTGTTCTATGCTTTCTCACAGGACCTGGTCAATCCCGATGCCTTCCATCTTTCTGAAGGTTGGGCAGATATTGACGCTTATGAACGTCATGAACATTCTGCGACCTTTTTACAGGCGTTATCTACCGTGGTGAAAGAAGTCCGTATCCTGCATCGTGAAGGCGTTCGTTATGATGTGGCAAAACAACATATTGACGATCCGCGCGGAAAAGTGACGGACTGAACCGAAATCGAACTCTCTAACAGACCGGTGAAGATGATAAACGGCCGGCCGGGAAAGCTCCCGGCAGGCTGTCCGGCAATATGATTGCATCATCCCTGGTCATCAGTTCAGGACATTCGCTGAAGATATGCCGCTGACAAATCGTCTACGGCAGGGCAGCCAATCTGTGCCAGGTTACAGTCCACTTCACTCTTCAGCAGCGCAATAACCTCATCAACGCCCCGCAGCCCCCGCGCTGCCAGCCCGTAAAGGGTTGCCCTGCCCAGTAACACCATATCTGCACCCAGACACAGCGCTTTAACGATATCCGAACCCCGTCGGAATCCACTGTCTGCCAGTACCGGGCTGTCGATGCGCGCGGCCACTTCGGCCAGCGTTTCTAGTGGGGAAAGATTGCCGTCCAGCTGGCGTCCACCGTGGTTGGACAGGATCACCCCGTCTGCGCCGCAGGCCACGCACAGCTCAGCATCCTCTGGACGGATAATGCCTTTGACCAGCAGCTTGTGTGGCCACATTTCGCGAATGCGTTTCAGGCTGTTCGGGTTAAAACCGGCGTCCATCTGGCGGCTCATCACCGCTGCCTGCGCTTCCAGACTGCCGCTTTCGGCGCTGACAAAATTCGCCAACTGCGGCATGCCGTTTTGCAGGAAACGCATTGACCATGCTGGGTGACAACAGCCTGACATCAGTAGCGAAGGCGTAATCTTCAGCGGCAGGCTGAACTGATTGCGCCTGTCGCGTTCGCGGTTACCGTTAACGCCAACATCCACCGTGACGATAAGCGTGGTATAGCCCGCGTTCAGCGCGCGCATCACCAGCTGCTCCGCCAGTTGCTGTTGAACAACATAGAGCTGGAACCATTTTTCACCCTCGGCGCAGCGGGCGACGTCTTCAATCGACGCATTGGAGGCGGTTGAAAGAATAAACGGAATATTGGCGCTTGCGGCAGCCTTAGCCAGTTTTATATCGCCACCGGGCCAGAGTGCGCCGTTAAATCCCGTGGGCGCAATAGCAAAAGGCGCACTCCAGTTTTTCCCGAACAGGTGCGTGGAAATATTACGTTCGCTGACATCCACCAGTCGGTGGGGCGTAAAGCGCCACTGGTCAAACACGTCGCGATTGTGCACCAGACCTTTTTCATCCTCGGCACCCCCTTCAAGGAAATCAAAAATGATTCGCGGCAGCGTTTTGGCTGCCAGCCGCCGGTAATCTTCAACGTTGACCAGCTTGCCCTTCATTGCTTCTCTCCCTGTTCTGTCCAGCAGGTTTCTACCTCAATTAATGCCGGTTTACCCGAGGCGCGAGCCCTGCTGACGGCATCGCTGATTTGTTCCGGCGTGTTGGCCCGGAAGGCCTGGACACCGTAACCTTCTGCCAGCTGTGAAAAATGGATATCCGGCAGGTTCAGGCCGGGAATATCGGTGGCATTCAGCACGTCGGCGAACCATCTCAACGCGCCGTAAGTGCCATTTTTCATCACGATAAAGATCACCGGGATGGCATAGTGCGCGGCGGTCCATAGCGCCTGAATGCTGTAGTTCGCCGAACCATCACCCACCACCACAAACACCTGTCGATCGGGGCTTGCCAGTTGAATACCAACACCGGCAGGCATGGCAAATCCCAGCCCGCCGGCCGCTGCGAGGTAGTAGCTGCCCTGAGTGGCGATATTGATACACTGCCAGAGCGCCGGAATGGTTGAGGTCGATTCATTGACGAAGATGGAATTTGCCGGGGCGACGCTGTTTAATATATCGAAGACGGACTCTGCTTTGAGCGGACGGGAGGCCGCGACGGGTAACGGTGCAGGCAGTGCATCGGGCATGGCTTTAGCGCGGTCGGCAACGTGACCTGCAAGCTGGCTTAGAATGGGATGGATATCGCTAATCCAGGCATCGCCCACCGGCGCGCGAGCGGCTTCCTGCTGGTCGCAGGAGATCAGGATCAGTTCAGATCCCTCAGGCAGAAAAGGCCCTGCCTCAAACTGGTGATAGCGAAACACCGGCGCGCCGATAACGAGAATTAAATCGTGACCGGACAGCAAACGGCCGATGGAGGCAATTCCGGCAGGCAACATTCCTCTGAAACAGGCGTGGCGCGTTGGAAACGCGCAGCGCGGCGAAGAGGGTGCGGCCCAAACCGGGCACTTCAGCTTTTCTGCCAGTTCGACAGCGTGATTGTTCGCCCGCGCGGCATCGACATCGGCTCCCAGCACCAGCACCGGATTTGTTGCCGTATTGATGCGTTGAACCAGTTCCGCCAGTTCGTCACTGCTTAAAGAACGTGCGTTTTTGACCCGTCGGTTCAGCAGGCTGGCGGATGATTCATCGGCGCGCTTATCCCAGTCGTCATACGGGATGGAAAGATACACCGGTCCGGGTGCTTCAGAGGTGGCGGTATGAATAGCGCGGCTGAAGGCATGAGGTACTTCCTGCGCGGATGCCGGTTCGCGGCTCCATTTGACCAGCGGTTTTGGTAGCGTTGTCGCATCGGTATTGGTCAGCAGCGGCTCCAGTGCGACCATGGCGCGGTTTTGCTGACCGGCGGTAATAATCAGCGGTGAGTGACCGTTGCAGGCGTTGGCCAGTGCCCCCATCGCGTTCCCGGTACCTGCTGCAGAATGGAGGTTGACCAGCGCGGGTTTACCGGATGCCTGGGCAAAGCCATCTGCCATGCCCAGGGCAACGCCTTCGTGCAGGGCCAGTACGTATTCAAAATCTTTGGGGAAATTTTTCAGGAAGGGCAGCTCGTTGGAACCCGGATTGCCGAACACTTTATTGATGCCGTTGCGGCGCAGTAATTCGTAAGTCACATTACGTACAGTCTTCATCGTAGCGTCTCCCTTAACGATGGTGATCCGTCATGATCCTCAACGTCAGTCTTTAACCCTGCGTTGAGTGCGGATCCAGCGTATACCAGGAGGCCATCGGCCTTTTTGTGAAAACGCGACAAATGCCTGTAACTGAAACACTTTGTTAATATTTGGTTTTGCTTTGTGGGGAGGCGGCGCTATCGCATGAGCCTGCTTCAACCGTTTTCAAAGAACCCGTTCAGACTCTTCTTTCAAGATGATGATTTACGCTCAGCAGAGCGAGCCACGGCATCCAGAACGATTTTCCCGGCTGACAGGATATGCTCAATGGTCATTTCACGCGCTTTCTCCGCATCGCCGCTCCGGCAGGCGTCAAGAATAGCGGCGTGTTCATCTTGAAACATCGGTGTATCGGCAAGCAGCTTCCGCTGCAGGTGTTCATAGCGCTCTATCTGGTTGCGCAGTTCAGCAATCAGCAGCAGCTGGCGTGGATTACCGCAGGCAGCATAGAGAATGTTATGGAACTCCAGATTCAGCGCCCCTTGCTTTTCTGTATCGTTTGCACCACCCAAAAGATGGTGGACAAGCTCGGCTCGCGCCAGGGATTCGGCATCGAAATCAGGTACGCTGTAGAAAATTGCATCGCCTTCCAGTAGCGCTCGCAGGTGGTAAATATGGCGAATATCATCGGCTGAAAGCGTTCTGACTACCGCCCCGCGATTAAGATAGAGATCCACGAGCCCTTCCTGTTCCAGCAGCCGGATGGCTTCCCGCATCGGAACGCGGCTGACTGAAAACTGGCTGGCGAGGTCGCGTTCCACCAGTCTGGTGCCTTCTGTCAGCGTACCGTTGTTAATCATCGCCCTTAGACGATCGGCCAGAAGACTGGCCGTGGATTGCGTTTTAAGTGTCATAAACATCCCCTGTTGATTTTGGTTTAATGGTATACCATTATGATATTCTCAACCAGAGCGGGGTAAGCAGCACGCTGTCTCTGGGGCAATAAACAACGGGAAATTCCAGACAGGAGAAATCATCATGGCGCAGCGCGAGCATCACTATCGTGTAAATATCGAATGGGTGGGTAACAAAGGGCAGGGTACGGAATCCTATAAAGCGTACAGCCGTGACTTTACGATTTCAGCATTAAATAAAGCTGAGATAAGCGGTTCGTCCGACCCGGCTTTTCTCGGTGACAAATCGCGCTGGAATCCGGAAGACCTGCTGCTTGCATCGGTATCGGCCTGCCATAAGCTGTGGTATTTGCATCTTTGCGCAGAAGCGGGGATCAGCGTGTGTGCCTATCTGGATCGTGCAGAAGGCTCGATGATTGATGGCGATCGCGGGCATTTTACCCGCATCACATTACGCCCTGAAATTGTGATTCGCGAAGGTGATGACATCCAGCTGGCGACAGACCTTCATCATCAGGCCCATGAACAGTGCTTTATCGCTAACTCTCTTAATTTCCCCATCGAGTGTCAGCCTGTAATTTCAACTTCATCAGAGGGATAATCGATTTTACTCAATCGTCGGCGTACCGTTGGCTGTTGGTCCTGGGAATATTGTTCTACTCGTTCACGTAATCTTGCTAAGTTATCGACATCAGAATGTACTGATGTCGCTAACATGAAAAGGGAAGCACCATGACGCAGGATTTAGCAGGAGTTGATGTTCTCTTCGTTGCCGGTTTTGGCCCGGTCACGCGCAGCACCGAAGCCAGCGCTGCATTTTATCGCGACGCTTTCGGTTTACCGCTAAAGGCGATGGAAGGAAATGAAGATTATCTGCTGAGCGAGCACGATGCGCTGGGTGGGGTAAAACATTTCGCCCTGTGGCCGCTGGCGCAGGCCGCATTGTCCTGCTTCGGCAGCGAGCGGTGGCCATCTGACCTGCCTGAACCACAGGGATGGATCGAATTCGAAGTGCGTGATATCCAGGCGGCGACCCGCACGCTGGAGGCAGCAGGCTATCGTTTGCTGGTGGCACAGCGCGAAGAGCCATGGGGCCAGACGGTGACGCGCCTGCTCAGCCCGGAAGGCCTGCTGACGGGCGTGACCTTTACACCCTGGCTACGCGACGCGTAATGAACGGCAGGAAATCAAACTGAGAGGTCAATGATGAATATCAGAAAGGCATTACCGTCTGAAGCTGAAGTGTGCTGGGATGTACGCAATCAGGCGATACGCCACGGATGCCGGGAATGTTACGACGCGGAGGTTATCCATGCCTGGACACCGGAAGCGATGCCGGAGGGATATCGTCGGGCGATTACCCATCATCCCTTCTTCGTGGCAACAGACGCGGATAATCAACCGGTTGCGACCGGATTTCTCGATCTGTCGTCCGGCAGCGTTGAAGCTATCTTCACCCTGCCTTCTTTTACCGGCAGGGGGCTGGCTGGGAGTATCCTGGAGGCTATCAAACAGGAAGCACGGCAGCGCGGCTACAGTTCGCTGACGCTTTCTGCCACGCCGAATGCCCGGTCGTTTTATGAAAAGCACGGATTTATCTTTATCACTGAGAATCTGTACCCTTCTGAACTTGCCGGTGCGTCGCTTCGCTGTAGTGATATGCGAATTGATCTATAACCTTTCCCACACTGATATTTCAAATTGATATAATAATAAGTCGACCTTTCATGGCTGGCTTATTATTTGTTTAATTGATAGATGTAATAAATAAAAGCGGTTAATAAATCAGGGTTAACTGTTATAGCTCGCTAAATTGTTTCTGTGCATTGTTACAGTCAGTATTCAGTGATTAACTTTCTGCTCATTATGATAAAGAGTGGTAAGTCTATTATGAGCGATGAAAAACTTTCTGATAACGAACGATTAAAAGGCGATAGCGCATTACTTCGCGGCACCATCACCAGCGATCTGGATGATAATATTACCGGTGGCTTTAGCGGCGATAATTTTCAGCTGATACGTTTTCACGGGATGTACCAACAGGACGATCGCGATATCCGCCAGGATCGTATTGCGCAAAAGCTTGAGCCGCTGCATACCGTGATGCTCAGGATAAGACTGCCGGGTGGAATAATTACCCCGCAGCAGTGGCTGGGTATCGATGAGTTTGCGCGCGATAATACATTATATGGCAGCATTCGTATTACCAACCGGCAGACGGTACAGTTTCACGGCGTATTAAAACATAATATTAAACCGGTTCATCAGCTACTTCACCGGCTGGGGCTGGATTCCAGGGCCACCGCCGGTGACGTCAACCGCAATGTGTTATGCACGGCCAATCCTGTTGAGTCGAATTTACATATTGAAGCTTACGAATGGGCGAAAAAGATTTCCGAACATCTGTTACCCCGCACCAATGCCTACGCCGAAGTCTGGCTGGATAAAGAAAAGGTGTCGCTGAATGAAGAAAAGGAACCTATTCTCGGCACCACCTATCTGCCGCGAAAATTTAAAACCGCGGTGGTTATCCCGCCACAGAATGATGTGGATCTTCACGCCAACGATCTGAACTTTATTGCCATCGGTGAGAATGGAAAGCTGACCGGTTTCAATGTGCTGGTCGGTGGCGGTCTGGCCATGACCCAGGGCGATGTTTCCACCTGGCCACGCCTTGCATCGGAATTTGGTTTTATCCCGCTGGCAGAAACGTTGCAAATTGCCGAAGCGGTGGTTGCGGTGCAGCGTGACTGGGGCAACCGAAGCAACCGGCGCAATGCCAAAACCAAATACACCCTGGAGCGTGTGGGCGTTGAAGTGTTTAAAACCGAGGTGGAAAAGCGAGCGGGGGTCAGCTTCCTGCCGGTCAAACCCTATCAGCTTACCGGGCGCGGGGATCGCATCGGCTGGGTAGAGGGTGTGGACGGGCAGTGGCATTTAACGCTGTTTATTCCCAGCGGGCGGCTGATTGATAAACCCGGCTATCCGTTTAAAAGCGGCGTTGCGGAAATCGCGAAAATTCATCAGGGTGACTTCCGCCTGACGGCGAATCAAAACCTCATCGTGGCGGGCGTCAGTGAGGAGAATAAGCAGCAGATTGATGCCATTGCCCGCCAGCACGGCCTGATCGACGATACGGTCACCAGCCTGGAAAAAAATTCCATGGCCTGCGTATCGTTCCCCACCTGTCCGCTGGCGATGGCCGAGGCCGAACGCGTACTGCCTGATTTTGTGAAAAGCCTCGAACAGTCACTGGATCGCCATGGGCTTAGTGACGAATCGATTGTGTTCCGCATCACCGGCTGCCCGAACGGCTGCGGCCGCGCCATGCTGGCGGAAATGGGGCTGGTGGGCAGAGCGCCCGATCGCTACAGCCTGTATATTGGCGGCAACCGGCAGGGCACGCGCATACCACGGCTTTATCGCGACAATTTCAGCAGCGCTGAATTGATAGAGATGATGGATGAGCTGATCGCCCGCTGGTCTGAAGGACGGGAGGAGAATGAAGGTTTCGGTGACTTTGTTATCCGCAGCCAAATCGTTGCCCCGGTGATGGATTCCGCCAGAGATTTCCATGCCGTCAGCTAAGGGTGGAACATCATACATCGGTTACAATACTCAAGATTATATGCAATCGGTTTATATTGCCGCAGTTTTATTCCTTATTAAGGGATAAGAAAAAAGCTATGCAGAGGGATTTTTAATTTTCCACATAAAGCGTAATAAACGTCATAATTGTAGTGGTAATCATTATTATAAATAGAGGTGGTTATTAACAATAACAGTCAGTGAAATAAAAACTATAACAGTTTTATTTATATATTTAACTTTACCTGGTCTGATGTGGGGTGTAGTATTTATTTCGACAAGGGAGGTGTTGTTGTTTAAGTGTGTGATCCTCCTATTCATACGCCCGCCCCGTTTTGGGGTCGGGCTTTTTTTGTTATTTCAATGCGGGTTGAATTAAGCGGAGTCAGTTATGGAATTAAAGAGGGTGAATAAAAAAGAACGCGGTAAAGGTGGATGTTTAATGCTGATGCTGGCGGCCTGCATTTTTATCGCGGCGGTATATGGTGTGATGATCCTCTGCATGACTATGCAGGATAAATCATCCGCAAAGGAAAATTCGTTAAAGCAGATTGATGCCTGCAATCAGACAGAGCGAGAAGGTAAAGATAAAATAAGAGATTACTTCGATAACGAATCCTGCACCGAACTGATTAAACAGCACGCGGCGAAATTTAAAAATGAACACTGAAAAATGGCCTGTTGAATAGAAACAACAGGCCATTTTTATTATCGGTTAATCATCATGTGGTAATGCATACTCCAGATGATCCAGATTGACAGCCCGATAATGATTAACAGAATCAGCAGGGTGAAAACAAAGCTTGCCAGATTCCAGCCGTCCTCGGTCTTACGATTTAAATGCAGGAAATAAACCAGCTGTACTAGCAGCTGCGCCACCGCCGTGACCACAAAAAGGGTGATGGTGACCCAGCGCGGGCCAACCGGATACATCACCAGCATAAAAGGGATCAGCGTGAGCACTACGCAGAGCACAAAGCCGGTGATATAGCTTTTATAGCTGCCGCTATCGTGGCTGTCGGAATGTAAAACCGCCTTGCTCATTTAATAGACCCCCAGCAGATAAACAACGGTGAACACGCAGATCCAGACCAGGTCGAGGAAGTGCCAGAACAGGCTCAGGCACTCCAGCCGCAGGGTGGTTTTGCCACCCAGCCCCCGGGTCATAATCTGATGGATCATAATACCCATCCAGATCAGACCAATGCTGACGTGCAGGCCGTGGGTGGCCACCAGAGTAAAGAACGCCGACAGCCAGGCACTGCGATCGGGACCGGCATTGTTCTCAATCAGATGGTGGAACTCGTTGATCTCCATTCCGACAAAGGCGAGGCCGAACAGAAAGGTCACTGCCAGCCAGAACAGCACCTGATTCTTTTTCCCCTGGCGCAGCGCGAGCATCACGAAGCCACAGGTGATGCTCGACAGCAGCAGCATAAAGGTTTCGGTGAGCACGTAGGGGATCTCAAAGATGTCCTTCGGCGTTGGCCCACCGGCAAAGGCATCGCTTAACACCGCGTAGGTGGCGAAAAAGCTGCCGAACAGAATGCAGTCGGACATCAGATAAATCCACAGACCCAGCTTGGTGCCGTGATCGTGATGCTCGTGGTCATGCTCTGCCTGATGATGCAGAGCCGGAGTGAGTGTGTGACTACTCATAGTTAAGCCTTTTCCGTAACTGAATGAATGCGCTGGTTTTCGATCTTTTCAATCTCTTCCGCCGTGACGGTGTACTCAATGTCCTGGTCGTAGACGCGCAAAAAGACGCCGGCGGCCATACCAAATACGCAGAAGATCGCCAGCCACCAGATATGCCAGATCAGCGCGAAGCCAAGCAGCGTGCCGATCATCGACACCACAAACGGCGAAGCGGAATTGCGCGGCATCTGGAATGCATCGTATTTAGCCGGTTTTGGCGGCAGTCCTTTTTTCTTCGCTTCGTGCCAGTAGTCGAGGCTGTCGACATGGGGAACGACGGCAAAGTTATAGAACGCCGGTGGTGATGCGGTGGCCCACTCCAGCGTGCGGCCGTCCCACGGATCTTCCGCGCAGGGTTGCTGCCGCTGTTTATAGTGGTCGCGGACGCTGACGTAGATCTGCGCAAGGAAGAAAAGAATGCCGAACAGGATAAAGAAGGCACCGACTTCCGCGATCTTCAGATAGGGTCCCCAGTCCGGGTTAGTGTAGTGGTTCAGGCGGCGGGTCATCCCCATAAAGCCGAGGATATACATCGGGATAAAGGCCAGATAGAAGCCGATAATCCAGCACCAGAACGAGTAGCGACCCAGTTTTTCATTCAGCTGAATGCCGAAGACTTTCGGGAACCAGAAGCCGAAGCCTGCGAAGTAGCCGAACAGCGCGCCGCCAATAATCACGTTATGGAAGTGAGCCACGAGGAACAGACTGTTGTGCAGCAGGAAGTCCGCGCCGGGGATGGCTAACAGCACGCCGGTCATGCCGCCGACGGTAAAGGTGACCAGTGAACCCAGTATCCACAGCATCGGCGTGGTAAAGACCAGATTGCCGCGATACATGGTAAACAGCCAGGTGAAGATCTTCACCCCGGTCGGGATGGCGATAATCATGGTCATAATGCCGAAGAAGGCGTTAACGCTGGCACCGGAGCCCATGGTGAAGAAATGGTGCAGCCAGACGATAAACGACAGAATGCCGATCGCCACCGTGGCGCTGACCATAGAGGTGTAGCCGAACAGTTTTTTGCGCGCAAAAGTAGGAGTGACTTCCGAGAACACGCCAAAGGCGGGCAGCACCAGAATGTACACTTCCGGATGGCCCCAGGCCCAGATCAGGTTCACGTACATCATCGCATTCCCACCCAGTTCATTGGTGAAGAAATGCATATCCAGATAGCGGTCCAGCGTCAGCATCGCCAGCGCCGCCGTCAGGATCGGGAACGCGGCAACGATAATCGCGCAGGTCACCAGGGTGGTCCAGGTGAATACCGGCATGGTCATCAGCTTCATGCCCGGCGCACGCATTTTCAGGATGGTGACAAACAGATTCACCCCGGTCAGCAGCGTACCCAGCCCCGAGAGTTGCAGGCTCCAGATATAGTAATCGACCCCCACCCCGGGGCTGAACTTGATCCCCGATAGCGGCGGATAGGCCACCCAACCGGTCTGGGCGAATTCGCCGACGCCGAGTGACAGGTTGACCAGAATCACCCCGCCGACAAACAGCCAGAAGCTGAGCGCGTTAAGCCAGGGGAACGACACATCGCGCGCGCCAATCTGCAGCGGCATGATGATGTTCATCAGCCCGGTAATAAACGGCGTGGCGACGAAGAAGATCATAATCACCCCGTGAGCGGTGAAGATCTGATCGTAGTGATGGGGCGGCAGGAAACCTTCGCTGCCGCCACCGGCCACTGCCAGCTGAGTACGCATCATAATCGCATCCGCAAAACCACGGATCAGCATAATCAGCGCCACGAAAATATACATAATGCCGATGCGTTTATGGTCAACGGTGGTCAGCCAGTCGTTCCACAGCACGGTCCATTTTTTAAACCAGGTAATCCCGGCCACCACCGCCAGGCCGCCCAGAATAATGGCGGCCACCGTCACCATGACGATGGGCTCGTGATAGGGGATTGCATCAAGTGTTAATTTGCCAAACATCGCTTGCTCCATCGTTCTTATTCGCCTGCGTGGTTCACAGGCATTTCGGCTGAACCCATATTCATCCCGGCGTGCGCGTCATCTGCGTGCCGGTCCATGCCGGAATCCATGTACTGATCGATAATCCGCTGGAACAGCTCCGGCTCAACGCTTGAGAAGTGTTCAACCGGATGTTTTTCGGAAGGCAGGGCCAGCGTTTTAAAGCCACTGAAGCTCAGCGGATGGTTCTGCGCTTTAATCCCGCTGACCCAGCGCTGGAAATCACCGTCGGAGGTCGAGTGGGTGATGAACTTCATGTCTGAGAATCCCGGGCCGCTGAAATTGCCGGAGATACCGTCAAACTGCCCGGTTTCATCGGCAATAAGGTTCAGCTGGGTACGCATTCCGGCCATGGCATAAATCTGGCCGCCCAGCTGCGGAATGAAGAAGGTATTCATCGTTGAGTCAGAGGTGATCTGGAAGGAAACCGGGCGGTCGACCGGAATATAAAGCTCGTTAACCGTGGCAATGTTCTCTTCCGGGTAGATAAACACCCACTTCCAGTCGGTGGCGACCACTTCAACGGTCAGCGGCGGTTTTGCAGATTCCAGCGGCTTGTAGGGATCGAGGCGGTGGGTGCTTATCCATACAATAATTGCCAGCGCGATGATAATGATCAGCGGTATCCCCCAGACAACCACTTCGACTTTGGTGGAATGCGCCCATTCCGGAGTGTATTTCGCCTTTTTGTTCCCTGCGCGATAGCGCCATGCAAAGGCAAAGGTCATCAGAATCGCCGGAATCACCACGATCAGCATCAGCAGAATCGCGGTGATAATCAGGTTTCCCTGTTCCTTACCTACCTGTCCTTTGGAGTTAAACAGCGTCCAGCTACAGCCGGTCATTAAGGGAATAATTGCCAGAACAATCATTGCCTTAACTGATTTTATTGTGTTCTTCAACATCCTGAATACCCTATAATTTCTTCGCATTTATGCAGAGTTCCGCAGGCGAAATGTTGTATCCTTCTGGCAATACGCGGTGCTCAGATAGCGCTTTTACGTTTATCTGTTCCACACCATTCTTAGTCGACCCTGTTATCAATTTGTTATCCTCTTTTTGGTTTTGTGTTTATATGCCAACAAAATCCATACAAGATAGCGATTAAATGCATTTTATTTGCAACAACAGGCGCTTTTTATACTCTTATGTATGGGTATTTTAAAGGGTGATCTATGTCATTTGCCGAAAAAAAGAAGACAACATCGATAAAAACGCATTGGATCTATCCAATAAAGCCGGGCAATGGGGCAAGATATAAGCAGATCGTGAATATGGTCACCGCCGCGATCGACGCCGGAGAGCTGTTGCCCGGTGACCGGATGCCAACCCAGCGCGAACTGGCGGAGATGCTGAAGGTGGATTTGACCACGGTCACCCGCGCCTACAATGAGCTGCGTGAAAGAAATCTGACGCAGGCGGCGAGCGGCCGGGGATCGTTTATCTCCTATCAGCCGGATACGCTGTCGCATATCGACCTGAGCATGAACACCCCGCCGGGATCGGCAAAAATACTGCCGCTGATAAGCCGCTCCTTAGAACGTTTGCAGTCCTCGATTGATGCGGAATCGCTGATGACCTATCACGTGGGGGCAGGTTCAGCAGTAGAGCGCAATGCGGCGGTGAAGTGGCTGAAACCGCTGCTCGGCGAGTTCGACAGCCAGCGGGTGGTCGCCTGCCCGGGTGCGCAGACGGCCATCAGCGCGCTGCTCTCACTGCTGACCAAGCCCGGTGATGTGGTGGTGACGGATGAACTGACCTATCCGGGATTTATCTCCGCCGCCCGCCAGCATAATTTGCAGATTGTCACCGTAGCAGCGGATGAGCAGGGGATGGACCCCGACGGACTGATCCACGCCTGCAAGACCTACGGTGCGAAGGTGGTGTATCTGAATCCGACGATCCACAATCCTACGGCCCTGACGATTTCCGCCGGGCGACGTAAAGCCATAGCGGAAGCGCTGACAGCGCATAACCTGACGCTGATCGAGGATGACCCTTACGGCCTGCTGCCCGATGAGCCGCCTGCGCCGATTGCCACGCTGGCACCGCACAATACCTGGTATGTCTCCACGCTGTCGAAGTGCCTGACCCCTGGCGTGCGGGTGGCGTGGGTGATTTGCCCCGAATCCACATCCTGGGAGCCGCTGGCGGGCGTTATCCGCGCCAACGTATTGATTGCTAACCCGCTGATGCTGGCGGTGACGGCGGACTGGATTAACGCCGGGGCGGCGATGGAACTGTTGCAGGAACTGCGTCAGGAAAACGCCCAGCGCGTGGCGTTAGCCAACAGCATTCTGCCCGGTAAAATCATTTCCAGTCCGTTTGGCCTGCACGTCTGGCTGGCCGGAGAGGCGGGGTTCGATCCCCATTCGCTGGTTCATTCGGCGGCGAAAGTCGGCCTTGGAATTACGCCCTCGTACGTGTTCTCACCCGTTGGGGGCGTACTGTCCGGCATTCGAATTTCTCTCGGCGGCGCGCGGGATCTCTCCCAGCTTGCTAACGCTTTACAACGGCTGAATAACGTGCTGAAGAACGCCAGCCATACACAGGTTGGTGGGGGATATGTCTAATAAATAGATAAAAATAACCGGCGTAAATTAACGAAATATTATTTAACGCCGGTTTTCAGATTGTGAGTAAATATGTCTCCATGGGCTTTGACTGGCGAATGAAAATATCTGTGCCAGGCTTAAATCTCACTGAAAAACTGAAGGAGAATACATGCCTACTCACAAGAATATTAATCCTGTTGACTACCCTGTACCTCCCTTCGTCGAACAGCCTCAGCCAATGCCGGGGCTGGCCAGTAAGATGATTCCCGTGCCCGATCACGGCGAAAAAAGCTATAGAGGCAGTGGTCGCCTTGCCGGGCGCAAAGCGCTAATTACCGGTGGTGACTCCGGCATTGGCCGTGCGGTGGCGATTGCCTACGCCCGTGAAGGTGCCGATGTGGCAATCGGCTATCTGCCTGAAGAGGAGCCCGACGCGGTGGAGGTTATCCGACTGATCGAGGCGGAAGGGCGGAAAGCCGTTGCGCTGCCGGGCGATATCCGCAGCGAAGCATTTTGCCAGCAGCTGGTAAAAGAGGCCGCTGAAAAACTGGGCGGACTGGATATTCTGGTCAACAATGCCGGCCGCCAGCAATATAACGAATCGATTCGAACGTTAAGTACCGAAGATTTTGACGCGACATTTAAAACCAATGTCTATGCCATGTTCTGGATCACCAAAGCGGCACTGGAATATCTTCCGCGCGGCGCGTCAATTATAAATACCAGCTCGGTTCAGGCCTATAAGCCCAGCGAAATTCTGCTGGATTATGCACAGACCAAAGCGAGTATTGTCGCCTTCACTAAAGCGCTGGCAAAACAGCTGGGTAAAGAGGGCATTCGCGTCAATGCCGTAGCACCTGGACCCTACTGGACCGTGCTACAGTCCAGCGGCGGCCAGCCGCAGGAGAAAGTAAAAGAGTTTGGCGCTTCGGCCCCGCTCGGCAGACCCGGTCAGCCAGCGGAAATTGCGCCGCTCTACGTCACGATGGCGTCGGTCGAAAGCAGCTACACGTCCGGCCAGGTGTGGTGCTCGGATGGTGGCACCGGCACGCTGTAAGAGGGAAATCGAGCGCTGGTGATTACAGCGCTCGCATTCAACTTATTTGATACTGTTAACCGCTGCTACAATGACGTTTGCCACGGCTGCCGGCTGGGAAATTTGTGGCGTATGGCTGGCCGCAAGGTGCGTGGTGCGGGCGTTGATTTTCTTCGCCATCGCATTTTGCAGGCCGGTATCCAGCATATGATCCTGCTCGCTGACGATGTACCAGGACGGCTTCGTCTGCCACGCCGCCGCGCTGGCTTTCTCGGCAAAGACGTGGCTCTGCACCGTTCCCTGGGTGGCATACATCAGCCCGGCCTGCTCTTCGGACACATCCTGCGCCAGATGTTTTGCCACGCCCTCACGAGTGAGTTTCAGATAACCCTGGCTGTCCGCATCAATATGGCTGAAGCCGGAAGGTGTCGGGTAACCCTGAGTTAAATCGCTCACCGACTGGCCTTGGGATGGCGCAAATGCTGCAACGTAAACCAGCGCTTTCACTTTTTCATCCACGCCTGCCCCGGTGATCACCGCGCCGCCCCATGAATGCCCCACCAGAACTACCGGGCCTGCCAGCCTGTCCAGTGTGCGTTTGGTGGTGGCGACGTCTTCGGCCAGCGAGGTCAGCGAATTTTGCACGGCAACCACATTCAGCCCTTCAGCCTGAAGAAGAGGAATAACCTGATTCCAGGCGGAGCCGTCCGAAAACGCTCCGCGAACCAGCACCACCGTCGGTTTAGCGGCCTTATTCTCTACGCCCGCGACCGGAGAATGACGCCCGCGCTGCGCGGTTTTCTGGATTTTTGCGTGGCGCGGTTTGGCCAGGGCTAAAGAGTTTAATTATACGATGTGAAGCGCAAAACGTTTTCCCCCTCAGGGCATGATGACTGAGTTAAAGTGAGAACGGTTCCGTTCATATCCATCGTCGACCAAATCAATTACTGAAGGAGAGCAAAGATCATGTCATTGACCACCGGCGTGCATCACATTGGCCTGGCCGTATCCAAACTTGAAGAAAGTGCTGAGTTTTTCACCAAATTACTGGGCTGGGAGGAAGTTAAACGACGTGAAGATTATCCCGCCATCTTCGTGAAAGATGAGTCGATAATGATTACGCTCTGGAAAACGCAGACCGAAGAACCCGTTAATTTTGATCGCAAACTGAATGTCGGGCTGCATCACTTAGCCCTGCGGGTTAACAGCAAAGAGAAGCTGTTCCAGCTCCATGATCTGTTGCAGGCCAATGGTATTGAAATCGAATTTGGGCCAACACTCCTCAGAGGCGGTCCGTCAATGCACATGATGTGCTACGAGCCGAGTGGTATAAGAATCGAGTTTCATTATTCTGAGTAAGTGATTGACCCCATTTCCCTCCGGGCCATAGCAGCGTATTGATTTTACAGTCTTTTCGTTAAGGGTGATCGCGCTTGTGGTCACCCCTGTCCGGCGCAA
This sequence comes from Erwinia sp. S43, assembly GCF_016624745.1. Taxonomy (NCBI): domain Bacteria; kingdom Pseudomonadati; phylum Pseudomonadota; class Gammaproteobacteria; order Enterobacterales; family Erwiniaceae; genus Erwinia; species Erwinia sp. S43. The sequence continues at coordinate 213,692 of NZ_JACVTX010000002.1, read as the reverse complement.
GATCCGCCATCTCCACCGCTGACCCCGTCCCTTCACCCGTTCTGCTGCTACCGCTTAATCTGCCCTGAACACTCCCGCATCCTCAGATACTTCCGCTTAAGACCAGAAACTGATGCATTTTTTTATCATAAAAATCAGTGCCCTATGTTTAATTTTTTATCGTGCATCTTCATCACAGGATCTTTTTTATAAAAATACGTTGACGAGGTAGAACGATCGTTCTACCTTTAGGGCATGAAAACGAAAACGAGCAATACCCGAGAAAAGATCCTGCAGACCGCTGAGCAGCTCATTTATCAGAACGGTATCCACGCAACAGGCATGGACCTTCTGGTTAAGACCTCAGGAGTCGCGAGGAAAAGTATTTACCGCCATTTTGCAAACAAGGAGGACGTGGCCGCAGCGGCGTTAAACGAGCGCGACGAGCGGTGGATGCACTGGTTCAGGACCGAGTCTGATAAGGGCGAAACGCCGCAGGATCGCATTCTGAATATGTTCACCGTGCTGAAAAGCTGGTTTGAGTCCGACGGTTTCCGGGGCTGTGCGTTTATCAACACGGCCGGGGAAGTAGGGGACCCTGACGATCCTGTCCGCCAGATAGCCAGGATGCATAAACAGAAGCTGCTGGATTACGCCCTTGAAGTGGCCGGGCAGCTGAACGTAGAACACCCGGCGGTTTTGGCCAGGCAGCTGCTGATTCTGATGGAGGGGGCGATCACCACGGCATACGTAATGGGTGACGCGAGTGCAGCCGACAACGCCAGGGACGTGGCGAAGCTTTTACTGGAACAGGTCTCTTCCTGAGGCCTGTATTTCGAAAAGATTGATGACATTAAACCAAAATCTACAGGAGATTCACCATGACAGATTCACAAGTTCGCCCACCGCTTCCGCCTTTCACTCTGGAAACGGCCATTGAGAAAGTCCGACTGGCTGAAGATGGCTGGAACACCCGCGATGCGGCAAAAGTGGCGCTGGCTTACTCGCTGGATACTCAATGGCGCAACCGTGCCGAGTTCGCCAATAACCGTGAAGAGGCGCAGGGCTTCCTTGACCGTAAGTGGAAGAAAGAACATGAATACCGTCTGATTAAAGAGCTGTGGGCATTCGGCGGCAACCGTATTGCGGTCCGCTACGCTTATGAATGGCACGATGACTCCGGTAACTGGTTCCGCTCTTACGGCAACGAAAACTGGGAGTTTGAGGCTGATGGCCTGATGAAACGTCGCTTCGCCTGTATCAACGACATGCCGATCAAAGAGAGCGAGCGCAAATACTTCTGGCCGCTGGGCCGCCGCCCGGACGATCATCCGAGCCTGTCAGACCTGGGACTGTAAGTCCGTATGTTATTCCGCATAAAGCCCACGGCGACTGTCCTCGCCGGGGCTTTTCTTACCGAACCGAATACACCCCCGCACCCCAATAGCCTTTCCCCGGCTGGCTTTCCTCCTGCCAGCACAGCGACTTCAGCTCGCGGGCGATGAGGCGGTTGATAATCCCGTGCCCCATCAGCAGTACGGGGCGCTGACTTTCCCTGGCCAGTTCGACCAGCATCACTGCGGCCCTGGCCGCACGCGCTTTCGCCATTTTCAGCGATTCAACCTGACGAGAAAGTCCGCAAAGCCACAGCAGGCGATAAACCACCGCCCAGTGAAACGGGGAAAGCCGAACGCCGGGAACGAGGTACAGCGGCAGTTCTGCCTCTTTGAATACTTCATCGACCAGCACCGGCTCGCAGCCCAGGGTCTGAAGCGAGGAGATCGCGCGGGGCAGTGGACTGCTGATGGCAACCGGTTCTTTTTCTATCAACGCGATGGCTGATTGCGGCGGTATGTCGCCGCCCGTATCTGAAATATCGTACTGCTTAACCCAGTCGGCCATCTCCCGGGACGTGACTTTTGCCGCACCCACAAACGTCGGTTTGCCGTGGCGCATCAGAATAATTTTCATCGGTATCCCTGGCTGGTGATTCATTTTTACCGCTGCCGCATCATTTCACCGGATCGGCCAGCGCCTTTTTGAGCTCGTCCAGATCTTCCTCAATCGCCGTTTTCATACCGCGGCGCTCAAGCCACTGTCGGCCCCACAGACTCAGATCCAGCACCAGCTTGTTCAGCTCCCGGCCTTCATCGCTGAGTGAGTACTCGACTTTCGGCGGCACAACAGGATACACCTGCCGCAGGATCAGTCCATCCTCTTCCAGCTCGCGCAGCTGTTTGGTCAGCAGACGCTGGTTGATGCTGGGCATTGAGCGCTGCAGTTCGCTGAACCGCTGCGTACCGTCCTTGAACAGGTGATAGAGGATCACTCCCTTCCATTTTCCGCCCATGATATGCAGTGCGGCTTCCATCGAACAGCCCGGTGCAGAGTCGTAGTTACGTAGTTTTTTCATAGTAATCCTACAGTTACCTTTTGGTAAGTATATGAATTTTTTTAGTGTATAAACGAAAATTAACCCTATGGTACTTTCAGCGCTCTGAATATCAATCGCTTTTTGGAGTTGCTATGTCTGCTTTACTTTTTGAACCCATCACCATTAACGGCGTGCAGTTTCGTAACCGCATCGCCATGTCGCCGATGTGTATGCACTCGGCATCCGATGACGGGGAAACCAACGATTTTCACGTGATTCACTACGGCGCACGGGCGTTAGGCGGCGCGGGTCTGGTGATGCTGGAAACGGCAGCGGTGCTGCCGAATGGTCCCATTGGACCCGGTGATATCGGTATCTGGGACGATCGCCACATTGAAGGGCTGTCCCGGGTGACGTCGGCCATTCAACGCTTTGGCGCGAAAGCGGGTGCGCAGATTGGCCATGCCGGTCGCCAGCTGGGGATCGACCTGCCGTCCATTGCGCCATCGGCCATTCCCTTTACTGCAGAATCCCGCGTGCCGCAGGCGATGAGCGTGGAACAGATTAAACAGGTTATCCGCGCGTTCGGTGAGGGGGCCCGCCGCGCCCGCGAGGCCGGTTTTGACGTGATTGAAATCCACTGCGCCCACGGCTATCTGCTGAACCAGTTCCTCTCTCCGCTGGCGAACACGCGGACCGACGAATACGGCGGCAGCCAGGAAAACCGCTACCGCATTGTGCGCGAGGTGATCGATGCTGTGCGCCGCGAGTGGAACGGCCCGCTGTTCCTGCGGATCTCATCGACGGACTATGCCGAAGGCGGCAACCGCCCGGAAGATTTTCTGCTGTGGGGCAAATGGATGAAAGAGCAGGGGATCGATCTGATTGACTGCTCCAGCGGCGGCATCGCGATGGTGCAGGTGAACACTTATCCGAACTATCAGGTTCCGGCCGCCGAACTGCTGCGCCGCGAACTGGATATCAAAACCGGTGCGGTTGGCCTGATTGAAACCGGCCGCCAGGCGGAAGAAATTTTGCAGAACTGCCGCGCCGATATAGTGCTGGTGGGGCGTGAAATGCTGAAAGATCCGTTCTGGGCACGTACCGCTGCCGACGATCTTAACGCGGTGATGCCGGTTCCGCCGCAGTACACCCGCTACGGCTCCGGCTGGCAGCGTTCGCAGCCGCGCCTGCCGGCGGCGGAGTTAGCCAGCACGGTTGAGCGTTAATCTCGATACTCAGGAGAGCCTGTTCACCTTTGCAGAACATGGCTCTCTAACGAACCTCAATAATGTTTTCCCGATCTCACTCTCTGTTTGCGTCGTACTTCCTATTATGAACCCACTGGTTTTGTTATCATTCATACTGGTTTTAGGAGGAAACAATGCGAACGCTGACTGATGAAAAACGGAATGCCATTCTTGCTGCTGCCTCGGCGGTGTTTCAGGAGTTTGGCTATGAACGGGCATCGATGAATGAAGTGGCTAAGCGCGCCGGGGGATCTAAGGCGACGCTGTATAACTATTTTCCGTCCAAAGAAGCGCTGTTTGAAAGCGTGGTCAGAACCTACAGTACCCACTATCTGACCCAGGCCGCCAGCGGATTAGCGGGGAAAGAGGCTGCGGGCCTTAGCCTGGAAGAAAAGCTCACCGTGTTCGGCAGGCGCATGCTCAGCGTGTTAACCACCGACAGCCAGGCGATGCAGCTTTATCGCGTCGTGGTGGGTGAGGCGGGGCATTCGGATATTGGCGAACTGTTTCGTGAATCCGGCGTACGGGAAAGCATGACCGCACTAACCGTGCTGATGCAGGCGTCTATGGCGCAGGGGGCATTGGCTGTCAGCTCACCGGAACTGCGGGCAAAGCAGTTTACGTCACTGGTCAAAGCGGAAGTGGATGAGCTGCTGCTGAAAAGACAAGTGGAAACCCTCAGCGAAGCGCGAATTCAGGAAATGGTATCTGCGGCCGTGACGCTGTTTATCAAAGGTGCCTGCTAAACCGGGCATGTTGATGTTAAAAAAATCCTGCAGCCAGCATCGCTGCAGGATTGCCCTGGTGGTGGCAGACTTAAAGGAAGCGGTCACTGAACCCGACCGGTAACGGCATTACTTTCGTGGGCGTATCGCGTTCACTGTAATTTTTCCAGCAGCTGATCGGCACCTTTATCAATGCCGGTTTCGGCCGCGCTGAGTGCGCCAAAGGTCGCGCCCACGTTCATTGCATTAGGATACTGCTCGGCGATATAGGCCAGCAGCAGCTCATTGGTTGCCGTATCATGGATCTCCACCGCGTAGTTCACATAGCCGCTCATCAGACCGCGCCCGCCTCTGACGGACTGAACGATATTGTAGGGGCCGCCCGCCAGATCGAATTTGGTGAAGGTGCCGATCACCTGCGGTGTGGTATCCGCACCGGTCAGCGTCAGTTTTAAATTCAACGTGCCGGGGGCCGGGGAAGAGACAACCTTGAATTTTTTACCCAGCACCTCGCTGAACTTTTTCTGCATATAGTCTGCCAGCTGCTGGCGGTCGGAGCGTTCAACGTCATTGAACTGACCATCGCTGCCCTGATAAATCGTCACGGGCGCAATATTGATGCTGTCGTATTTCTTCCAGTTAACCGGGGACGCGTACTTGAACGGGATGCGGTCGCTGTCCTCCGACGGATTGGCCGTCAACCGTGAGGAAGAGTCCAGCCCCGCGTACTTATTCGGTGCCGATCCCGCACACCCGGCCAGCAGGGCGACGGAGGCTAACAGGGCCAGAGAGGGAATTTTTCGTGCGATTAACGTCATGGTGCTCACTCCTTAAAATAACTGGAAACACAATAACTAAACTGTACGGTACAGTTATGATATTTTATTATCGCAGTGTCAAGGGGGAACCGTTGCGTAGGGTGATTAAATTTTCTTCACGCGCGGCGCACGAAACACCAGCACGATACCCAGCAGAATCGCCGTCATCCCGGCGATGCCGGACCACGGCAGGCGGTTGCCGAGCAGCAGATAATCCAGTACGGCGGTAATCACCGGTACCAGATAAAACAGACTGGTGACATTCACGATGCTGCCGGCGCTGAGCAGACGATAAAACAGCAGCTGCGCGACCACGGAAATCAGCACGCCGAGGAACAGCGCCGAGGCGATCAAGTCGGCATTAATGCGAAGGTGGAAAGCTTCGGTCGGCAGAAGCAGCAGGCACAGCAGCAGGCTGATGGCGTACTGCATCGGCAGGATCTCCGCCGGAGCCTGGCGGTTCTTCTTCTGCTTGAGGGTGCCGCAGGTCATAAAGCCGAGTGCGGCAAGCGCGCAGGCCACGCCGGAGAGGGGCAGGCGTGAGGCGATCAGGCTCTGCCAGACCATCAGCACCAGCCCGCCCAGCGCAATCAGCAGGCCACAGAGCCGCAGCCCCTGCAAACGGCGCTCGGTCAGGCACAGCGTCAGAATCGGCTGAATGCCCATAATCGTGGCGATGGCTCCCGGCGTGACGCCGTCTGACATCGCCCGGAAGTAACACACCGAATAGCCGCCAATCAGCATCAGCCCGGTCAGCGCTACCCGCAGGCGCGTTCCTTTGGCGGGCAGCGCGGTTTTGCGCAGGCCGCTGATAATCAGCAGCGCGGTAAGGGCAATGCTAAAACGCACGATCAGCAGGGCCAGCGGCGAGGCGTTATCCAGCCCCAGGCGGGTGAAAATCGCCGCCGATCCCCACAGCAGCACAAACCCGGAAGTCGCGCCCTGCGCGGCCAGGGTGGTTTTACAGATACGCATCGATGTCGTTGTTCCTTATGTCTTTGGTTCAGGCCGGGCAGATGCCGCTTCAGATAACGGGCAATCTACCATCGGCTTTGAAATGATAAAAACGAATGTTTATCATGGACTGCATGACAAAATCAGATGGGTAGATCGCCGGATGGATATCAATATTCAGAAATACAAAGCCTTTATCAAAGTGGTGGAGCTGGGCAGCTTTACCCGTGCGGCTGAGAAACTGTTTTATTCCCAGTCGGCGATTAGCCGGATGATTAACGATCTGGAAAAAGAGTGGCAGGTATCGCTGTTTGAACGCAACCGTAGCGGCGTGCGGCTGACCTCCGACGGCATCACGCTGCTGCCCTTTGCGAAAAGCGTCTGTGAGGAATACCTGAAGCTGCAGGCGGAGGTGGATGCGCTTAACGGGCTGCAGTCCGGCATGATCCGTATCGGCACCTTTTCCAGCGTCGCCACCCATTGGCTGCCCGGGATACTTAGCGCCTTTCAGCGCGATTACCCGAATATAGATTTCGAACTGCTGCTGGGGGACTACAGCGAAATCGAGTCGTGGATTGCCGAGGGCCGCGTCGACTGCGGCTTTACCCGCCTGCCATCACAGCCGGGGCTGGAAACGATATTCCTGGAAAAAGATGATTATCTGGCGGTGCTGCCGCAGGATCATCCGCTGGCGGAAAATGATCTCGTTCCCCTTGCCGCACTCTGCGATCGGCCTTTTATCCTGCTGGAAAAGGGCAGCAGTCACGAAATATCCGAGATATTCAGCGCGGCGTCGCTGAGCCCGCGCGTCAAATTCACCCTGTGGGATGACTACGCGGTGATGGCGATGGTCGCACAGGGGTTGGGCGTCAGCATCTTGCCCCGTCTGATCCTGAGAAGCGTGCCGCATCAGATTGTCACCCGGCCGATAGACGGTGCCCCGTATCGTGATATCGGGCTGGCGTTAGGCAGCAGCAAAACCTGCTCCCGCGCCGTTCAGCAATTTATTTCTTACCTGAGTTACCGAAATCTCTGATCTATCGGAGAAAATAGCCTCATTCACTTTTTTTGACGTTAGACGACAAAGCTTTTCGCTGTTTGTTCTTCGCTATGGGGATTATGCTTTTTAACAGCTGCGCAACACCCGGCTGATTAAGCGGGTGGCGTAATCAACTACTGAACAGAATGGTGGAGAGCCCCATGAAAAAGATTGGCATCAATGGTTTCGGACGTATCGGCCGCCTCGTGCTTCGTCGTATTCTCGAGCAAAACGAGCCGGTGGAAATCGTGGCAATTAACGACCTCACCTCGCCGGAAATGCTTGCCTACCTGCTGAAGTATGATTCCAACTACGGCGCGTTCCCCGCCTCCGTCAGCGCCGGTGAAAAATCGCTGGTTGTGGGCGGCAAAGCGATCACCGTCTTCGCTGAAAAAGACGCGCGCAACATTCCGTGGGGCGATCTGGGCGTTGACGTGGTGATTGAGTGTACCGGCTTCTATACCTCAACCGAAAAAGCGCAGGCGCACATTGATGCGGGCGCGGCACGCGTGCTGATCTCTGCCCCGGCCGGTGAGATGAAAACCATCGTTTATAACGTCAACGATGACCAGATGACGGCGGACGATACCATTATCTCCGTCGCGTCCTGCACCACCAACTGCCTGGCACCGATGGCGAAAGCGCTGAACGACAGCTTCGGCATCCGCGTGGGCACCATGACCACGGTTCACGCCTACACCGGCACCCAGGCACTGGTTGACGGGCCGCGCGGCAAGGACTTCCGCGCCTCGCGTGCGGCGGCAGAAAATATTATTCCGCACACCACCGGCGCGGCGAAAGCCATTGGTCTGGTGATCCCGGCGCTGTCGGGCAAGCTGAAAGGCCATGCGCAGCGCGTACCGACCAAAACCGGTTCGGTAACCGAGCTGGTCAGCGTGCTGGAGAAAAAAGTGACGGTGGCCGAAATTAACGCCGCGCTGAAAGCCGCCTGTGAGAATAACGAATCGTTCAAATACAACGATGACGAGATCGTTTCCTCGGACGTGATCGGCCTGCCGTTTGGTTCGATCTTCGATGCAACCCAGACTGAAATCAGCGAAGTGGGCGATTTGCAGCTGGTGAAAACCGTCTCCTGGTACGATAACGAGTACGGATTTGTGACCCAGCTGGTGCGCGTGCTGCATAAGTACATCAGTCTGTAAGCCGATACGCCGATACGCCGATACGCCGATACGCCGATACGTTGAAAAGCTGAAATGTTGAGACGCTGAAATGTTGAGACGTTGATAAGTTAATACGGGCCGCCGTTTCTCAACTACTGAGAAGCGGCGGCCCGTTTGCGTTTCAGCGCCCCAGCTCGGCCAGTAAAAAGTCGATCAGCACGCGGATGGTTTCACTCTGCTGACGATGCTGCGGATACACCGCGCTAAGCATCAGTGACGACGGATGGCACGCATCCAGTACCGTGACTAAATCCCCACGCTTCAGCGCCTCACCGACGATAAACTTCGGCAGCAGCACCAGACCCAGCCCGGCCACCGCCGCATCGCGCAGCACCTCGCCGTTATTGCTCTGCATCGGACCGCACACGGCGAAAACCTTCGTTTTACCCTCAACGTTCAGCTCCCAGCCGTACTGTCCTTCTCGCCCGAAGCGCAGGCAGGCGTGGTGCTGCAAATCCTCCGCCACCTGAGGCGTGCCTGCCCGCTGAAGATAGGCCGGGCTGGCGCAGATCACCCGCTTCAGCTCACCCAGACGGCGGGCCATCAGCGTGGAATCCGCAAGGGTGCCGATGCGAATCGCCATATCAAACCCTTCGCCAATCACGTCCACGTAGCGGTCCGCCAGTTCGGTGTGCAGCTGCACGGCGGGATGGCGGGCCAGAAAGGTGGCCAGCAGCGGCGACAGATGGCTCATGCCGAATGACATCGGCATGCTCAGGCGAAAGGTGCCGTGCAGCTCGCGGCGGTGCTCCGAAACCGACTGCTCCGCCTCCTGAATGTTGTCGAGGATCTTCAGCGCGTGCTGGGCAAAGGTCTGCCCGGCGTCGGTCACCGATAGCTTACGGGTGTTGCGGACCAGCAGGCGTGCGCCGAGCGACGCCTCCAGCGCGGCCATGCGGCGGCTGACGTACTGCTTGGACAGCAGCAGCTGTTCGGCCGCGGCGGTGAAGCTGCCGGCGTTAATCACAGCGACGTAAATTTTGAGGTCTTCTATCTGCATATTGTCCACTAAAATGTGACAGTGATTGCCGGTGAAGGCCATTGTTGGGCATATGAGTTTACTTATATTCTGTCTCTATCGGAAGGGCAAACGCCCGCCACCCAACAAAAACTAAGGAACACATCATGATCGAGCAAAGACTTTCAGCACAGCGCGGCCTGGGCGATCACGGCTGGTTGCATTCACGTCACACTTTCTCATTCGCTAACTACTGGGACCCAAAACAGGTCGGTTTCTCAGACCTGCTGGTGATTAACGATGACCAGGTGGCCAAATCCCGCGGCTTTGGCGCACACCCGCACAGCAACATGGAGATCATCTCCTACGTACTGGAAGGTGCGCTGGCGCATAAGGATTCCATGGGAACCGGTTCGGTGATTGTCCCCGGTGACGTGCAGTTGATGAGCGCGGGCAGCGGCGTGACCCACAGCGAGTTCAACCATTCGCAGACGGAAGGCGTCCACTTCCTGCAAATCTGGATTGTGCCAGCGGAAAAAAATACCGCGCCGGGCTATCAGCAGGTTTCCGTGCCGGACAGCGAAAAGCGCGGCCAGATGCGGCTGATTGTCTCGCCGCAGGGCACCGACGGGTCGCTAAAGGTGCGTCAGGACATGCGGATTTACGCCGGTCTGTTTAACGGTGACGAAAGCCAGACGGTGACGCTGCCGGACGATCGTTACGCCTACATTCACGTTGCCCGTGGCAGCATCACCGTTAACGGCATTGAGTTTAAGGAGGGCGATGGTGCGCGGGTTCGCAACGAGCAGACGCTGACCTTTACCCAGGGTGAAGATGCGGAAGTCCTGCTGTTCGATCTGCGCCCGGTGGAAGTTAACCAGCCAACCCGCTAAGCGGCAGATAACATTAAGCGCTGACCCCGGTCAGCGCTTTTTTTATGCGTTAACGTTAAGCGAGTCGTTTAAACCGGGGCCACCAGATAACGAACGTCCGGCACGTTATCTTTCTGGTGAAATTCCCACACCCGGTTCTGAATTTTCTGATCGTTCATGGTGTAGCGATCCTGCTGGCGCAGGTGCTCCATCCAGGAACCCACGATGAAGGTTTCCACAAAAATACCCGGCTGCAGGATATCTTCATACACCGACCAGTTAATGGCCCCGCCGCGCCGCCTGACCCGTCGCATATCCTGCATACAGAGGATAAAGTCATGCGCATCCTCTGCACGGATCAGATATTCATAGCTCACCATCACCGGTCCGCGATCGTGATGAATATCCAGTGCCGGAACGGCGCTGTCGACATTGCTGAGGTCAAGATCCAGGTCCGGGTCCTGATTCAGCCGCCAGCGCAGTACCGTCGTGCTGGCCAGTATCATGCCGACCGTGGCCACGCACAGAGACACCGGAATACCGTAATGCGAGGCCAGCTGCCCCCATACTGCGCTGCCGACGGTCATGGAGCCGAAGAACACGGTAAGGTATACCGCCAGCGCGCGGGCTTTCACCCATTTCGCCGCGCTGCGCTGCGCCCCCAGATTCAGCGTGGAGAGCACCGCAATCCACGAGAATCCGGTGAAGAACTCGAAGGCGTTCAGCAGCCAGAAATTTCGCACAAAGGCCAGCGCCAGCAGGGTAACCGCGAACATCAGGCTGGACAGCACCATCAGCCGATCCGGGTTAAAGCGCTGGCGCAGGCGCGGCAGCAGCACGGCACCGAAAATCGCCCCGACGCCGATAAACGCCAGCATAATCCCGTAGCCGCCGGGGCCGAGATTTAATTCGCGGCGGGCGACCAGCGGCAACAGCGCCCAGCCCGCGCTACCGAAGACAAAGAAGGCAACCGTACGGACCAGCACGTTTCTCAAAACCGGTGCGGCATGCACGTAGCGTAAACCCGCGCGCACCGCAGAGAAGAAGTGCTCCGGCGGCAGGCGCTGCACCGCAGGTTCCGCTTTCCAGCGATAAAGCACCCACGCCACGCCGAGAACGGACAGCGCGTTGAGCAGGAACACCATCCACGGACCGGCAAAGGAGAGGATCAGGCCGCCCAGCGCCGGGCCAATGGCACGGCTGATATTAATGCCCAGCGAGTTAAGCGCAATGGCCGGGCCAAGTTCCTCCTTGCGCACCAGATCCGGCACGATTGCCTGGAACGGTGGTGAACTCATCGCCGCCCCGGCGCTGAGCAGGAATGCCGCGATCAGCAGGATCAACGGCGTCACGTGGCCGGTAAAGGACAGCACGGTTAGCCCGGCTGCGGCAATAAACACCCACAGCTGAGAAAACAGTAAATACTTTCGCCTGTCGACAATGTCGGCCATCACCCCGGAAGGCAGGGCAAACAGAAACATCGGCAGGCTGGCGGCCGCCTGCACCAGCGCCACGCTGAGCGGATCGGCGCTGAGCGTCAGCATGGTCCAGTTGATGCCGACATCGTTCATCCAGGAACCGATGTTAGAAACGACGGTGGCAATCCACAGCAGGCGAAAGACCGGCTGGCTCAGCGGCTGCCACGGTGATGTTCCGGCCTGCGGCGATTCGGCAACCTCCGGCGTGGCGCTGTGAATATCGTTAGTTTGCGCCATAAGCGCACCTCCTGTTACCAACCCGCCCTGAAAGGCATCCGCAATCGCGATCTTTCATTCGGCGTCGGTCGGTGACTAAAGTTAAGCGCCTCAGGAAACCCGGCAAGACGGCACGTCACGCTGGAATTCAGGCGCAGAAAAACCGCCCCGTAGTGATACGGAGCGGCAGAGTTAATCGTGTTTCAGGGGATCAGAATGCGAAGCAGCTGCAGCCCAGCGCGCCCCAGAAGGCGTTGTCCTCGGCCACCGGCACGCTGGAACCGCGTGCGATATCATGATGATGGCTGTGCACGCCGCACGGGCCACTGCACTGGTGAGGCTGCGAAGCAAAGGCGGCACGACCGTTTGCCTGCGGCGGGGCGCTGCGGTAGTGGCCAGGGAATTTGATCACCGGTGACCATTCCGGCAGTACCGGAATCGACGGTGGCGCCTCGGAGGTAAACGATCCCGCTGCATACACCACGTTGCCGTCGACCACGGTCAGCACCGACTCAATGCCTTTGATCTCTTCTTCCGGCACCGCAAAGTAGTCTTTGCTCAGCACGGCCAGGTCCGCCAGCTGACCGGCTTTGATCTGGCCTTTTTTACCCTGCTCGCTGGAGAACCACGCGCTGCCCTGGGTCCACAGCATCAGTGCGGTATCGCGATCCAGACGGGCGTTGACGTCATACATCTGCATGCCGCCGACAGTGCGGCCGGAAACCAGCCAGTACAGCGCGGTCCACGGGTTATAGCTGGCCACGCGGGTGGCATCCGTTCCCAGCCCGACCGGCACGCCGGTTTCCAGCATCCGCGCAACCGGCGGCGTGTGTTTGGTGGCTTCAATACCGTAGCGTTCGGCAAAATATTCCCCCTGGAACGCCATGCGGTGCTGCACCGCGATGCCGCCGCCCAGCTCTTTGATGCGATCGATATTCTTCTGGGTGACGGTTTCCGCATGGTCGAAGAACCAGTGCAGGCCGTTGAACGGAATATCACGGTTCACCTTCTCGAACACATCCAGCATGCGGCTGATGGATTCGTTATAGGTGGCGTGCAGGCGGAACGGCCAGCGGTGTTCCACCAGGTGGCGCACCACGCGCTCCAGCTCATCTTCCATCCCCGGCGCCAGGTCCGGGCGCGGCTCAAGGAAATCCTCGAAGTCGGCGGCGGAGAACACCAGCATCTCGCCCGCGCCGTTGTGGCGGAAGTAGTCTGTCCCCTGGCCCGGGGTCAGCATATCGGTCCACTTTTCGAAGTCTTCCAGCTCGTGGCCCGGGCGCTGCGTGAACAGGTTATAGGCGATACGCAGCGTCATCTGCTTTTTCTCGTGCAGCTCGGTGATCACTTCGTAATCTTCCGGGTAGTTCTGGAAGCCGCCGCCCGCATCGATGGCGCTGGTCAGCCCCAGACGGTTCAGCTCGCGCATAAACTGGCGGGTGGAGTTGACCTGCTGTTCCAGCGGCAGCTTCGGCCCTTTGGCCAGCGTGGAGTACAGGATCATCGCATTCGGACGGGCAATCAGCATACCGGTCGGGTTGCCGTTGCTGTCGCGCTGGATCTCACCGCCCGGCGGGTTTGGCGTATCGCGGGTGTAGCCCACCACTTTTAACGCCGCGCGGTTCAGCAGGGCGCGGTCGTACAGGTGCAGCACAAAGACCGGGGTATCCGGCGCGGCTTCGTTGATCTCTTCCAGCGTTGGCATGCGGCGCTCGGCAAACTGGAACTCATTCCAGCCGCCGACCACGCGCACCCACTGCGGGTTTGGCGTGCGCAGGGCCTGTTCCCTCAGCATACGCATGGCGTCGGCAATCGACGGCACGCCTTCCCAGCGCAGCTCCAGGTTGTAGTTCAGCCCGCCGCGGATCAGGTGCAGGTGTGAATCGTTCAGCCCCGGTACTGCCGTGTGCCCCTTCAGATCGATGATCTTCGTGCCTTCACAACTGTGCTGCATCACCTCGGCAAGGGTGCCGACTTCCAGAAACTTGCCGTCGCGGATCGCCACAGCGTCGGCAATCGGATTTTCGCGATCGACGGTATGAAAACGGCCGTTGGTTAAAATCAGGTCTGCTTTACCCAGCGTTACCATAGAACCTCCTGAACTGAGATGTCCGAATCAGGCCGACGGCCACGGACAAAGAAAATCGCTGCCGCAAAGGGCAGGACGTATAGGTAGATGGCGGGATTATGGTCAGCAGGGTGGACGAGCGTCTAGTTATACAAACGGATAGGTATCCCTCCGTATAGGTATACACAGAGATAATAGTGCGGCGAAAAAAAGCTTCGTAGACTGCGCTCCATGGTCAACCCGGGACGCTCCACAGAGCCGTGACCCGGGTGATGCAGAGTCATTAACGTCGTCATTTTTTATTAATCCAGCAACATTAACCTCAATGGGTATTACTATGACTAACTCGAAGCTTGAAGTCCTGACGCCACATAACAGCCAGATCATCTTCATCGACCAGCAGCCGCAGATGGCCTTTGGCGTGCAGTCAATCGACCGTCAGGTGCTGAAAAACAACACCGTTGCGCTGGCAAAGGCGGCGAAGGTCTTCAATATCCCAACCATTATCACCACCGTGGAAACCGAAAGCTTCTCGGGCAACACCTATCCGGAGCTGCTGGACGTGTTCCCGGGCCAGGACATCCTGGAGCGTACGTCAATGAACTCCTGGGATGACCAGAAAGTGCGTGATGCGCTGGCGGCGAACGGCAAGAAGAAAGTGGTGGTGTCCGGCCTGTGGACCGAAGTGTGTAACAACAGCTTCGCCCTGTGCGCCATGCTGGAAGGCGGCTACGAAATCTATATGGTGGCTGACGCATCTGGCGGTACGACCAAAGAAGCGCATGACTACGCGATGCAGCGCATGATCCAGGCCGGTGTGATCCCGGTGACCTGGCAGCAGGTGATGCTGGAATGGCAGCGCGACTGGGCACACCGCGATACCTACAACGCCGTGATGGACATTGCGAAAGAGCATTCTGGTGCTTACGGTATCGGCGTGGATTACGCCTACACCATGGTGCACAAAGCGCCTTCACGTCAGAAGAGCGAACACCGTACCCTGGCTCCGGTCCCGGCACGTTAATTGTTCTTTGCCGGCCGGTGCCCCGTGCGCCGGCTGGCTTTGACTTATGACGGGGGAAAACCATGAGTCCATTACTCGTTTCGCTGGGCGCAGGTGTGTTGATCGGGCTGGTTTACGCGCTGCTGAACGTGCGCTCACCGGCACCGCCCGCCATTGCGCTGATTGGCCTGCTGGGCATGGTTATCGGTGGTCAGCTTGCCGCGCAGTTCCTGTCGCGTTGATTTCTGCTAACAGGATGGGGTGAAGATGTTAAAGTCTTACGCTATTTCACTGCTGGTCGGCATGCTGGCCGGTGTGATTTATTCACTGATCGCCGTTGATTCACCGGCTCCACCGATTTTCGCGCTGGTGGGACTGTTTGGCATGCTGGTGGGGGAACAGATTATCCCGCTGGTTAAACGGTTGATTAAACGAGAGCCGGTGACGCTCACCTGGTTTAAACAGGAGTGCGTACCGAAAATCAGCGGCACGCCGCCGCCAGACGCAAAGTCTGGTTAAGGACGCTCTCACGTTCCTGAGCATTTCAAAGGATAACAGCATGCAGCTGTCGCAGCGCATTGTCGTCGTTGATGACGAACGTTCCGTTCGCAGTGGGTTGAGTAACCTGCTCCAGTCGGAGGGATACTCAACCCGGATTTATGAGTCGGCGGAAACGCTGCTGGATGATGCCGATGCGCTGGCAGAGGCTGCGCTGTTTATCATTGATGTCAGGCTCAAAGGGATCAGCGGTTTTGAGCTGTTTATCGAACTTACCCGGCGCATTGAAAATCCGCCGGGTATTATTATTTCCGGCAACGGTGATGACAACACGCTGCGCTATGCCATCAGCCTCGGGGCCATCGCGTTTTTACCGAAGCCCATTGATATCGATACGCTACTTGATAGTGTGCGTCTGGCGCTGGCGACGGACAGGAGGCGCAGATGAGTACACTGCCGGAGGCGCATCCTCCCTTTGAACCCAGCGTATTTTCCCTGTCCGATGAGCTTATCATCACCGCCCTGGCGCAGGAGGGAAACAGCGAATGGTTTTTATGCCGCCATCCCTCATCAGGCGAACAGTTTGTTCTCACCGCCGCCGCCAGCGAAGCCGCTCAGTTTCAGGTTTCACAACTGCTTAAAAATGAATACCTTCTGCGCGACAATCTCTCAACGCAGTGGGCGCTGAAGCCCTCTGCCCATACGCTGTACCACGGTCGCTATGCGCTGATTTACCCGGATTTCGCCTATCAGACGCTGGCCGATATGATGCGCGAGCAGCGGCCATCGCTGGAGAGCTTTCTGCACAGTGCCGCCATGCTGGCCGGTACGCTGGGGATGATGCACCAGCAGGGGCTGATCCACGGAGATATCAAACCGGCCCATTTTTTCGTTAGCGGGGAGGGCGGTTTCAGGCTCGGTGGTTTCGGCCTGTCCTGTCCTGCTTCGGAGGTGCTGCTGCAAACGCAGCTGCCCGCATCGGGCGGTACACTGGCCTATATGTCCCCGGAGCACACCACGCGCACCACCCAGCGGGTCAGCAGCCTGAGCGATCTCTACAGCCTCGGCATCGTGTTGTATGAGCTGCTGACCGGCAAACTGCCGTTTGGCACGCCGGGAGCCGGGCATTCTGAGTGGGTGCATCATCATATTGCCTCCGAGCCGCTTCCTCCTGAACGGGTGCGTCACGATATCCCTGCCGTGGTCTCGGCGATCGTGCTGCGTTTACTGTGTAAATCGCCGGAGCAGCGCTATCAAAGCGCCGAAGGGGTGCAGGCCGATCTGCGCCGCTGCCTGTCGCTTATCACCCCCGACGGCCAGATTGAAGGCTTTGACCTCGGTTCACAGGATCTGCCACAGACCGGCCCGTCTTCGGATGTGATGTACTACGATCACCCGCAGGCACAGGAGGTGCTGGACGCATTTGAGCGGTTCAGCCACAGTGGCAAGCACAAGCTGGTGATGATTGGCGGTGCACTCGGTTCGGGGAAGACGTCGCTTATCGCTTCCGCCGCGAAAAAACTACAGCAGAAGAAACTGCTGCTGACGGTGGTGAAAGCCGATCGGCATTCGCCGATTCTGCCGCACGGTATCCTGATCTCCGCTATCCGTACGCTGACCCTGCAACTGATGGGACTGCCCGCGATGGATATCGCCCGCTGGCGCGCGCATTTTACCCGCCTGCTGGGTGACTACAGCGAACTGGCGATTCACTTTTTTCCCGAACTGGGCGTATTGCTCAATCAGAAAGGCCACTTCGCGGTCGATATCCACTCGCTGGATGCCCGCGACCGCTTCAACACCATGGCCTGCAGTATGATTAAAGCGTTTGCCACCCCCGGCAGACCGCTGGTGATGATGATTGATGATATTCACTGGGCAGATCGCGCCAGCCTGGCCCTGCTGCAAAACCTGCTCAGCCAGAGTGAAGATATTCCGCTGATGGTGGTCGTGAGCCACAAGGATTTCGCTACTTTGCCCTGCCAGACTATGCGCGGGCTGCTGACCACGCTGCGGGCATCGGCCGTGCGGGTCACCGACATTACGCCGCAGAGCCTGAGCATCAAACAGATTGCCCGTCGGCTGGCGGGCATGTTTCACGTGCGGGCGTCCGCCACCTGCGAACTGGCGCGGGTAGTGCATGAAAAAACGGGCGGCAATCCGCTGTTTACTCAGGAGTTTATCCGCCAGGCCGTGCAGCACGGCTTAATCAGTCACCGTAAATTCCCGCTGACCTGGCACTACGATCTCGATGCGATCAAGGCCTGCCAGTACAGTGAAAATGTTGCCAGTCTGGTCTTACAGCGCATGGAGATTGTGCCGGACATCACCCGGCGGGTGCTGAGTAGCCTGGCGTGCCTGGGCGGCTCCGGCGGGCTGACTCTGCCCGGCAAAGTGTTGAATCTGACGCAGGAAGAGATCCGCATGCACCTGCTGCCGGCGGCGGTGGCGCAGCTGATTACCCTGCATCAGGATGACTATGCTTTTACTCACGATCGTGTGCATGAAGCGGCAATCAACCTGATCGGTACGGATGAGAAAGATCGTCTTCACCTGCGTGCCGCCAGCCTGCTGGCAGAGCGGGCCAATGAGGATCTCAGCAACGATGCGCTGTTTCGGGTCGTTCATCATGTGGCCGCGATTAAAAACGCCGGGCTGCTTCGTCAGAGCGCGAGCCGATATCGTCAGCTGATCCTGCTGGCAACCCGGCGGGCAAAAAGCACCGGGGATTATGTTTCGGCGCTGCGATTTTTACAGGCCACCCAGCGAATGGATGCGCCGCTGACGGCGGAAGAAGATTTCACCTTTACCCTGGAAGCAGCGGAGTGCGAATTCCTGCACGGCAACCTGTCGACCGCGCAGGGCCACTGCACTAAGCTGCTCAGCGCACCGGGGAACCCCACCGATAAGGCGATTGCCGCCTGCATGATGGCGGAAATCCATATGCGCCGGTCAGACAGCAAGCTGGCGCTGGAGACGGCGATTGCGTGGCTGGCGGTGTTCGGCATCCATCTGAACCGCGAGCCGGACAAAGCCGAGTGCGATGCCGCCCGCATCAAACTCAAGGAGCAGGTGGGTAAAAACCCCTATACCCGCCTTAGACCGCTGCCGCTGATGACCTGCCGTAAAACCGAAGCGATCATGAATCTGATGGCCAGCGCCTGCATGTTCGCCGCGTTTGTCAGCCCGCGCCTGCACTTTATGATCGTCTGTAAAATGCTGCATCTGACTATGGACAAGGGCATGACCGGTGCCTCGACGTTTGCGCTTTCCTGGTATGGCGTGCTGTGCGGCGATCATTACAACGAATACAGCCGGGGATTTGCCAGCACGCTGCTGGCCCGCGAACTGGTCTATAAACACGATTTCACCAGCTTCAAGGCACGCACGCTGCTGCCGCTGGACCAGGTCAGTATCTGGACCATGCCAACCACCTATTCTATCGAATGTGCCAAAACCACCTTTGACACCGCTGTCGCCGTAGGGGATCGCACGTCTGCCTGCCTGGCCCTGCGCCACCTGGTGATGAACTATTTAACGCGCGGCGATCACCTCGAAGGGGTGCAGACCTCCATCGAGCGCGGCCTGGCGTATGTCAGCAAGGCACAGTATCGGGACGTTGAGGTGATTTTGCAGATGCAGCGCGACTACGTGCTGTTTCTGCGTTTCGCCGGGGATGAGCCGTTCTCCGGCAAAAACTTCACGCCGGTGCCCATTTTGCAGATGAAACCGGGCACCGCCATTGAACCCCTTCTGCTGATGCAGTTCTGGTCGTGGCTATATCGCGGCATGGCGCACTTCTTCGCCGGGGAATATGCCTGCGCCAGCGACTGCTTTGCCCAGGCCGCGCCGCTTACCGGTTCGATCCCCGGTCATATACACCGGCTTGATTTCCACCTCTACAGCGCGCTGTCGGTGACTATTCCGCTCACTTCACAGGCCTGTACCGAGGAACACCGGCAGTTTGTCGCCGCACACTATGAAATGATTGCCACCTGGGCGGTTGAAAATCCGCGCACCTTTGCCGATAAAGCCGGGCTGCTGCGCGCGGAAATGCTGCGTCTGGAAGGGGATTCACTGCAGGCCGCACAGCAGTACGAGCTGGCAATCACCCTGTCGCGCGAAGGCCGCTTTGACCATATCAACGGCCTGGCCTGCGAGCTGGCCGCTGGCTATGCCAGCACCTGTGGACTGAGCGTGGCGGCGGATGGCTATATCAAAGGGGCCATGGCGGCCTGGGAGCGCTGGGGGGCCTGGGCCAAAGTCAGACAGCTGGAGCTGCGCTATCCTCACCATGGCTCTTCGCAGCGCCACGCCGCCTTCAGCACGGTGTCGTTTGAGCAGAGTGCGGAACTGAGCGATTTGCAAAGCGTGATTACCGCAGTGCGGGCGCTGACCGAAGAGATTAACCTCGACCGGCTGATCAACACGCTGATGATGATGCTGCTGGAAAGAGCAGGTGCACAGCACTGCCTGCTGATCCGCCTGCTGGACGGCAACGTGCCGGAAATTGAGGCGCGGGCGGCCACCACCGCCGACGGTATTCGGGTGAAAATCGTGCAGGAAACACCGCTGGCTACGGATTTGCCGCTGTCGGTGCTGTCGGCGGTGATCCGTACCGGGCAGGAGATCCGCACCGGCAAACCGGAGGTGTTCAGCCCGTTCAGCCAGGACCCTTACCTGGTGGCCTCCGGCGCGGCGGTGATGTGCGTACCGATGTTTAAGCAGGCGCGTATGGTCGGGGTGCTGTATCTGGAAAACCGCCTGATGCCGGATGTGTTTACCGCCGAACATTCGCGCGTGGTATCGATGCTGGGCGCGCAGGCTGCCGTCTCACTGGAAACCGCGCGGCTGTATGCCGAGCTGATGGAGGAGAACGTTAACCGCCGCCGGGTTGAAAAACAGCTGCGCGCCAGCCAGACCTCGTTGATTATGGGCGAGAAAATCAGCCATACCGGCACCTGGCACTGGAATCTGGCAAAGGACCAGATGATGATTTCTGAAGAATATCGCCGCATCCTCGGCCTGCCACAGGAGCAAACCAGCCTGTCGATGGTGGAGTTTATGACTATGGTGCATCCTGACGACCATGGCTGCATCAGCGAGTTAGTCAGAGAAAGCGTGATTGACGGCGTCAGTATGCAGGCGGAATTTCGTATTATTCGCCGCGACGGCGAGTGCCGCTATATCAAGGGCATCGGCGATCCCGTCGAGAATCTGCCCGACGTCAGCGAGTATTTCGGCACCATTTCCGATATCACCTCGCAGCGCCTGGCTGAAGATGCCGTACGCATCGCGCAGGCCGATCTCGCCCGTGTTTCCCGTGCGACCACGGTCGGGCAGCTTACCGCCTCGATTGCTCATGAGATTAATCAGCCGCTGATGTCGATTGTGGCGAATGCCGGTGCCAGCATGCGCTGGATCAAACGCGGCCCCGAACATATCGACAACGCCTGCCACGGCCTGCAGGAAATTCTGAGTGAAGGGAAGCGCGCGGGGGACATTATTCGCGGGCTGCAGGCGCTGACCCGCAATCAGCTCTCTGAGTTTGCTCCGGCAAAACTGCACCATCTTGCGCGGGATATTCTGTCTCTTTCGCGTATGGAGCTGGAACGGCGCTGGATCTCGCTGGATTTAGATTTGCGCGCGATGAATGACAACATTTACTGCGAGCGGGTACAGATCCAACAGGTGCTGCTGAACCTGGTGGTGAATGCGATTGATGCGATGGTAGAAAAAGGTCGGGGTTCCAGCGTGCTGAAGCTGTCATCGTGTAATCCGACCCCGGATACGATTCTTTTCGAAGTGGCGGATAACGGCACCGGCCTGTCGGATGAGGTGATATTGCGTATTTTCGACTCTTTTTACACCACCAAAAAAGAGGGAATGGGGATGGGACTGACCATCAGCGAAGGGATTATCAAAAGGCATAAGGGCGAACTGAAAGCGGAGAACCGCACGGGCGGCGGCAGCCGGTTCTGGTTTACGTTGCCAACGGAAGCCGAAAGCTCACATCCTGTCCCCTGAAAAACGACCCAGAGAATGTTCGGGGCCTGCAAAACGCTAGCGGCTGGCTGATTTAACGATGCTGAGCCGCTCGGCGGCCCTGACCAGGTCCGACAGCGATCGTACCTGCATTTTTTCCATCACCCTGCGCTTATGTACCTTGGCAGTGATCTCACTGACGCCCATCTCGGCGGCAATTTGTTTATTCTGCAATCCGCCAATCGCCAGCATCATGACTTCGTTTTCACGCGGGGTCAGCGTCAGATGGCGCTCGGTTAATGCCAGCTTTTCCTGCGCAGCTTCCATACCCTGTTCGGAAATCCGTAGCGCTTCTGCCACGGCCTGCAGCAGTTGTTCAGGATCGACCGGCTTGGTTAAAAACTCACAGGCTCCGGCCTTCATCGCCTTTACCGTGATCGGAATGGTGCCGAACCCGGTAAGAAAGATGGTGGGAATTGAGTAGCCGCGTTCGCTGAGCGCACGCGTTACATCGAAACCGTCAGATCCTGGCATATTGATATCGACAATCAGACAGCAAGGGCCTGTGGAGAGTGATTCTGCAAGGAAAGACTGAGGAGAGGTAAACGGGGCGACACGATAATCTTCAGATTTAAGCAGGTTGGTCAGTGCGGCAATCACGGATGCATCATCATCAACAAGATAAACAGTATGATTCATTGGCAGATTCTCAGTTGATGTTATGGTCGTAACGAGAAGGTATGTACTTTAAGGTGCGAGATATTTAATTTGTAAGGATTATATAAAGGCCGCATCCTTTGATTATTAAATACTATACCAACTATCTGTAAATGACGACTATTTTTCTTACGGCTGGATTGTCGTTAACTTGATGAAATCATGTGCAAAATGCATTTTGCGTGGCCAGTTTATTGTAAATGACCATGATGGAGTGATTATTGCAAAATATTTCCCGCTGGTGAATTGATACTGTTATTAAGAATAATCTTAGTTATCATGACGAATTTTTTACTCTGACGTTGGTCAATACTTATCTTAATACCTCATTTTTGGGGAAATAGTTAAATAATATTATTCAAAAAGGTAAAAAGTAATGAAACGTACCGGACGTTATTTTCATATTATCACGCGGTAATATTATCCTTGCAAAAAGAAGGGAATAAAGTGGATCGGGATTTTATGGGCAATTAACATCCGAATCGATCATAAAATTAACTCCTTGCGGTGATGTTTGATACTTCCGGGCTTTTCTGCGGCAATGCTTAAAAAGCAAATAGAAATTGGCGGATTATGATGGAGGGAAGGCGCGAGAAATCAGCGTGAAATTTTTCTTATCATTAATAAGCAAAGCGGATGAGGATGACGCAACAGAGAGGAACGGTGTGAAACAAACCCATGCAGGGCGCACTCCCGGCCGCCTGCGATTAACCGTTCACAGGCGTCAGGAGAGAGTTCCGGTATGGGAGATTATTTGATCAGCTCGGCGGTAACGTAAGCCTGGTTATCCACGCGTGCACCGGTAATTTTATAGCTTGCACCACTCTGTTTTGCCTGTGCGGCCACTTTAGCTTCTGCCGCGTCCAGAGTAGAGGCAGTTGCGGAGATGTTTTGCGCCATGCTGCCGAATGAAACCAGAGCCAGTGCGGATACTGCAACGAAAGTTTTGATAGATTTCATGATTAATTCCTCAGTTGATTTTGTTTTGTGTGAAGCATTTCGCCTCGATGGAATGCATAGTAGACCTGTGGCGGGATGAAAAACATCCCTGTCTTTTGCTGAAGTAAGTCAGAAAATTTGAACAATGTTGAGCGAGTCATATGGCTGCCTGTAAATTGCGTGTTTGCCTGGCAGACAACGGCAGTTCAACCACTCAGGCACATCTTAAAAGCGCATGAACGTGCTTAAAGGGGGGGGACGAATCATGGCTGGGATTTTTCGCGTTTAATTGTCCATTTAAAAATTAATCAATTATCTCTTCGTATAATTATCTGCCTGTATACCTATCCATCTGTATAATTTATTTTTCCACTCCGCTAAGTAGATAATCATCCTCCACTTTTAGCTTGCTCGCCGAGCGAATAACTTCGATTTATCCGCTGTCCGATCTGTAAAATGAGCGGAATGGAGAAAACATGCACATTATCAGCCCTGAACGAGAGCCGTTAACCCGCAAGGAGCCCTGCTCGGCATGGGGAATCAAGTCGGTGGTACAGGATATTCTTCCGTGGATCGAAGATAACCTTGATAACGAACGTATCAGGGTCAGTACCGTCACCCGCAAGAGCGGCTATGGCCATTCGCACTTCCAGCGCGTGTTCAGAAAACAAACGGGCTACAACCTGGCCGAATATATTCGCACCCGGCGTTTGATCCGCGCGGCACAGTCGCTGTTGTTTACCGATAAAGACATTATGCAAATCGCGTTTGATAACGGATTTACCAGCCAGCAAACCTTCTCACGAACGTTCCGTAAGTATCTGAATGTGCCGCCTGCTACGTTCAGAAAAAGGCACGCCCGGCGGGCGCAGCAACCGCGAAACAGCGTTATCTTTGCCTGGCGCTGCCTGTCCGGTGCGGAGCAACATCGTTTCACCTGCTAGTGCTGCTGGCGAGCTGCCGCGACGGCGCTTCGCCAGCATCAAACGACGTGGCTGTGCTTCATCAGATTACCTACGAAACACCGATCTTCAGCGGTTTTTCGGACACAAGAAAGAAGATAATCAACGGTGAGCGGGATTATCTTGCCTTACGTTCGCGATAACCCTTCCCACTGCTCCGGGGTCAGAGTTTTCACATCAAACTGGTCGCGGGTGCGGCAATAGGTGTTGCCGCCCATGCGGCCAATGGCATCCATCAGCTGCTGATCGATGTGCAGATTCTCGGGATTAACCACATCGCTACGCACGTAAACGCCCACCACTTCGCCCAGAATGATTTCCCGTGCCGGGCCAACCTGCAGGGTGGTGTGGCGGCGGCACTCCAGCGCGGCCGGGGCGGAAAGAATGCGCGGGCTGCCAACCCGGTGACCCGCAACGGAGGCCAGCCCGGCTTCCTCCAGTTCGTTCACCTCGGGGCCAAATTTGATTGCGCAGATCTCCATCTGACGCACCTGCGCATCATCGACGATATGCACGGTAAATTCGCCGGTTTCACGGATATTGCGTGCGGTATCCTTAAAACGCATGTCGCTGTAGTTTTCCACGCCGATGGCCACAATCGCCGGGTCGTGCGTCAGCACGTTAAAGAAGCTGAACGGCCCGGCGTTCGGTTTACCGTTTTTATCGACCGTGGTCACCAGAGCAACGGGCCGGGGGATAACAGTACCTATCAGGATCTTATAGCGTTCCCGCTCGTTCAGTTCGGCAAAATCAAACCATGTATGATTTTCAGGCAGGCTCATATCAGACTCCGGCGCGAACGCGGTGGGTTTCCAGCGGGGTATGGCGGCTGAGGTTCTCAAAACCGTCCTCGGTGACAACGTAACAGTCACCAATGTTACACCCTGCCGACAGCGGCTCCAGCCACTGCGTATGTAGAACAAACACCATACCGGTTTCCAGCCGATCGTAGTTGTGCGATGAGATGTTGAAGCTGTTTTGCCCGCCCGCCATACCAACCGAATGGCCAAGATTCGGATTGTGCGGTCCATGGGTTGCCGGGTAAACATGCATCAGTTTACGCCCCTGGGCTTCCCAGTCGACATCGCGCACGTACTGCTGCGGGATCAGCCGCGCCTCGCCGTCCGGCATCGCAGACCAGTTGTAGGGCATGGTGCGCGCTTCGGCATCGTTCAGCATGCCCTGCTCAATCATTGGGCCAAAGGCGGCATTGTTGATATCGCGCATCAATGCACCGGGCTTAATCAGCCGCTCGGCGCGCTTCACGCCTTCAGTACAGGCTGCCAGTACGGTTTCCTGGCGCTCGGTAATGTCACCCACAGCAATCATGCGCGCCGTTTGTGCGGTATAGCCACGCCAGGTGACGTTAGAGATATAGAGGTTGATCAAATCTCCCGGACGCACGACGTGTCCGTAGGGCTTGCCGCAGTGCGTACCAAATTCGTTAATACCAATCTGGTAACCGTCGCCGGTTTCGCCA
This sequence comes from Erwinia sp. S43, assembly GCF_016624745.1. Lineage (NCBI taxonomy): Bacteria > Pseudomonadati > Pseudomonadota > Gammaproteobacteria > Enterobacterales > Erwiniaceae > Erwinia > Erwinia sp. S43. Next base: position 188,193 of record NZ_JACVTX010000002.1, on the reverse strand, counting down.
CCAAAGGCCATTTGCGCGGCGGTGAAGGCGGCAAAAATTTCATGATCGGTGACGCCCGGTTTGGCCACATGATACGCCGCCTGAGTGCCGATACTGATTAACTGTGCGGCCGCGCGGAACATCTCGATTTCACGCGGGGAGCGAATTTTTTGCAGGCGGTCGAGAATCGGGTTATCGCTGACAAAGCGACAGCCGGGCATGAAGGTGTGCAGCGCGGCCTGGAAGGTCAGCGATGTCCGATCGCCAATTTCCCCAATCTGCGCTTTGCTCAGGCCGAAGCGGGCGAGGATGTCCGCGCATTTCTCTGCGGTTTTCAGGACGGCATCGCCGGGGCGATCGGCATACTCGCGGCCAATCGGCCCAATCTGCCAGATATCTTCAACCAGCAGCGGTTCACCCGCAGGCGGCAGCAGCACCGACTGCGTGAAAAAGGAGAGCAGGGTCAGCGGCTTGTCGGCGTCGGTGGGAATAATCAGTACCCCTTCGCGCATCCAGTCGCAGAGGTAACGCAGGTAAGCGTTGGACGCATGAAACCAGCCGACGCTGCCCGCATGGACGACAAGCGCATCGTGACCGGCCTCTACCGCCTGGCGACGGATGCGTCTGAGTCGCTCGGCGAACTCGGCTTCCGGCAAAGGCAGCGGTGCCGAAAAGGTGAAGTCCGGCTGGAAATCGGCCAGCAGAGAGCCGATGCGATAGCCCGCCGATGCGGTCGCATGAGTATGCATAATAGTTCCTTGTGAAATCAGTCGATCAGTGATTTTGCGGTCGCGGAGCCAGCACCCGACGAGCGACCAGTAATCCCAACAGGGTGAGGCCAATCAATATCCCGGAGATCGCCGCCACGCGGACGTCCAGTGATTCTTCAATCAGCGCAAACATTCGCAGCGGCAGTACCGTGGTACTGGCGTCCGCGAGGAAAAGTGACACCGTGACGTTATCCAGCGACTGGATAAACACCAGAAACGCACCGGCCAGAATGCCCGGCATCAGCAGCGGCAGCGTGACGCGGCGCAGCGTCATAAACCAGCTGGCCCCCATGGTGGTCGATGCTTCGGCCAGCGACGGGTTCATCCCCTGAGCCACCACCGAGGCAGCGCGATACATCAGTGGGCCAAACACCACGATATGACCGGTGACCGTCAGCCAGAGCGAAGGCTGGAAGCCGACAAAATTGGCGACAATCAGCGCGGCCAGCCCGTAAACCAGGCTCGGCATCACCAGTGGCGCAAGCAGCAGGGGTTCTATGCTGTTCACGCTTTTCCGTTTCATGCGCGTCATTCCAATGGTGGCTGGTACCGCAAACAGCAGCGATCCCGCCACCGCCAGAGCGGCAATTTTCAGCGAATTGCCCGCCGCAATATGCTCGGTTGCGGAGCGAACCGGGTCCAGCAGCGCTTCATACCAGCGCAGTGAAAACCCTTCCGGCGGGTATTTCAGCGTCTGACCGGCGGTGAAGGACATCATCAGTGCGATAACGATCGGCGCGATCAGATAGATCAGGCAGAGTACGCCAAAACCGTAGACAAACACCTTGTAAAGCAGCGCTGGAACAGGATTCTCGCGAAAATTAAGCATGACCGTTCAGCCTCCTGTGGCGTGAAATCATGGAGAGGGCAACCAGTAAACAGCCGGTGGACAGCAGCAGTACAACCGCAATCGCCGAGGCCAGCGGCCAGTCAAACAGCGTGCCGACTTCACGATAGATCAGCTGCGGAACGTAGACGTTGCGTGCCCCACCGATCACCGCCTGGGTGACGAACGAGCTGCTGGTGCTGGCAATCACCAGTATCCAGCCGGCCAGCAGACCCGGCAGCATGACGGGCAGCATCACGGTAATCAGAATGCGCCACGGACCGGCACCGGAAACCTGTGCGGCTTCGGTCAGTGAGTAAGGCGTGCGGGTCAGAATGGCAATCAGCGGCAGCAGGATCAGCGGCAGATCGATCTGACACATCGCCATCACCAGCCCCAGCTCGGTAAACATCAGGCTGGTGGGCGCGCCGGTGATCCCCAGCGCCATCAGCGCATCGCTGATCGGCCCCTGGCGGCCCAGGATGACGATCCACGCGAATGTACGCACCACGTTGCTGGTCAGCATCGGGATCAGCGTCAGAAAAATAATCATCTGCCGCATCGTGCGCCCGCTGTGCCAGTAAAGCAGGGCAATCGGCAGGCCCAGCAGGGTGGTGCCGATGGCCGTCTCCAGCCCCAGTCGGGCGGTGTTCACCAGTACGCGAAAGTTAAAAGCATCGCCAAAAAATCGCGCGTAGTGTTCAAGGGTAAGCCCGCCGGGGTGGATAAAGCTGAATCCGATCAGTACAACGAGCGGCACGGCAAAAAACAGCACCGACAGCACCAGCATCGGAACAACATAAGGAAAGCCGCTCTGCTTCATTCCGTCACCTCAGCCTGCAACAAGGGTGTCAAATTCGCGTATCCATGCATCGCGATTTTTGTTGATGCTGTCCCAGTCGGGATAGACCAGCGTTTTCAACTGCTCGCGAGTGACATAGGCGGCGATCTCCGGCGTCAGTGCGACTTCGCTGTTGGTGGGAAACATTTCGGCCGGTGGCAGCTTGAACCGGTCCTGCGCCGCCTGCGAGATGGCGGCATCCATATAGGCGTAGACCGCATCGGCATTGCGACTGCCGCTGGCAAGATGAATGTTGACCGGGGCGGCCGGGGAACCACTTTCCGGGTGAACAAACTCGGCATTCATCCCCAGGCTTTTCAGGCGCGCCACGTTGCCGGTACTGCACATAAACACCGCGATTTCGCCCTGCTGGAACAGCGTCATCTGATGGTTGGTACTGTCGACGATGTTTTTCATCTGCTCGGGATATTTGCGGAACAGGTCGAACACCGCTTTCATATCGTCCGGGCCGCTGCCGTAGAGTTTGGCGATTTCCGTGTAGGCCATCACCGCCGTGTTCGAGGCAAAGCCGGTCCAGGACACCAGCCCTTTGTAAGCCGGATTTTCAAAAAGGTCTTTATAGCCACGCGGACGCGGCACCAAATCCGGGTTATAGGCAATGCCGTTCACTTCCACAGTGACCGTAGGCCCGTACTCCCCCTGAAAATCGGGGGCGATCAGGTGCCAGTTCTTCAGCCTTGTCGGATCGATTTTCTGAATCAGGTTGTTTTGTACTGCCACCGTCATCTGCCCCGGTGACATCAGCAGCGCGTCGTAGGAAGGATTTCCCCGACTTGCCATCACTTTTGCCAGCTGATCCTGCGCCATCGCCGGGGCGATAGTCAGTCCGTAGCCCTCTTTTTGCAGCATCGGCGTGAGGACAGTTCGATAGGCATCCTCCCAGGTTCCGGGGAAGGTCGCCGCTACCGCGCGGCCTTTATCGGCAGCCATCGCGCGCAGTGAAACGGGTAACATTGCGGCGGCGGCGGAGCCTGCCAGTAGCTGACCAAACCGACGACGACTGATTGGGAAATCTTTCATGGTGTTGACCTCAGGTTAAGCATTCAGGGTTGCGGTTCAGCCGGGAAGGCGTGACAGCGTGTGGTATCAATGTCGGCAAAGAGTGACGTGCCGGGTAACGGGGCCGCTGTACCGGGGCGGCGGACCTCAGGGCGCGCAGGCTGCTGCCGCAGTCCAGTTTCAGTTCATGAAGCAGCACCGGGCCAAGCTGCACGGAAACGGTGACCGTCACCTTCTGGCTGTTCTCGCCGGGTTGAGGCAGCAGACGCACTTCCTCCGGACGACAGGTCAGGGTCACTTTTGATCCAGGGGTAAAGCTGAGACGGCGCGGCAGGCGCAGCGTGGTATTGTCCGCCAGGCCGACCAGCGTGGTGTCATCGTCAAAACGCAGCACGGTGGCAGGCAGCTGATTGGCCTGGCCAATAAAAGTATTCACAAACAGCGAGCGGGGCCGGTCGTAAACCGCCATGGGGGTATCGATCTGCTCAACGTGGCCTTTGTTCATCAGCACCAGGCGATTGGCCAGACTCTGCGCCTCTTCCTGGTCGTGGGTGACGATCAGCGTGGTAATACCCAGCGTTTTTTGCAGATGCAGCAGCTCCACCTGTAAATCAAAGCGCAGGGCGCGATCCAGTGCTCCAAACGGTTCATCGAGTATAAGCAGAGAAGGGCGACCGGCAATCGCACGAGCAACCGCCACCCGCTGCTGCTGGCCACCCGACAGTTCACGCGGCAGACGGTTGCCGAATTCATCGAGCCGCACCATCGCCAGCATCTCTTCAACCCGCTTCTGCCGTGCCGGGCGGGAAATCTGCTGACACGCCAGCGGATAGGCGATGTTTTCCGCAACGGTCAGGTGCGGGAAAAGCGCGTAGTTCTGGAAAACCATACCGATGCCGCGCGCTCTGGCGGATAACGATGCGAGATCGTCATCCCCCAACACGATTTTTCCTGCCTAAGGCTGGATCAGTCCGGCGATCGCCCGCAGCACCGTTGATTTGCCACAGCCGCTTGGCCCTAAAAGCGCAACGACTTCTCCGGGTTCGATAGTGAAGGAGATATCGTTTATCGCATTACTGCCGCCGTAGCTGTGAGTCAGGCCCTGCACGCTCAGGCGCTTGCGTAAGGACATGGATTGCATTTCTGCCATAGTGCTTCCCTGGTTGAAGGTGCTGAAAAAAGCCAGGAACGATGTATCAAGGAGATAGCAAGCGATGTGCCAGATTGAATGAAAGAATGAGTTTTGTTTTTAACGATATGAAATTAAACGAAAATATATTTAAAATATAAATTCGCACAAAGTTTCGCATAAATATGAATCTTTAATTAATCCTGTTTTTACTCATCAATGCTGTTCACGGTGGTGCAAAATCATCCTCATATTGGTGCATTCGCATACACTGGTGGGGAGTTGCCGGAAGATGCAGGAGCTGTAAAGTCTGGTGATTGTGATGAATTATTTAATTAAATCATTGTGATAGATAAATGCTTTGCTTTTCACCGTCATTATTATCCTTGCAATCAAAATTAATAATTAACTTTCGAATATAGTTAAAACAAAAATTAATTATATAAATGTTATTTAAAATTAGTTTGTTAGGTGATTTTTTCCTTTTGTGGCACATGATTTGCACCCTCTCTGAGCGTTACTAACTATCAAAAGGAAAGAGTCGTGAGATTAGGTATCGATGGGTTGAAGCTGCCCGAAGTGAAAAAGCGCGGCGCGCTGGCCAGTCTGGATCATGTCAAGTCTCTGGGGCTGGGTGGGGTGTTCTTCAGTACACTGCTGGATATGAGCCCCACGCTGGATCGCGGTGCGCTGCGGGAACTGCGCAGCAGGGCCGACGAGCTGGATCTTTATCTGGAAGCCGGACTGGGAAAAATTAATCCGTTCTGCAACGCCGAAGTGCCTGAACTGCGTGCCGCAGGCGGCGGTGACATTATTGCAGGGCTGATCCGGATGATTGAGGCCGGTGCTGAAATTGGCTGCCGTGAACTGTGGGTTTCCTCCGGGAACTTTAAACCGCAGTTTCCCGGGCGCTTTGCGGTTGATCGCTTCCGCACCGACGTCAGCTGGGAAGATCAGCTGCTGGCCACGGAGAAAGTGCTGCGTTTGCTGGCTCCCGTGGCGCGGGCGCACGGTGTGCATATGAATATCGAAACCCATGACGAGATTACCTCATTTGAGATCCTGCGATTGATCGAGGCGGTAGGCGAGGATTGCGTTGGCGTAGTGCTCGACACGGCGAACATGCTGCAGCGGGGTGAACATCCGCTGCTGGCGGCACGCAGGCTGGCACCCTGGGTACGGCAAACCCACATTAAGGACGCCTACGTTGGCCGCGCGCCGGGCGGGCTGGACTTCCAGCCGCGCCCCTGCGGTAGCGGTATTGTGGATTTTTCCCCGATTCTGGCCCTGCTGGCCGGGGTGAATCCGCAGATTAATCTGTCGCTTGAAATTGCTCAGTCCTGCGAGGATAAGCCGCGCCAGGCCTGGCCACGGCAGTGTATTCAGATAGACGATCCGCTGTGGCGCGCGGGCCATCCGGACCTCAACGAGCAGGAGCTGGATGCCTATTTCGTCATGCTGGATGCCTTTGAACAGCAGGTTGCCGCCGGAGAGATTGCCGACTGGGAGAGCTATGAACGCGCGCACTATGGCTATCCCAGCTATCAGCATCAACCCTACGGTTACACGCAGACCGTAGGCTTTATTCAGCAATCCGCCGATCATATCCGCGCACTCTGCGCCGCACAGGGCATCGATTTAAGGTAAAAGTTGCGCAGGAATTTAATTACAGAGATAGTGAAGCAACCGTCTGAATTCAGGTGTGAACAGGGAGAAAACATGAAAAAGCCGCGCGGCCGTCCTGCGGCAGCCGATAAAAGCGCCGACAGCCATGATGATGTCTCTGAGCGGATACGCATTACGCTGGCGAAAGCCATCAGCGAGGGTGCGTTAAAACCGGGCAGCAAAATTCTGGAAGAGGCGATTGCCGATCACTTCGGCGTCAGCCGTACCGTGGTTCGCGGTGCGCTGGGCGTGCTGGAGAGCGATCACCTGCTGGAGCGCAAACGCAATCGCGGCACTTTTGTGGCCGAACCCGGCATTGAGGAAGCGCGCAGCCTGTTTGAGGCCCGCCGCAAGCTGGAAGGTATTTTACTTGAGCTGGTGGCCGCAAGGGTCACTGCTGCCGAGCTGGAATCGCTGGAAAAACTGGCTGACGAGGAAGAACGGGTTCATCAGCACGGTGACGAGAAATCGCGTGCCGTGCAGTCCGGACAGTTCCACATCGCACTGGCGGACCTTGCGCACAATGCGGTGCTGACTGAAGTCCTGGCGAAAATTGTTGCCCGCCTGTCGCTGGTGATGTCGCTGTATGAGGATCATCGCCATGACGACTGTGGCGCGGATCATCACCGGATGATTGTTCAGGCTCTGAAGGATAAAAATCTGCAGCAGGCCCGGCAGCTGATGGAGCACCATCTGGCCGATATCGAAAGCCGCGTCAAGCTGACAACCGGGCAGGGCGATCGCCATTCGTTTATCTCCGTGCTGGAGAATTTTTCCTGACCGATGAAAATTCCTGATTTAAATCTGATTATTGCGCTGGATGCGCTGCTGGACGAGGGTTCGGTGATTGGTGCCGCGCGCAGAATGAACCTCAGCCCGCCGGCGATGAGCCGCACCCTGACCCGTATCCGGCATCAGCTGGGCGACCCGATTCTGGTTAAGTCGGGGCGGAAAATGGTGCCCACCCCCCGGGCGCTGGCGCTCAGGGACGAAGTCCATCAGGTGATGGGCGAGGCGATTCGCCTGCTTCAGCCGCAGTCGGGGGTGGATTTATCCCAGCTGGAGCGCACCTTCACGCTGCACGCCAACGATGTGTTTATCAGCGCGTTTGGCGGCGTGCTGCTCAGCCGCCTGCGGCAGGAGGCGGTCAATGTCGGCCTGCGCTTTACCCCGGAAAACGGCAGCGATGAAGACAGCCTGCGCGACGGCAAGGTGGATCTGTATATCAGCGCGATGCGACCGCTGGGTGACGATATCCACGTGCAGTCGCTGTTTTCCACCCATTTTATGGGGCTGGCGCGAGAGGATCATCCGATTTTCGCCAGCGAGATCACCCCGGAATCCTTTGCCCGCTATGAGCAGATCAGCGTGTCGCGGCGCGGGCGCGCGCGGGGGCCGATCGACAAACGCCTGGCGGAGCTGGGGCTGGTGCGCCATATCTCGCTGGTGGTGCCGACCTTCCATTCGGGAGTGTTTTCGCTGGGGAATTCCGATCTGATACTGCCGCTGCCGGGCCACGTGGTCCGCGCGGTGCAGGAGATGGGGATTAAAACGCGGGCGTTTCCGCTGCCGGTGGAGCTGGATGCCATTCCCATCGTGCAGGCCTGGCATCCGCGATTCCAGAACGATCCCGCCCATCAGTGGCTGCGGCGGACTATTCACCAACTCTGTGTTCAATCCGATGGGGCGTAACCTGGCTTAGCACGACTGCTCCGTCTCTTCGTTTTCAACCAGCACCGGACAGGCCGCGAGGTCGATCACTTCCTTCACGATGGAGTGTTCGACCCAGCGCTTCAGCGACGATAAATGCCGGTGCCCCATCACAATCAGATCGACCTTCAGCCTTGCCGCCTGCTGGATAATCACCTGCGTCGGCTCACCGCCGACGATCAGCCCGCTCACCTTGCGATTCTCCCAGCGCAGGCTGCCAACGGCCTGGTTCACCGTTTCCTGCGCGGCCTGATATTCGCGATCTGCCGGAGGGTAAATCAAACCGTCGCTGGCCTCCGTTGCATGCTGTTCCTCCAGGTAAAAATAGTTTTCCTCTGGCAGCAGATAGGCGCCGTCGACCACGCACAGAATATGTATTGTTGCCGGGTGTCCGGCGGTGATTTTACGGCTGAGCTCAATCACCGCCAGCGACTGCGGCGAACCGTCCAGTGCGACAAGTATCGTATTAAACATGCTGTTTCCTTCTTAGACAGGGTTAAAGCACGCATCTTCCGGTTCTCAGGCGGGTAAATAAATGCCTCCGGGCGCATCTGACCAGTGCGCCAGACGCACGCCTCGGCTGCACACATCGCAATTCCTGTCCCTCCTGCATCTTTCTAGACTGTGCGCCTGATCGACTGGAAAGGATGAATTATGCAAACACTCGCGCAACCCAAAGCTGCGCCGCCCGCGGCGGCGTTTGACCTGCGCATCATGACAGGGCTGACCGGTATTTTGCTGGCATCGCTGGTGGCCGGATTAAACGAGCACGTAACGGATATCGCCATGACCGACGTTCGCGGCGTGCTGTCGGTCAGCCACGATGAAGGCAGCTGGCTGACTACGCTGTATGAAGCCGCGCAGGTGGCGGCAATGGCGTTTGCACCGTGGTTTTCGGCCACGCTGTCGCTGCGCCGTTTTACCTTCGGCGTGACTGCCGTGTTTATGCTGGCGGGGATGCTGTGCCCGCTGGCACCCAATCTGCCGACTCTCTACGTGCTGCGCACGATCCAGGGACTGTTTGGCGGCTGCCTGCCGCCGATGCTGATGAGCGCGGCGCTGCGTTTTTTACCGCCGGGGATCAAGCTGTACGGCCTGGGGGCCTATGCGCTGACGGCAACGTTCGGACCGAATCTGGGCATCCCGCTGGCGGCGCTGTGGACTGAGTACACCGGCTGGCAAATGGTGTTCTGGCAAATCATCCCGATCTGCCTGCTGGCGATGGCCGCCGTTTCCTGGGGTATTCCACAGGACCCGCTGCGGCTGGAACGCTTCGCGCAGTTCAACTGGGTGGGTCTGCTGCTCGGACTCCCGGCCATTACCTCGCTGGTGGTGGTGCTGGAGCAGGGCACGCGGCTGGGCTGGCTGGATTCACCGTTTATCTGCCGGATGCTGCTGCTGGGGCTGACGACCCTGACGCTGTTTATGATCAACGAATGGTTCCATCCGCTGCCGTTTTTCAAAGTGCAGCAGCTGGCGCGGCGTAACTTAAGCTTCTCGCTGATTACCCTCGGCGGGGTGCTAGTTGTTCTGGTGGCGGTGCCGGGGATCCCGGCTGGGTATCTGGCGGAGATCCAGGGCTACCGGCCGCTGCAAACCGTGCCGCTGGCGCTGTACGTGGCGCTGGGTCAGCTGGTTGCGCTTCCGCTGGTCTCGGCGCTGTGCAATTTCACCCGCGTTGACTGCCGCTGGGTGCTGGCCTGCGGTCTGGGTCTGATCGCCGTGACCTGCTACCTCGGCAGCGCAATGACCTCCGACTGGATACGCGACAACTTCTACGGCCTGCAAATGCTGCAAATCCTCGGGCAGCCGATGGCGGTGATACCCCTACTGATGCTGGCGACCAACGGCCTGCCGCCCGCCGAAGGGCCATTTGCTTCGGCGTGGTTTAACACCGTGAAGGGCATGGCGGCGGTGGTGGGTAGCGGCGTACTGGAAGGGTTGACCACCGCGCGTGAGCATTTTCACTCGAACACGCTGGTCAATCAGTGGGGCAACAGCGGTCAGGCGCTGTCGATCCCTTCTTCTGACGGTGAAGGCCTGTCTGCGCTGGCGGAACAGATCCACGTACAGGCGGTGGTACTGGCTTCCGCCGACGTTTATCAGGTGATGACTCTGCTGACCGCGATTCTGATTTTATTTATTCCTTTAATGGCAACCCGCGTGTATCCACCGCGACCGCTTGCCGCTTCTCATGCATAAGGCTTGAACATGACTTTATTGAAATTGACTAAGAAGAACGTAGCGATTGTGGCCGGGGCCGCCGTACTGGCCGTGGCGGCGGGGATCGGGTTTGGCCTGCTGGGCGACAGCGCTGACCAGCGAACCAACGATGCCTTTATCCGCGCCGACTACACCGTGGTCACGCCGCGTATCACCGGGCAGATTGCGCGGGTGGCAGTAAAAGACAATCAGTATGTGGAACAGGGGCAGCTGCTGGTGGAGATCGATGACCGCGATCTGCTGTCGGAACTGAACGCGGCAGAGGCCAGCGTGGTGGTGCAGCAGGCCACGGTGGCCAATGCCAGCGCCAGCCTGGCGCAGCAGCAGTCGATGATTGCCCAGGCTGACGCCACGCTGGCCGCCAGCCGGGCCGGTTATGTCTTTGCTAAAGCGGAACTGGCGCGCTATCTCGACCTGGCCGCCCACGGCGCGGGCAGCCAGCAAAATGCCCAGCTGGCACGATCGCGGATCGACACCGCTCAGGCCAACGTGGCACGCGATACCGCCACGCTCAACGCCGCCCGGGCGAAAACCGTGGTGTTACAGGCGGAGTTCCAGCGGGCGCAGGGGGAGCTACAGCGATCGCAGGCGATGCTGGATACCGCCAGACTGAACCTGTCGTACACCAAAATTCTGGCTCCGATTGCCGGATGGGTCGGGCAGCGCGTCGTGCGTGAGGGGGCGTACGTCACGCCAGGCACGCCGATGCTGGCGGTGGTGCCGCTGAATAAAGCCTACGTGGTGGCCAATTTTCAGGAAACCCAGCTTGAGCACGTGCGGCCCGGGCAGCGGGTGGATATCCGCGTCGACAGCTTCGGCGGGGCGCTGCTGCACGGTGTGGTAAATAGCTTTGCCCCGGCGACGGGCGTCACCTTCTCGGCGATTACGCCGGATAACGCCACCGGCAACTTTACCAAGGTGGTGCAGCGTATTCCGGTCAAAATTGAACTCGACGGCGGCCAGCGGCAGGCAGAACAGCTGCGGGTGGGCATGGCGGTGGAGGCCACTATTCATACCGTGAAGGCAGGAGAGAAATCATGAAACTGACGGCCTTAGCCACCAGTATTTTGCTGCTGAGCGGCTGCATGGTTGGCCCGGACTTCACGCCGCCTGCGGTGAAAAGCCCGAAGACGTGGCCGCAGGGTCACGCACCGGGGCGCATTGCTGAGCGCGAACTGCAGCCGCAGTGGTGGCAAATTTTCCATGATGACACGCTGACCGCGCTGGTTGAGCAGTCCGAACGCAGCAACCTCGATGTGCAGGCGGCGGGCGCGCGTCTGTTACAGGCGCAGGCGGAGCACCGCGTGGTGACCGGGGAGAGCCTGCCGTCGGTTGACGCTACGGCGTCGTACCAGCGCGCCCGCAACAGCCAGAACGGGCTGCAGGATATCTCCGGGCTGGGCGGTAAAAAGGCCTGGAGCGTGTGGCAGCCGGGCATCGGCGCATCCTGGGAGCTGGATATGTGGGGACGGCTGCGGCGGGAACGCGAATCGTCCGCCGCCCGCGTAGAGGTCAGCGACGACCAGCGCCGTGCGGTGCTGTTAACCGTGCAGGCGGCGACCGTCAGTGATTATTTCCAGCTGCGCAGCGTGCAGCTCCAGCGCGATATCAGCCTGCAAAACCTGGACATCGCCCGCCACAGCCTGAAGCTGACCGGCATCCGCATGGACGACGGCGTGGCTACCCGGCTGGAGGTGGCCCAGGCGCAGGCGCAGGTTGCCTCGGTGGAATCGACCCTGCCGATCCTCGAACAGCAGGAAGCGCACCTGATGAATTCGCTAAGCTTCCTGCTGGGTGAAAACCCGGGGGCGTTAACCGAGCGGCTGGCCGGGAGCCGACCGCTGCCGCTGACGCCGCCGGAAGTGCCGGTCGGTCTGCCGTCCGAGCTGGCGCAGCGCCGACCGGATATCCGCGCCGCCGAGGCGCAGCTGCATGCGGCCACCGCCGACATTGGCGTGGCGACCGCAGATTTCTATCCAAGTATTACCCTGAGCGGCAACGTCGGGCTACAGGCGATGCAGTTCAGCCAGCTGGGGAACTGGGGATCGCGCCTTTACAGCTTCGGTCCGTCGCTGAATCTGCCGATATTCGAAGGCGGACGGTTGCGCGGCCAGCTGGCGCTGAAAAAAGCACAGCAGCAGGAAGCGGCAATCCACTTCCAGTCCACGGTGCTCAAGGCCTGGCATGAAGTGAGTGACGCGATGGTGGATTACGACACCTATCAGCGCCAGCGCAGCCAGCTGGCAACCCTGGTGGAAAACGATCGCATCGCGCTGGCGGCGGCCTCGAAGCAGTACGAGGCGGGTGCCACCGACTTCCTCAACGTGCTGACCATGCAAAAAGAGCTGCTGGCTTCGCAGCAGGAGCAGGTAAAAAGCGATGCCAATGTGTCGCTGGCGCTGGTACGGCTGTATCAGGCGCTGGGAGGAGGATGGGAGAGCGGGAAGAGTTAACCCTCGCGGTCTCATAAAGTAAAACGCTCAATTAAAAAGGTTACGCAACTGGCGTAACCTTTTTATTGTCGGCGGTAAAAATACCCGATGACGGCTTATTCAACCCACAACGATCGGATTATTATATTGATTCACTGAAATAACGATAAATCCCGGCCTTTTTTAAAAAGAGTTTATTAATTTTTTTAATTCATTATGTTCATTAAAGAATAAAGAAACCGTTATATAATTTTTCGCATATCTGTTTTACCGAATTACATAGCCGATATAGTGATTTTACAACCCCCTCTGACCATTCCAGTATGGTTGTCTTATTCAGGCGGAATGAATGATGGCAGATGCCATATCGATTATTTCTCCCTGTCTCCCGTTTAATATTTTGCGCACCTGATGCTGAACGCTTTCCCCGTGCCGCCTGTCCGCTGCGCGTAAGGGAGAGCCGTCGACATGCGCAGATCGTATTTTCTTTTAAGGCTGTCGCCATCATGACCATCAAGATAGCAGTGGTAGGACTGGGTGCGCTGGGCTGTGCAACCCTGCTGGCACTGGCACGCAAAGGCTTTCACGTTGAGGGATTCGAGCAGTATCGCGTCGGGAATAATATCGGTGCATCAGGGGGGCGTTCTCGTCAGCATCGACTGATCTACGGTGAAGGCGCTGCTTACACGACCTTGCTCCAGCGCGCCAGCCAGCTCTGGCATCAGTTGGAGGAGGAACAGCAAACCCAGCTGTTTTGGGGGGGAGGATGCCTCACCATCGGTACGCCTGACAGCCCGTGGTTTACGGCGGTGGAAAACTCGGCGAAGCAGCAAGATCTGCCCTATGAGCGATTATCGCGCGCGGCGCTGAATCAGAGATTCCCGCGCCTGAATATTAATGAAGATGAGGAAGGCATTTTTGACCCCGCCGGGGGCATTTTGCTGACGCATGAACTGCTGCTGGCGTCCGCCGAACAGGCGCAGCAGCTGGGGGCAAAGGTGCATGAACAGACTCAAATCGATCGGATTGTGGCGCGAGACGGCGCGGTCGAACTGACCATTAACGGTAAGGTAAGCTCTTTTGACCGGGTGATTGTGACCACCGGTGCGTGGAGCAAGCGGCTGCTCCCCGATTTACCCATCTCCTCACGCCGACTCGGTATGAGCTTCCACTTGGGCAAAGAAACCGGCTTCGACAGTGTGGCGTTCCCGCCGACGATGCGCGTAAGCGCCGGGCGGGCGATGTGGAATACCCAGCCCCTGCCGGATGGCAAAAACTTTAAATTCTTTGTGGGCGATGCCGAGCTGAATGAACAGCACGACCCCGAACTTGTCGCCACGGAAGCCACTAGCAGTCTGACGCCTGTTCTCCACGAGCGCCTCGATCGTCACGTGACGGATGCGGTGAACGGCGCACACCGTACCATTGTGGGCGGCGGCACCTGGCCGGAAGCCTACACCCACGATCAGGCTCCGCTGATTGGCGAACTGAAAAACCATCCCCACGTCTGGATTGGCATTGGCCTGTCCGGGCATGGCTTCAAACTGGCCCCCGCGCTGGGCGAGTTGCTGTCTGAGGCCGTTGCAGGCGAAGTCAATATTGCCCGCGACTGGCCTCTCTTTTCGCCTGAACGGCATTTTGCTGAACCGCAGGCGGTTTACTCTCGATAATCACCGGGTATCTCATGAAGAAAATATTACTGGCTGCTTTAATCGGTAGCCTGACGCACGCTGCACTGGCCGCGCCTTTAGCGACAACGTTAAAAGATAAACAGCTGCACGGCATTATGCAGAATGACTACGAACCGGTCGTCTTTGTAGACGATAAGGGGGAGAACAGCGGCTATTTCTACGAAATAGTTTCAGCGGCGGCAAATAAGCTGGGCGCGAAGCTGGACGTTAAGAATGGCACTTTTGATACCTTTATTCCCGGTCTGCAGAGCCACCGTTACGATCTGGCGCTCGGCACCGATGCCACCGTGCCGCGCCAGCAAGTGGTGGATATCGTGCCTTTGATTGATGCCGGTTATTCGTTTATTACCCGCAGCGATGGCCCCGTAAAACTCTCCAGCGAGCTGACATCGCTCTGCGGTCATTCCGTTGCCGCACTGGCCGGGCAATCTACTATTGACGCGCTGAACCAGCAGGCAGCGGCCTGCCAGCAGCAGGGTAAACCGGCGCTGAAGGTGGCCATCTATCCGTCGCGCTCTGCGGCGTGGCTGGCGGTAAAAAGCGGTCAGGCGGAACTCACCCCGGTCTATACCGGCGAAGCGGGCTGGATAGTTAAAAAAGATCCAACCTGGCGAGTTACCGGGCCGGTATTTAACAGCGGTCAGTCCGGTTTCGCCGTTGATAAACAGCAGGGACATGCCCAGCTGTGGGCTGACGCGGTGAATGCGTTGATTGCTGACGGCAGTTATCAAAAGATTTTACAGAAATACGGTGTAGAAAGCGTGGCGCTGAAAACGGTGGTGATCAACCCGGCTAAATAAGCCCCCGTCAACATCGTAAAAAACCGGCAAAGGAATGCATAAATCGGCATTGAGCAGAATAGTGATAACTGACTTAATGCCATTTCATTACCTTTATTGTTAACCGGTAATATCATGAGTGAAATAAATGAAAGCCTGGTGAAAGTTGTGCCGGGTCATACTATTCGACCGCCCAATCAGGCCGTTTCGTCCTCTAATTTCGACACGCTACAGCGTATTAATCAGGCGGAAGAAAAACACGGCGTTCGCCAGGCGTGGCGCTGGCGCAGACATCTTTCTGCGATCGCCGTCAGCGCTGTGTTAATTATTTTAATCTGGCAGGCAGCGGAAAACCCGGCATTTGACTGGCCGCTGGTCGGGCATTATTTATTTGACGGCCAGATCCTAAAAGGCCTGTGGACAACACTCTGGCTGACCGCTCTGGTGACCCTGCTGAGCGTGGTCTTTGGTGTTGTGGTTGCTTTAATGCGGCTCTCGCGTAATCCGGTCGTTTCACTTTTCGCCTGGAGCTATATCTGGCTGTTTCGCGCCACGCCACTGCTGGTGCAGCTGCTGTTCTGGTTCAACATTGGCTATCTTGTACCGCGCCTGACGCTGGGCTGGCCCGGCGGTGAGCCCTGGTTCAGCGTGTCAACGAACGATCTTATTAGCGCGATTGGCGCCTCGATTCTCGGTTTAACCCTGCACGGCATGGCTTATTCAGCGGAGTTTATTCGGGGAGGGCTGCTGGCGGTTCCGCAGGGGCAGAAAGAAGCGGCCACCATGCTGGGACTTTCGCCGTCAGAGATATTTATCAAAATTACCCTGCCGCAGTCGCTTCGCACGATTATTCCTGCACTGGGGAATTTCCTGATTGATAATTTAAAAGGCACATCAATTATCAGCGTGGTGGCGGTGACGGAGCTACTCTATTCTGCCCAACTTATTTACAACCGAAATTACAAAATTATTCCGTTATTACTGGTGGCGACATTCTGGTATGTGGTTGTCACTTCCATATTGTCTTTATTACAACACTGGAGCGAGCGTTATTACGGTCGCGGGTATCATCGAAAATAATTAAGGTTCTGCTATGAGCGAATCCCCTGTCCCGGCTTTGGATAATAAAAAGTCGACGGTGCTGCGCGCCCGTCGTTTACAGAAACGCTATGACGATAACATCGTCCTGCAGCATATCGACCTTGATATTGTCGAAGGTGAAGTGCTGTGCCTGATTGGTCCATCGGGTTCGGGTAAAAGTACCCTACTGCGCCTGCTGGCAACGCTGGAGTCGCCGGACAGCGGGGTGGTGTTTTTTCACGACACGCCGCTGGGCATCGTGGAGCGAAGCGGCAACTTATATACCGCCCCGGAAAAAATCATCCGGCAGCAGCGCGATCGCATTGGTTTCGTCTTCCAGCAGTTCAACCTGTTTCCGCATCTGACCGTTCTGCAAAACGTCATGCTGGCCCCGCGCCTGCAGGGCCAGCGT
Source organism: Erwinia sp. S43 (assembly GCF_016624745.1). Classification (NCBI taxonomy): domain Bacteria; kingdom Pseudomonadati; phylum Pseudomonadota; class Gammaproteobacteria; order Enterobacterales; family Erwiniaceae; genus Erwinia; species Erwinia sp. S43. Next base: position 171,636 of record NZ_JACVTX010000002.1, on the reverse strand, counting down.
GGGAAAGCCGAAGGTAAAGCGCGCGCGCTGCTGGAACGTGTTGGCCTGGCGCACAAAGCGGATGCCTGGCCCGCATCGCTTTCAGGCGGGCAGCAGCAGCGCGTGGCCATTGCCCGAGCCCTGGCGCGCGATCCCGCGTTGATCTTGTTTGATGAGCCGACCAGCGCGCTCGACCCCGAGCTGGTTAATGAAGTGCTGGCGGTGATGACCGATCTGGCGGCAACCGGGATCACTATGGTGGTTGCCACTCATGAAATGCAATTTGCCCGCCGGGTTGCCAGCAATGTGGCTTTTCTGGATAAAGGCCACATTGTGGAATATGGCTCACCGCAGCAGGTGCTCGATGCCCCCCAGCAGCCGCGGACGCGGGCCTTCCTGCAACAAATCTCCTCTCTGCGCAGCGAGGCCGAACATGTCTGAGATCATCGTTAAAACACCGGTATTTGAGGCCGTTTTCCAACCGCTGCGGGTGGGGCATTTGCTGCTGCGAAACCGCATCATCAACTCCGGCCACGGTACGTCTCTGGGGCCGGGTACGCACAACGAAGATTTACTGGCCTATGAAGCGCGGCGGGCTGAAGGCGGCGCGGCCGTAGTGATCACTCAGGCGAATGCGGTCAGTGCGGGCTGCGGTGATTTTTACGTGCACGATGAAGCGCGGGACGGCAAATACGATCGCCTGGCCAGCCGGATACAGGCGCACGGTGCTTACTGCTTTGTGCAGCTTAATCATCCCGGCCGTCAGGCGTTTCTTGGCCCGAATCGCAGTGACGAAATTTTGTTTTCCGCGTCGGCAATCCCGCAGCGCGAATATGGAGGCGCAGTCCGCGTGCCGCTGGCGCTGGATGAGGCGCAGATTGAACAAATCATCGACGATTTCGCCGCCGCTGCGGAGGCCGTCGCGCAGACGAAAGTGGATGGCATTGAACTGCATTTTGGCCACGGCAATCTGGTGCAGCGATTCCTCAGCCCGGAAACCAATGTGCGGGAGGACCGCTGGGGTGGCAGCGCGGAAAACCGCAGCCGTTTTGCGCTGGCGATCCTGGAACGTATCCGCGCCCGCATCGGCACCCGATTAGTCGTGGGCGCGCGCGTCAATCTGGAACTGGCACCGCAGGCGGAAGAAAGGGCGGAACTCACCGAGCAGATTGTGGCGCTGGGCAACAGCGGCCTGCTGGATTATCTCTCCGTGAGCGGTGGTAATTTTTCCAGCGGCTGGGGGGTGGCAACCAATCTCCCGGACTCCAGCTTTCCGCCTGCATTGTGGCAGCAGGCGGCGGCCACGTTGAAACGTCGATTACCGCATTTACCGATCTGGCTGGCCGGGCGCGTGCTGAACGTGGCGCTGGCGGACAGGTTAATTACCGAGGGTGTTTGTGACGCTGTCACCATGGCGCGCGAGCTGGTTGCCGATCCCGATCTGCCGCGCAACGCGCAGCAGGGAGCAAGCGACCGCACGCGCCCCTGCGTCGGCATCCAGTCCGGCTGCTGGCAGCGCGTTGCCGACGGCAAGCCTATTCACTGCGCATTCAATCCGGTTGCCGGACGTGAAGCCGAGGCCGCACGCTGGCAGGCTCAGGTCAATGACAAAGCCTTAAAAGTGGTGGTGGTCGGCGCCGGGCCTGCCGGTCTGGAGGCCGCGCGTAATGCGGCTTTGCAGGGGCATCAGGTGGTGCTGTATGACCGCGCATCGCGGCCCGGCGGGCAGCTGGCGCTGATAGAACAGGTGCCTCATCGCCAGGATCTGCGCAATATCATCGACTGGTATGTCCGCGAACTGACGCACAGCGGGGCAGAGTTTCGCCTGGGTGAAGAGGTGACGCTGGAAAAACTACGCGCGGCGGCGGCCGATCGGGTGATTATCGCCACCGGCAGTCAGGAAACCGCGGTCGGCAGCGGGCACGCGGGTTTTTCGGGCGAGATCCTCACCGTTAATCAGGCGTTACAACACGCCTCCGGCGTTCCCGATTCGGTGATGGTTTATGACGAATGGGGCGGCCGCGCGGCACTCAGCGTGGCCGAGTTTCTCGCGCAGCAGGGCCATCAGATTGAGTTTGTCACCTCCCTGAAATGGGCGGGACAGGGACTGAATGACACCGTTCGGCTACCCGCAGTGAGTCGTCTGGCGAAGCTTGGGGTGAATTTCCAGGCCGAACACCGCGTGGCGCTGTATCAGGGATGTTTACAGGTACAAAATCAGCTCAGCGGTGCGTGGAACCCGCTCTCCGATTCATTCGCCATGCTGGTGACCTCACTGATCCCCGCCGGGAATAACGCGCTGTATCTCGCCGCGAAGCAGGCCGGATTTTCTGTACAGCTGGTGGGGGATGCCCGTGCACCGCGCGGACTCACTGAAGCCACGCGGGAAGGCTATCTGGCGGCGCGTTCATTTGGCAACGTTTCTTTAATTCAGGCTTTGTAGCCGTCACTTCAACTGGGGAAAAAAGAATGAAAAAGAGCTTTATTGCACTGTCAGTCCTGCTGGCGGCGAGCCAGGCTAATGCCACCACGATCGCCAACTCACCCTACGAGGGAAAAACGCTGGTCACCGCAATCCAGTATGACTGGGAGCCGCTGTCGTACAAAAACGACCAGGGGCAACCAACGGGCTATTTTTACGATATTGCCAATGAGGCAGCACATCGCCTGGGGGCAAAATTAGCCGTGACCAGCGGTGATTTTGCCACCGTGATACCGGCGATTCAGTCGGGTAAATTCACGCTGGCGGCCGGGCTGGACGCCACGCCAGAGCGGCAGCAGGTGGTCGATATCGCCTCAACGGTGCGGGCGGGCTACCAGCTGATTGTGCTGAAAAACTCCCCCCTGAAACAGGACGTGAAGCTCAGCGATCTGTGTGGTAAAAACGTTGCGCTGCTTGCCAGCCACCCGTCGACGAAAACCTTTGAGCAGATCTCACAGCAGTGTGAATCGAGTGGCAAATCAGCGGTGAAAGTGAGTCAGTTCCCCGATCGCGGGGCGACCTGGCTGGCGCTGCGCTCCGGTCGTGCAGATGCCACATTGGGTTATACCGGGGAGAATGGCTGGCTGTTGCAGAAACAGGCTGATTTAAAGCGCGTCGGGCCCATCTTTGACACGGTCTATGCCGGAATTCCCGTCAGTAAATCTTCAGGCAATGCGAAATACTGGGTCGAAGCGATCAATTCATTGATCAAAGATGGCACTTACCAAAAGATCCTCGCCAAATATGGCGTTGAGGATGTCGCCATTGATCATTCTGAGCTTAACCCGGGGAAATAGTCACCCGGGCTGATGGCGGGTGCAACCGCTTTGTCGTCTGCTGCTGGCGCAGGAGGTGGGGAGGTGGTATATCAGGCCTGGAAAGAGGGGCAGGTATTCTTCTACGTCAGTGGCAACGTGCTTGAAATTACGCCGTTGTTGACATTCGTCAACGGTCACAATAAGATCCTACAATCGGAGGCTAAGGAAGAGACATCCGAACAAGTGAAAAGACATCCGAACAAACACATTCAGGCAGCGATTGAATATGCATTGAGTCAGGGCTGGACTTGGGTTCCATCAGGTGATTCGGCACACTGCTTCTGCAAGTGCACACTAAACGAAGAGGCATTATGGCGCTTTATAACTTCACGCTGACGCTTTCAGGTGTCACGTATGAAACCGAAGGACTGGAAGACGCGCTGTATGAAAGTGGCTGTGACGATGCGCTGATCTGCGCATATGGGAACTCTATCTACGTTGAGTTTGACCGTGAAGCTGATTCCCTGGATGAAGCTATTGCATCAGCGGTTGAAAATATCGAATCAGCCGGAATCGGCGCTGTGGTTGCCTCTGTCGATTCTGCCCTGGTGGGGTTGAGCGATATCGCTGAAATCACACAAATGTCACGGCAGGCTATTGCGATGCTGAAAGATGGTACGCGCGGCAGCGGCGACTTCCCATGCCCTATCCAGCGTATCAAAGGTCAGTCCCCGCTTTGGGACTGGGCGGACGTGGCTGAATGGCTGTTGAAAAACGGCCGACTGAAAGAGGGCAGCGAGCTGGTTGTTAACGCTCGCGTATTAAGTAAATGGAATCTGGCGCTGAGGTCCAGCGCCTCAAAAGACTTTAAAGAAGTCGAATCCATCGCAGCATCACTGGTTGAGAGACGCCGAAGAACGGTCGCATAACTTCCTTCAGCTTACTCATCAACGATCCTGCTATTGGCACTCCCACATCATTCTCTCCCGCATATCAGATTCTGATCGGCCGACGAGTAAGAATTTTGACGAAGGCACCGACCAAAAGCGCAGAGTAGTACAGGGGAACGAAAACTAACCCTAAGGCAATCAGCATCGCACCGGCGGAGAGTAATAACGCCACGGTGCTGTCGGGGGATTGTAAGGCCAGCAGCCCCTTTTCAATTCCCGTCAGAAATGCCAGCCCCTGTAGCTTTGCGTAAAGCCATGACGTGCCGACCAGAACCGTACCGATCCAGAAGCTTATCCAGCAAAGCGCTGAAGTAAAACTAACCATCGTTTGTCGCTCTCCCTCCCTTTTTAGCTATTTTACAACAGGATGCTGTGATAGTGCTCTGGGTACTGCAACACGTGGGAAATCGTCTGGAGATTTTCTGCGCACAGTTCGCGCGACCACGCGCCGCCCAGGCAGATGCGCAATGCGTCGGGGGGATTGTTATCGGTACAGAACGCCGCGCTGGAAACGGCACTGACGCCGAGTTCGCGCAGCTTCACGGCCACTTCTGCCGGATTCCAGTTATGGTGGCGCGGCAGCAGCAGCCACAGGTGAAATCCCTGCTTAGAGGCACGCACGGTGAACGGCTGCAAAATATCCGCTGCCAGTTTCTGGCGGATGCCGGCTTCCACACGAATCGAGTCCAGCACGCGGTCGGCGGTGCCATCCTGAATCCACTGCGCGACCAGGCCATTGGTTATCGGGCTCGCCATCACATTCAGTGCGCGCAGCGCCCCGGCCAGCAGCTCCGTATTGCGCCTGCCCGGTCCCTTAACGAACGCGGTGCGTAAGCCGGGACCGAAGCATTTCGACATGCCGGTAATATACCAGGTCAGCTGCGGTATCAGCTCACTGAAACTCGCAATGTGCTCCGTTGCCAGCGCGGCATAGGCTTCATCTTCAATCACCGGAATGCTGTAGCGTTCGGCGACATCGGCCAGGGCTTCGCGTCGGCGCAGGGGAATGGTCAGCGTGGTGGGGTTCTGTAGCGTCGGGTTGACGTAGAGCGCGCCGATATTTCCCGTCTGACACTGATGCTCAAACGCACGTGGCAGCGGGCCGTCTTCGTCACAGGGCAGCGACTGTAGAGGAATGTTCAGCTGGCTGGCAATGGCTTTCAGACCGGGATAAATCAGCGAGGCCACCGCCACACTGCCACCCCGGCGGCACAGCAGAGTCAATAACCCCACCAGCGCACTGTGGATACCGGGCGTAATCAGCACCTCCTCAACGCTGACCGGCGGCAGCTGCTTTTCCAGCCACACTTTAGCCATCACCTTATCGTCAGCCGTGCCGCCAAAATCCTGATAGCGCAGCAGGTGGATAATGTCTTTCTGCGCGAACATGTTAACAGCCCCGTCGCGGATAGCCTGCGCCAGCTCTTCACCCGGCTCAATCGGCGAGTTCATCGTCATCTCGTAACTGCTGCCGCCGGTGAGCGGTACGGCAGGCACCTTGCCGCGGATAAAGCTGCCCAAACCCGGCCGGGAATCAATCAACCCGCGCCGTTTCGCTTCGGCATAGCCCCGGGTCACGGTGGTGTAGTTAAGCGACAGCGACACGGCCAGGTCGCGAAGGGGCGGCAGCCGGTCGCGTGGCTGAAACTCCCCGCTGTTAATGCCGTCAGCAATGATATCGGCGATCAGCAGATAAGCCGGGCGCTGGGTCTGATGAGTGAGATGGGTGTTCCAGCTGCTGGAGAGTTTGGTCAGCATCGTCGTCGCGCCTCGGGTCATAGCAAGACCCACACTATGCAGCCCGCCGTGACCCTCTGCAATCAAATTCCTATTGATTGCATCATTGATTGCATGATGATTTTCGTTGTGTGCTTTTTTGGTGCAAAACAGCATCAAACCAGTGCATTTCTGCCGTTATCGTCCACTGATGTCCGTGAAAAAGTCAGGGGATTACGCCGGATAAAAAATTTTTTGGCTCACAAAATAAGCAATTGATAGGAGCTTGATTGCATCGGGTGAAATCGCGGCTGGCACGTCCCTTGCTCCCGTTAATACAGCATCACCTGCGGATGCGCCAACATGGGGAGCCAGACTCCCCCAGACACTAAACGGGAGAAACGTGCTATGCCAAAAGTCACATTACCAGCTCATGCCACCGGTGATTTCTTTGTCGATTACGAAGAGAAGGTGTTCGAGGATGTGAAAGCGGAACCGGGCCAGAAGGCGTTAGTGACCTTCCATACGGTGGCCTTTGAAGGATCGATTGGCTTCGTCAATATGCTGCAGGCCACCCGGCTACAGCGCAAAGGGTTCGAAACCTCGATCCTGCTTTACGGCCCGGGCGTTTTACTGGGCGTGCAACGTGGCTACCCGACTATCGGCGCGGAAGCGTTTCCCGGTCATCAGAACTATGCCAACCAGCTGAACAAATTCATGGCCGAGGGCGGCAAAGTGTACGCCTGTCGTTTTGCACTCCAGGCGCTGTACGGTCACGGCGAGCCGTCGCTGCTGGAGGGCGTGCGCCCGATCAACCCGCTGGATGTGCTGGATCTTAAGCTGCTGCACGTGCGTGACAATGCACTGGTTATTGACACCTGGACCATGTAAGCGGAGGTGCAAGATGGCTGGATCACGCATTATCCGCGCCGCTGCAGCTCAGATTGCTCCCGATCTTTACGAGGCCAGCAAAACGCTGGCCAAAGTACTCGAAGCAATCGACAAGGCCGCAGAACAGGGCGCTGAAATCATCGTATTTCCTGAAACCTTTGTTCCCTATTACCCGTACTTTTCGTTTATCACTCCCGCGATGACCGCCGGTGCTGAACATCTGAAACTTTACGAGCAGGCGGTGGTGGTGCCCGGTCCAATCACTTATGCCGTCGGCGAGCGTGCCCGCGTGCGCAAGATGGTGGTGGTGCTGGGGGTGAATGAACGCGATCGCGGCACGCTGTACAACACGCAGCTGGTGTTTGATGCCAGCGGAGAGCTGGTGCTCAAACGCCGCAAGATCACCCCAACTTATCATGAGCGGATGATCTGGGGGCAGGGGGACGGTGCCGGGCTAAAAGTGGTTGAAACCGCCGTCGGCCGCGTGGGCGCGCTGGCCTGCTGGGAGCACTACAACCCGCTGGCACGCTACAGCCTGATGACGCAGCACGAGGAGATCCACTGCAGCCAGTTCCCCGGTTCACTGGTGGGGCCAATTTTCGCGGAGCAGATGGACGTCACCATCCGCCATCATGCGCTGGAGTCCGGCTGCTTTGTGATCAACGCCACCGGCTGGCTGACGGAGGCGCAGATCGGTGAACTGACAGCCGATCCCACCTTGCAGAAAGGGCTGCGCGGCGGATGCAACACCGCGATTATCTCTCCGGAAGGCCGCCATCTGGTGCCGCCGCTGACGGAAGGGGAAGGTATCCTGGTGGCCGATCTGGATATGGCGCTGATCACCAAACGTAAGCGGATGATGGATTCCGTGGGGCACTACGCCCGCCCGGAGCTGCTGAGCCTGGTGCTGAATAATACGCCAGCACGCTACGTGATCCCCCACAGCCCTGAGGCTGAACCAGAAGGAGCGCGCGATGCAGAACGCCCCACTTAATCGTCAGCAGCTGATCACCGAGCTTCTTACCCAGGGAGTACAGGTGATCAACCCGCAGCAGCAGCATGCCAGCCGCCACGGCGGGGCCGGGCCTTCCGATCATCAGGCGATGAATATTGACGGCGTGACGGTGATGGTGCCGGTCTACACCCATTCCGCCCACCGTTCGCCGTGGCAGGTGAAGCACGAAGAATCGGGCACAACCCGCCTGTACAACCAGAGCATTCCCGTGCGGGAGATCGGGATTACCCGCAAGCCGCGCTTCTATGAGCGGCAGACGGAGGAGGGAATACCTTATTCACAGATTGCGACCCTGCACGGCACCGACGTGCTGGCGACTACGGTACTCCAGACCTGTATTCGTTATGAAAATCGGGCCAAAGCCTGTCAGTTTTGCGCCATCGGCCAGTCCCTGGCGGCAGGGAGTACCATCGCCCGCAAGACGCCCCAGCAGCTGGCCGAAGTGGCTAAAGCGGCGGTGGAATTAGACGGCGTTAAACATATGGTGATGACCACCGGCACGCCGTCGGGCAGCGACCGGGGCGCGCGCATCCTGGTGGAAAGCGCCGAAGCGATTAAAGCCGCCGTGAATCTGCCGCTACAGGGGCAGTGCGAACCGCCGGGCGATCCCCGCTGGTTTCAGCGCCTGAAGGATGCCGGTATCGATGCATTAGGCATGCACCTGGAGGCCGTTACGCCAGAAGTGCGTGCGCGCATCATGCCGGGTAAAGCGCAGGTCAGCGTCGATCAGTATCTGGTTGCCTTCGCCGATGCGGTGGCGGTATTCGGTCGCGGCCAGGTCAGTACCTATATCCTGGCGGGGCTGGGGGATACGCCGCAGGCCATTCTGACGCTGTCGGAGAAGCTGATTGCGCTGGGCGTTTATCCCTTCGTGGTGCCGTTCGTACCGATCAGCGGCACACCGCTGGAGCATCACGCCGCGCCGGACAGCGCCTTTATGACGTCAATTCTGCAACCGCTGGGACAGATGCTGAATCAGGCCAATCTTCGCTCCCGCGATATCAAAGCCGGCTGCGGCCGTTGCGGTGCCTGTTCGTCACTCTCCAGTTTTGAGCAGGCGATGGCCTGAAGGAGTACCGATGAATCACTACGCGGGATACACCATAAAATGGGTCACGCTGCCGTGGGAGCGGCAAAAAGCCTATGACCTGCGCCAGCGCGTCTTCTGCCATGAGCAAAAGCTGTTCCAGGGCGACGATCGCGATGACATTGATAAGCACGCCTGCCTGCTGGTCGCGCTGGGCAGCGTCGGCGGCTGGCACGATGAGGTGGTGGGCACCGTGCGTATTCATCAGCCGGAGCCGGGCATCTGGATCGGTTCCCGACTGGCCGTGGACAGCCTCTACCGACGTCAGGGGCAGCTCGGCCCGACCCTGATTCGGCTGGCGGTATGCAGCGCCCATGCGCTGGGCTGCACGGCCTTTTATGCCCAGGTTCAGCACCAGAACGAACCGCTGTTCAGACGGATGCACTGGCACACGCTGGACAGTTTCGACCTGCACGGCGTGCGGCATGTGCGCATGCAGGCCGACCTTAATTTCTATCCTCCCTGCCACGATCCCCGCAGCGGGATGGTGATCGGCAGCGCCACGCGGCCACGCGTTGCCTGGACCGCGGACTTCCTGACGGGGGCGGCATGATGGAAAACGAACTGACCGCGCTGATTTCCCGTCTGCATACTTTCAGCGGCCTGGTCCACAAGCAGGATATTCAGCTTATTGCGCAGCAGCTGCGTGAAGCGTGGCCTAACCCCTGTGCCAACGGCGATGACGGCGCGCTGATCCCCGACGGCGAGGGGTACAAGCTGCTGGCGATGGAGGGATTTATCAATCGCTTTGTCGCGGAAGATCCGTGGTTCGCCGGCTGGTGTGGCGTGATGGTGAACCTGAGCGATATCGCTGCGATGGGCGGGCGGCCGCTGGCCATCGTTAATGCTTTGTGGAATGACTCGCTGCCGCACGCCGAGCGGATCGTACAGGGAATGGCAGCCGCCTCCCGGGCTTATCAGGTCCCAATCGTCGGTGGGCATACCAACCTGCGTGGCGATCGGCCACAGCTTGCGGTGGCGGTGCTGGGCGAAACGCGGCATCCGCTGAGCAGCTTTCTGGTGCAACCGGGGCAGGCACTGATGGTGGCGATCAATTTGCAGGGGCGCTGGCATCCACCGGGCCACAACTGGGATGCAGCGACGGAGGCTGACCCTGCCGCACTGCGGCACGCGCTGGCCTTACTGCCTGAACTGGCAGCTTCGGGCCGGGTCCATGCCGCGAAGGACATCAGCCAGGCCGGGCTGGCGGGCACGCTGGTCATGATGCTGGAAAGCGCTGGCGTCGGGGCTGAAATCAATCTGGCCGAGATCCCCATTCCGCCGCAGGTTGACCTTCAGCAGTGGCTGTGTGCTTTCCCCAGCTTTGGTTTTCTGCTTGCCGTGGAGCCGGAGCAGTGTTCAGCCGTACAGCAGCAGTTTAACAGCGGCGGTATCGCCTGCGCGCGCGTCGGCCACTTTACCGCTGACAGACAGCTGATGATGCAACTCGGGCAGCAGCGCGCCTGCTACTGGGATCTTGACCAACAGCCGTTAACCGGCATGAGCAATCACTAGAAAGGAGCGAGCAATGCCTGCAATGCACTTTGTCGTTTGCTGGCCGGACGGCAGCAAAGAAACCTGTTATTCCCCGTCTACGGCGATTGAGAAACACCTGTTGGTCAATCACCCCTACCGGCTGGATGAGTTTATCGCCACGACGGTCCGCGCGCTGGATGAAGCCAGCGAACGGGTGAAAGCAAAATTCGGTTATTTCTGCTCCAGCGCGATGGATCAGTCGGCGGCAATCAGGCTCAGGGCGCAGCAGTTCAGCCCGGAGCAGGTCGTCATTGTCGAAACTATTAAGCCTGTAACGGCCTGACAACAAGCGGACACCTTATGAACAATCATTATCCTGTGGTCATTATTGGCGGCGGGCAGGCCGGGCTCGCCATGAGCTGGCATCTGACGCAAAAGCACATTCGCCATATCGTACTGGAACGCCATCAGCTGGCCTGGGCGTGGCGGCATCAGCGCTGGGACAATTTCTGCCTGGTGACCCCTAACTGGCAGTGCAGACTGCCGGGATTCCCCTATGACGGCAGCGATCCGAACGGGTTTATGCTGCGTGACGATATCGTGGCTTACATCGAACGCTATGCCCGCAGCTTTAACGCCCCGCTGCGTGAAGGGGTGACGGTGGAGCAGGTGACTCAGCGCGGTGAAGGATTCCAGCTGCGCACCTCCGCCGGGGAGTTTCTCGCCGACCGGGTGGTGGTGGCCGTGGGCAATTACCATCGCCCGCGTTTCCCTGAAATTGCGGCACAGCTGCCGAAACACATTGCTCAGGTGCACTCCGCCGACTACAAATCCTCGCAGCAACTCCCTGAGGGAGAGGTGCTGGTGGTGGGGTCCGCGCAGTCGGGCGCGCAGATCGCCGAAGATCTGCATCTTGACGGCCGCCGCGTGCATTTATGCGTCGGCAGCGCGCCCCGCGTGGCACGCTTCTATCGCGGCAAGGATGTGGTTGAGTGGCTGGAGCAGATGGGCCATTACCGTTTAACGGTGGACAATCATCCGCTGGGCGAAGACGCCCGCCGCAAAACCAACCACTACGTCACCGGGCGCGACGGCGGACGCGACATCGATCTGCGGGCCTTTGCCTTACAGGGCATGCAGCTTTACGGGCGGCTGCTTGGCTATCGCGAAGGCCAGCTGCTGACGGCCGATGATCTGCAACACAATCTTGACGGCGCGGACGCCACCTCGCAGAAAATCAAAGACAGTATTGATGTCTGGATTGCGGAGCAGGGTATTGATGCCCCGGCGGAGGCGCGCTATCAGCCTCTGTGGCAGCCTGAGCCCGGGGCCAAACCGATAGACCTGCGCAATATCAGCGCCATTATCTGGGCCGTCGGTTTTCACACCGACTTCAGCTGGATTGATGCTCCCGCCTTTAACGCCAGCGGCTATCCTCGCCATACCCGCGGCGTGTCGGTGCACCCAGGGCTGTATTTCCTCGGTCTGCCGTGGCTGTGGACGTGGGGATCGGGCCGCTTTGAAGGGGTGGGCGAAGATGCCGAATGGCTGGCACAACATATTGCACATCACGCTGCGCGCGCGGAGCCTGCTGAAAATGACTATGTTAACGATGCACGATGATCGGGATGGATTCAGCCTGGCGTTCTGGCAGCAGGAAGCGCGCCGCATCCACTGGCAGCGCCCTTTCCGGCAGGTGGTGTCGCTAACGGAACAGGGGCCGCGCTGCCGCTGGTTTGCTGATGGCCGCACGAATTTGTGCTTCAACGCGCTGGATCGCCATCTGGATCGGCGCGGGGAGCGATGCGCCATTATCCATCGCGACTATCAGGGGCAGACGCATCGCCTGAGCTATCGCGAACTGTGGCAGCAGGTCAATGCGCTGAGCAGCCTGATGATTCACTGGGGCATTAAACCGGGCGACCGTGTATTGATCGCCCTGCCGATGACGCCGCAGGCCGCGGTAGCGATGCTGGCCTGTGCGCGTATTGGGGCGGTACACGTCGTGGTGTATTCCGCGACGACCGGCGATGCCCTGGCTCAGCGCATCGCGGCCTGCCGCCCTTTGCTGCTGCTGCATCACGGCGACCCGCGCGGGCGCGGCATCCTGCCGCCTGTTCCGCCCTCGTCAGAAACGATGCGGGTCGTTGATACCGCATCGGTTGAGTTCGCTGAGCACCTCGCCCGGCATCAGGGGCAGATCGCGCCCTGCGTGTGGCTGGGGTCCGGCCAGCCGTCACATATTCTGTTTACCTCCGGCACCACCGGCACGCCGAAAGGCATCGTGCGGGATACCGGTGGCTATGCCGTTGCCCTGCTGGCGAGCCTGCATCATCTGTTCAGGCTCGGCGACGATGAAATCTGCTTTACCTCGGCGGACGTCGGCTGGGTAACCGGGCACAGTTATGGGGTTTACGCGCCGCTGCTGGCGGGTTTAACCACGGTGATGTGCGAGGCCAGCCCGGCAAACGCGCCCGGCCAGAGCTGGTGGCAGATGATTGATGCGCTGGGCATCACGCGCGTGCTGACCATTGCCGGTGCCATTCGTCTGGCACGGCAGCAGGGCGCGCCGCGCGGCCTTTCTTCCCTGCGCACCCTCTACCTTGCGGGGGAACCGCTCGATGATGCCACCGAACAATGGGTTAAAAATCATCTGGCGGTGAGATGTGAAAACCACTACTGGCAGACGGAATCCGGCTGGCCGCTGCTTGCCGGGGAAGGATCGGCGCTGAACGCCGTTTTTAGCCGCAGGGTAGATATCGTTCATCCGGGAACGCACCAGCCCTGCGCGGAGGGCGTTGCCGGGCTGCTGGTGGTGAAAGACACATTAGGCCCCGGCGCGATGCTGACGTTATGGGACGGCGATGAGGCGCACGACCGGCAATACTGGATCAACATCGCCGGGCGCTGGCATTACCTGACCCACGACTGCGCGGTCAGGCAAAATGGCCGGATTGTGGTGCGGGGCCGCATGGATGAAGTGATCAACGTTGGCGGCAAAAGGGTGGCAACGGCCGAAATCGAAAATGCGCTGACCGGGCTGGAGGGGATCGTGGAAGTGGTTGCGACCCGCGTACCGCATCACCTTCTCGGCGAAATGGTCGCGCTGTACGTGGTGACTCAGGACTCAGATGCGCAGCAGCAGGAGATATTGAAACAGCAGATCCGCGAAACGCTGACGGCGCGATGCGGGCGGCATGTGCTGCCTCGGCGGATCTATTTCCGGCAGTCGCTGCCTAAAACGTTTTCGGGGAAAATCGTCAGGCGAATGCTGGCGGTTTAACGCGGGGGAGTGGGGTAGGATTGCTGTGGCAGAGGCATTTTCGTGGGGTCAGAACCGGTCATCCCGCTAAGGATGACCGGCTTTCCAACCTGTTAAATCACGGCAGTTTATAAGCAATCACGTAATCACCGCGATCCGGCGAATTACGCGCGCCGCCTGCGGAGATCAGCAGATACTGCTGACCGTCTACCGGCGATTTGTAGCTGATTGGCGTGCCCTGGCTGCCGACCGGTAGGCGGGCTTTCCACACTTCTTTACCCGTTGAGGTATCGAAAGCGCGCAGATAGTAGTCCTGCGTTGAGGCAATAAACACCAGGCCGCCCTGCGTGGCGAGCGTCCCGCCAATGGTCGGCATACCGATTGGCATCTGCAGGCCAATTTTCACCCCAAACGGTCCGGTATCCTGGACGGTGCCAACCGGAACCTGCCAGGCAATTTTCTGCGTTTTCAGGTCAACGGCGGTCAGCGTGCCGAACGGTGGCTTCTGGCAGGGGATTTCCAGCGGCGACATAAAGCGCACTTTCGCATTGATCGCATACGGGGTGCCTGACAGCGGCAGAGGGCGACTGATGGCCGCCGCTTCGTTACCGTCGTTTTTCATGCCCTGGATTTCTGGCGAAGCCGGGATCAGCTGTACTTCCAGACCCACGCGCATATCGTTGATAAACAGTAAATTATTAACCGGATCGGTCGACAGGCCGCCCCAGTTCATACCGCCCAAAGAACCGGGCAGATTCAGTGAAGGATCGGTGCCCGGCGGGGTGAACAGCCCGTTGTAGCGTTTGGATTTAAACTGAATACGGCACAGCAGCTGATCGAACGGCGTTGCACCCCACATATCCGACTCTTTCAGTACATCCGCGCCAATGGTCGGCATGCCAACGGAGAAGGGCTGCGTCGGCGAGTAGTTTTCATCCGGGATCTGCCCCTGGGTGACCGGGCGCTCTTCCACTTTGGTCAGCGGCTTGCCGGTTGCACGATCCAGAACAAACAGCTGGCCTGACTTGGTGCCGAAAATCAGCGCCGGCGTTTTTTTACCGTCCGCACCCGGGAAATCAGAGAAGGACGGCTGCATCGGAACATCGAAGTCCCACAGATCGTTGTGAACGGTCTGATACACCCATTTTACCCGGCCCGTGCTGGCATCAACCGCCACCATCGACGCACCGAACTTACGGTCCAGATCGTTATGCTTGACGCCCCATAAATCTACCGCCGCGCTGCCGGTCGGCATATACACGGTGTTTGAATGGCTGTCGTAAGACATCGGCGCCCACACGTTCGGCGTGGAGCGGGTATAGGTTTTATCCCCCTCCGGTGCCTGTTTCTGCTCAGGGTTACCCGGGTCAAACGCCCAGCGCAGCTGGCCGGTGATCACATCGAAGCCGCGAATGACGCCACCGGGCATATCGGTCGCCACGTTATCCGCCACGCGGCCACCGATGACCACGGTGGTGCCCGCCAGCGTCGGTGCGGAGGTCGGATAGTACTCACCTTTGTCCGCGCCTTTGCCCATATGGTCGCTCAGGCTGACCCGGCCGTTGTTGCCAAAGTCATGGCAGAACTCACCGGTGTCGGCATCCAGGGCGATCAGCTCAGGCGTGACGCTGTTCATCAGAATGCGGCGCTGACACTGGGCCGCTGCCGGAACGGACACGCTGGCGACCGGCGTGGAGTCCGGCATATCAGGCTGCTTTAACGGTGCCTGGGCATCGAAGTAGGCCAGCCCACGGCAGCGCATCCACTTTTTCTGCTTCGCGTTGATTTCCGTTTTCCACAGCTCTTTACCGGTGGTGGCATCCACGGCAATCACGTTGTTATGCGGCGTGCATAAGAAGATGCGGTTACCGATCTGCAAAGGCGTCTGCTGATCTTCTGCGCCGCCGCCGTTCGGGCTGACGGGGATATCCCCGGTGCGGTAGGTCCAGGCGACCTGCAGGTTTTTCACATTGTCGCGGGTGATCTGGTCCAGCGCGACAAAGCGTGAACCGCCCGAGGTGTTGCCATAATTGTCCCAGTTGACCTGCTCTTCGCCCGGCTTCACTTTTACCAGCGGCAGAGACTCACCCGACGCGCTGATGGGCGCATGAGGGATAAACATCCCGCCCAGAGTCGCGCCGAAGGCGATCGCCAGCACCCCGGCCAGCGATGCAGAGAATTTCCAGCAGGCTTTTTTACCCGACCGCTTCAGCAGAAGCGGCAGCGACAGCGCCACTAAAATGCCAAATCCGGCCAGCGTCAGCAGCCTTGAAACCAGCGGCCAGAAATCCAGGCCCACGTCCCACAGCGCCCAGATACCCGTGCCCACCAGCACTGCGCCATACAGCACCGCGCCGCTAACACGCTGGCGGATAATCTGGATGCCAGAGACCAGCAGCGCGATTCCCGCTATCAGGAAGTAGGCGCTGCCGTGCAGGCTGACAAGCTGCCAGCCGAAGTAGATGAAGAAAGCGGCCATCAGCAGAATGATGGCACCCAAAACTGACAGCCAAACGGCCGCCGCTTTGGTGTTTTTGTAACCCGACATAATTGTTCCCTTAGGTGTAACTCATGCGCTAACGACAATACTAAAGCCTTACAAAATGTAAGGCTTGTTAATCACATGTAAAAAAGAGCCGCAATGTTAGTTTTTTTTTAAAATAAAGGCCATCGAACTTTGAGTAGATGTGCATACATACACCGCTGCTCCGTCATGGTGCGAAAGCCTGCATTCTGCACACTTTCATGACAATTGTCGGCGCGTTATTGGTGTTTTATGTGCAAAGTGCCCACTTTGCTATGTAGTCTCTGCCCGGATAATTTTGGCATATCTCTTGCTGTTACTGGCATAGCCATTCAGACAGCCACTCAGAGGTTAACTATGTCAAACAGCAATGATTTCCCGCTCGTCGAAGCGCCCGCCTCGGGGCGCAAGGGTGTATTTTCGATTTCCATGGTCCTGTTCAGCTTTACGTTCTTTACCGGCACGATGTTCGCGGGAGGAAAACTTGGCGTCTCGTTTTCCATTGTTAACCTGCTGTGGATTGCCGTAATTGGTAACCTGCTGCTGGCCCTCTATGCTGCGTCGCTCGGCTGGATCGCGGCCCGCAGCGGGCTGAATACCGTGCTGATGGGGCGTTTCTGCTTCGGAGAAATCGGCAGCAAGCTGGCGGATTTTATCCTGGGCTTCGCTGAGCTGGGCTGGTACGCCTGGGGAACGGCGACCGTGGCTATTTCACTGGTCAAAATCCTCGGCATACCCGAGGTGATGACCGTTCCGCTGATGATCCTGTTCGGTATTCTGTTCTGCGTCACCGCGCTGGTGGGCTACAAGGGGCTGGATGCGCTGTCCCGCGTGTCTGTGCCGCTGATGTTTATTCTGCTGGTGATATCGATGTACATCGCTGCCCATCACGCCGGTGGCTGGCAGGCGATGACTCAGATCGAGCCGAACGCCAGCGAAACCATGACCTGGTCGGCGGCGATTACCATGGTATTCGGCACCTTCGCCAGCGGCGCGACCCAGGCGACAAACTGGACGCGACTGGCCCGCTCCAGCCGTACCGCCATCGTGGCCAGTATGAGCAGCTTCCTGATTGGTAACGGGCTGATGATTGTGGCCGGAGCCTGGTGTGCGATCGTTTATCAGCAGGCCGATATCGTCGAGGTACTGATTTTGCAGGGGCTGTCCGCCGCTGCGGTGGTGATGCTGTGCCTCAACCTGCTGACGATCCAGGGGCCGACGATTTATAACGTTTCGGCGGCTGCCTGCCACCTGCTGCGCAGCGAACGCCGCCGCACCCTGACGGTCGTTTCCGCTGGGGTCGGTATTCTGCTGGCGATTGGCGGCATGTATGAAATGCTGATCCCATTCCTGGTTCTGCTGGGCAGCATTATCCCGCCGATCGGCGGCGTTATCCTCGCAGACTACTGGTTCTATCGCGGCGGCCGCTATCCTTTACTGCACACGGCCCGCTTACCGCGCTTTAACTGGTCGGGGCTCTGCGCCTACGCGGTGGGGGCAGTGGTGGCTTATCTGTCGCCGTGGATCGCACCGCTGGTGGGGATTACTGTTTCCGCGCTGGTCTATATTGCTCTGACCCGCCTCGGCAAACGCCAGCCCGCCGCTGATTCAGTCGCGGAGCAGTAGCCATGAGCCTGACGCTAAGCGATATCCTTGCTCTGGAAGGGCTCTCCGCCATGCGGCTGCGCGCGGGCGGGCAGGGGTTGCAGCTGGCGGTGCGCTGGTACTACGTGGCGGAAAATGAAACTATCGCGGACTGGATCATGGGGGGTGAGCTGGTGTTTATCACCGGCATCAATCATCCCCGCGATGAGGATAATCTGATCCAACTGCTGATGGAGGGCAAACAGCGCGGGATCGCCGGCATGGTGATCCTCACCGGTGACGCCTATATTCAGTCAATCCCGCCGCGCCTTATCGCACTGGCCGACGAACTGGGTATCCCGCTGATCGAGCAGCCCTATCTGCTGAAGATGGTGATCGTGACCGAGCGCATCGGCACCGCCCTGGTGCGCAGCGAAAATGCCCTGCAGTCGCAGCGCGATATTCTGATGCAGCTGTTAACCGGAGATTATCCCGATTTGCAGATGCTACAGCAGCGCGCAATCCATCAGCAGCTGGATTTCACCCGCCCGCTGCGGGTGGCCGCACTGCGCCTGGAGGGGATACAGAACCTGTTTCGCCAGTTTCCCCCCGAGCAGGCCGAAGCCTGGCTACAGCAGGCGCGCCGTACTCTACGCCAGCGCCTGCAGCAGCAGCTGAACCAGCAGGGCAACAGCTTTCCGCTGGTCGAGCGCGGCAATATGTTTATCTTCCTGCTGCCGGACGAGGAAGATGATTTTTATCAGCAGAAAACGTGGTTGCAGCAGTGGCTGCGTGAACTGGCGGAAGGCAATGAGGGGCTGTCGCTGCTGTGCGGCCTGTCGGCGAAGGTACAGCAGTTGCAAGACTATCAGCGCGCGCTGTCGCAGGCGCGTCAGGCACTGGATCTGAGTGAAAACCTGCGCCCGGCGCAGCGCATCAGCGACTATCAGCAGCTGGGGTTTATCAAGCTGCTCTCTGCCATTAACGACCCGGCGCTGCTGAGTGATTTTATGCATGACCACCTCGGCTGCCTGATAGAGCGTGACCGCAAAAGCCCCTGGCTGCTGATGGAGACGCTGGAAACGCTGTTTCAGGAGAACGGCAACGTGGTCAGGGCCGCCGAGCGGTTGGGCATCCACCGCAACACCCTGCATCAACGCATTCAACGTATTGAAAAGCTGACCGGCTATGCGATCGGTCATCCACAGTTCCATCTCAACGCCTCGGTCGCGCTGACGATCTGGCGTATGTCACAAAACCATTTACGGGAACATCTATGAAACTGATCAACGCGCGCCTGCGCCATAAAGCATCACTCTATACCCTTGAATTAATTGACGGCGTGATTAACCGCATCACCGAGCAGTCCTCTGTGCAGGTGGCCGGGACCGACGATCTCGACGCGCAGCAAAAACTGGTTATCCCGCCGTTTGTTGAGCCGCACATCCACCTTGATGCCACGCTGACGGCGGGCGAGCCGGAGTGGAACCGCAGCGGCACGCTGTTTGAAGGGATCGCCCGCTGGAGCCAGCGCAAACAGACCGTCACGATTGAAGATACGCGCCAGCGCGCGCTGAAAACCATTGGTATGCTGCGCGATAATGGCGTGCAGCACGTTCGTACCCATATTGATGTTACCGACCCCTCCCTGACGGCGCTTGAGGCCATGCTGGCCGTGAAAAAAGAGGCCGCTCATCTTATTGACCTGCAGATCGTGGCGTTCCCGCAGGAGGGCATTGAATCCTTCCCCGACGGCCGCGCGCTGATGACCCGCGCCATTGAGATGGGTGCCGACGTGGTGGGCGGCATCCCGCACTACGAATTCACCCGTGAGAAGGGCATCAGTTCGCTGACTTTCCTGATGGACCTGGCCGAGCGCCACAACTGCCTGGTGGATGTACACTGCGATGAAATCGACGATCCGCAGTCGCGCTTTCTGGAAGTGCTGGCGGAAGAAGCGCGGGTACGCGGGATAGGGGCGAAGGTAACCGCCAGCCATACCTGCGCCATGGGATCTTACGACAACGCTTACTGCTCCAAGCTGTTCCGATTGCTTAAGGCGTCGGGCATTAACTTTATCTCCTGCCCAACGGAGAGCATTCATTTACAGGGCCGCTTCGACACCTGGCCGAAACGCCGTGGGGTGACGCGGGTGGCAGAGTTGGACCGTGCCGGGATCAACGTCTGCTTTGCGCAGGACTCCATCCAGGACCCGTGGTATCCGCTGGGCAACGGCAACATCATGCGTATCCTTGATGCCGGTCTGCATATCTGCCACATGCTGGGGTATGACGATTTGCAGCGCTGCCTTGACCTGATTACCGATAACAGCGCGCGGGCGATGTGCCTCGGGGATAATTACGGTATTGCCGAAGGTCGCCCGGCGAACCTGCTGATCCTGGATGCCGAAAATGACTACGATGCGGTGTGCCGTCAGGCCCGGGTGCTGACCTCTATTCGACACGGTAAAATTATTATGCAGCGCCAGCCGGAACGGATTGGCTATCCCGAGTAACTGATAAGTTCGCCCGGCGGTTAGCTGCCGGGCGAAAGACACCGCGACAGTCACCGCTAAACATACAGAACTGAGTTAATGGCAAGCCGATCGTCGCAGTCAGTTCGGCTTTGCCGCGATTCTCCGGGCGTGCGTATATCGAATCTGATCGTACGCCCACAATTGCCGATTAAAACCCCTTTATAACCCGTAGGTAAGTGAGAAATTATTAATGAGTCTTTTTGCGTCATTCTTGTGAAAAAACCAATAGCTGGCATAAGTTGATGTTCTTAGAGCTTTAACTATGTACTTTTTCAGACTGCATGATTCATTTTCAAGCATTTTTGAAATAAAAATTCGATTTGCGTCTCATTTTTGATCTTCTTTCATTGTCTCAATTGTCTCTTTCGATCTATTTTGTGTCTAATTTGATTCTTTATGTTTCAATAAGGGGCGATTTAAATATCGATTTATGCCTCACAGATAACAATGGCAAGTAAGCGGAAGAAGACAAAATGACAAAATCTGTTTGGCTACTGGGCGCTATCGGTGCACTGGTGATTATCCTGGGAGCAGCACTGGCGGCAGGCGGTGCCTGGCTCGCGGTATTAGGTGGAGCCTGGTTCTATTTGTTCGCAGGGGTTCTGTTGTGCATCACCGGCTACGGCTTAATGCGCAGGCGTTTCTTCGCCTGGCCGGTCGCGCTGGGCCTGGCGCTGTACAGCGTGATCTGGGCCTGCTGGGAAATTGGCGATGATTTCTGGCAGTTCCTGCCGCGCGTAACGGTGTTCCTCGGTATCGGTCTGCTGGCGTCGCTGTGCGCGCCGTGGCTGACCCGGAAAAATGGCCTGCCTACCCCCGGCAAAAAGTCGGCGTTTACCACGGCCGGTGCCTTCTTTATTGCCCTGGTCGCGCTGCTTAGCGGCATCTTTATTCCCCATGCGGAAGTCACCGCATCGGGCGAAGCCGCGCCGGTGATTAATCCTCAGGCCGGTCACGAGGGCGGCAACGACTGGTCGGCCTGGGGGCGTAACACCCTCGGCGAAAAATACGTCCAGTTTGACCAGATCAACAAAAGCAACGTCAAGGATCTGAAGGTCGCCTGGACCTATCGCACCGGAGACATGGCGGTGGACGGTGCCGAATATCAGGTTACCCCGCTGAAAGTCGCCGACACCGTTTATCTGTGTACGCCGCTGAGTAAGGTGATTGCGGTTGATGCGACAACCGGTAAAGAGAAGTGGCGTTTCGACCCGCAGCCGAAAATCTTCGAAAGCAACCAGGGCTGGAAGCGATGCCGCGGAGTGGGCTATGCCGATCTCGACGCGCTGTCGGCGACCAGCCCGACCACCGGCGAGGTTACCGGAGCGGGAGTTTCCGCTGCGGCCACCTGCCGCAAACGCATCATTGAAACGACCATCGATGCCCGTATCGTGGCGCTGGATGCCGAAACGGGAAAACTGTGTGAAGACTTTGGCAACGGCGGCTACGTCGATCTGACCGTGGGCCTGCCCGCTGACGCCAAAGGGGGACAGCAGGGCAGTTATAACGTGACCTCCGCGCCGCTGGTGGTCGACGGGGTGATCATGGTGGGGGGCCGTCTGAACGATAACCTGACCGTTGGCGAGCCCGGCGGTGTGGTGCGTGGCTATGATGTGGCAAGCGGCAAGATCCTGTGGGCCTGGGATGCGAAACGCGGTGCCAGCGACAGCAGCCCGCTGCCGACCGGCCAGACCTATCCGATTGAAACGCCTAACTTCTGGGGCACCGCCGCCTACGATCCTAAGCTGGGTCTGGCCTATTTCCCGACGGGTAACCAGACGCCTGACTTCTGGACCGGCGACCGTCATCCGTATTCGAACGAATATAACGATGCCATCGTGGCCGTCGACCTGAAAACCGGCAAGGAGCGCTGGCACTTCCGCACCGCCAACATTGACCAGTTTGACTACGACGTTTCCACTCAGCCGATTCTGTACGATATGCCGCAGAAGGATGGCACCACTATTCCGGTGATCATCCAGGGCACCAAGCGCAGCCAGATTTTTGTGCTGGATCGCCGTACCGGCAAGCCGGTTTACCCGGTGGAGCAGCGTAAAGTGCCGACCGATGTCATGCCGGGGATGCAGGTCGCTGATACCCAGCCTTACTCTGCGCTCTCCGTGGGCGTCGACCGGCTGAAAGAGTCCGATATGTGGGGAGCCACGATCTTCGATCAGCTCTACTGCCGCGTGCAGTTCAAGAAGCTGCGCTACGAAGGGGAGTGGACGCCGCTGTCGGATAAGCAGGACACGCTGATCTGGCCGGGTTATTACGGCGGGCAGAACTGGGGCAGCATGGCGATCAACCCGGCGACCGGTGTGCTTTACGTCAATGACATTCGCATGGCGATGGTGGGGCGCTTCCTGTCCCGCGAAGAGGCCGCGAAGGGCGGGCTGAAACCGTCAACCGAAGGCGAATATTCCGAGCAGAAGGGCACGCCGTGGGGCGTGGAGCGCGGGATGTTCCTGTCACCGCTGGGTACACCGTGCTTCAAACCGCCGTTCGGCTCGCTGACCGCTATCGATCTGGCGAACAACCAGGTTAAGTGGCAGGTGCCGCTTGGCGGCATCCAGGATGCACCGATCCATAACAGTTTTTTACCGAAGGAGGGCATTGTGCCGAACCTGTATATTCCACTGGGCATGCCCAACCTCGGCGGTCCACTGGTCACGGCGGGCGGGCTGAGCTTCTTCCACGGCACGCTGGACTACTACCTGCGCGCATTCGACAACGATACCGGTAAGGAAGTCTGGCGCACCCGTCTGCCGGTCGGCGGGCAGGGCACGCCAATGAGCTATATCGGCAAGGACGGTAAGCAGTACATCGTGGTGGTGGACGGCGGCGCGACCCGCACCGGCACCAATAAAAATCGCGGCGATTACGTGATTGCCTACGCCTTACCCTGATTCAATTTTACCCTGAATAGTCTGTTAAACGGCGCTCTGCATAATCAGAGCGCCTGCCGGGCGGCGCGATTATAAAATCGGTTGCCGGAATAACGATCTTATTATCTGCATATTAAGGTGATTATAATGCTGACCTCATTACATGGTATTTCAACCAGCCACGGTAATTTAATAACGGATGTGCGACTCGCGAAAGAGGCGGGTTTCGACGCGCTGGAAATATTTTATCCTAAACTGGTTCGTTATTTAGACAATGGCGGAACCACGCAGGAAATAAAACAGATTATTGCCGATGCGGGGCTTTCCGTTTCATTTCTCAGCGCGCTCGACAGAATTGAACGGCATGAGGGAAGCGAGAAGCAGCAGCTGCTGGCCGAGGCGGAAAAAATCACCCGTGAGGCCGTTGAGCTGGGTACTGAAACCGTCATGATATTACCGCGCACCGGCATCGACCATTATGCTGATGACAAGATCATGGACATCATGAGCGAAAATATTTCTGCTATCGCCGCCATCGGTGAACAGCACGGCATTCGCTATATGATCGAGCTGCCCGCCTTCACCAAATTCCGTACGCTAAGCCAGGCGCGGGAGGTGATCCGCCGCATTGATAAGAAGAATGTCGGTGTGGTGGTCGACTTCTGGCACTTCTACGCCTCCGGCGCCACGCCGCAGGATGTCGCTACGATGGATAAAGAGATGATTTTTGGCGTGCACTTCGGTGACGGCCGCGTGCCGCACAGCCCGCAGGAACCCTGGGATGAAACGGTATTACGCGATTGCATACCGGGAGAAGGGGAAATCGATCTCCGCGCCTGGTCCGAAGCCGTTAAATCCACCGGCTATAACGGAGCCTGGTCAATTGAATTAATCAGCCCGCGCCTGTGGGAACGGGATCCTGCTTTATTAACAAAGGAGCTGTTGGCCTCCATTAAGAAATACGCGAATTAATTTAACTATTATCGAACCTCGAGTGTTAACGTTCATTCTTAATTAATGAATTCGATCGTTATCACCTTAATATCTCCCTGTATTAATGCGTGACGTAGAGAATAATATGAAAACAAATAATGCTCCCCGTTTACCGGTGAGAGTGGCAATCAGTCCGCTCTCCTGGGCCAATGAAGTCATAGAAGAGTTTGGTAAAGATGCCACGGCAGAGCTATGCCTGACGGGCGCGCAGGCTGCGGGTTATGAAGGCGTTGAGATGAGCCGTTTATTTCCCCGCGATCCTGACGAACTGAATACGCTGCTGTCCGGTTATCACCTTTCCCTGGCATCCGGCTGGCACAGCGGTTTTCTCGCCGAGCGCAGCGTGAATGAGGAACTGATCGCGGTTGATGAGTTTGCCACGCTGCTGCAGAAAACCGGGGCGCGGGTAATGGTGTACGGCGAGTGCGCCGCGATGGCGGAGAACGCGCTGGATGTGCCCATGTCCCGCCGTAAGAAGTTAACTCCGGCGCAGATGGCGGCGTATGGTGCGCGGCTGACTGAGTTCGCCAGGGCGCTGGCGGAACGCTACGGTCTGGCTATGGCGTATCACCACCACCTGATGATGGTGGTGGAAACGCGCGATGAAGTTCGCCAGCTGATGGCGGCAACCGGCGATGAAGTCGGCCTGCTGCTGGACACCGGACATGCGCTGACGGGCGGGTTCAGTTACGTCGATCTGATTTCGGAGTTTGGCCCACGGATTAAGCATATCCACCTGAAAGACGTGCGTCCGCAGGTACTGGAAACCGTGCGCAGCGGCGATCTCTCGTTCAACGATGCGGTGCGGGCCGGCATGTTTACCATCCCCGGTGACGGCGCGATTGATTTCCAGCCGCTGTTCGAGTTTATCCGCCGCTCGGGTTACGAGGGCTGGGTAGTGGTAGAAGCCGAGCAGGATCCTTCGCTGGAGTGCCCGGACATCACCGTCGCCAGAGCGCGTGACTGGCTCAGCACCATTCTGCCTGCCAAGGCATAACGGAGAGCAACGACATGTCCTATCAACACAGGTTTAATGCCCGCTACGTGTATATGCTCTGCCTGGCGGCTTCCGCCGGTGGATTTATGTTTGGTTATTCCGAAGGGGTGATTGCCGCCACGCTGGAGTCGATTCAGCACACCTTCGGCCTGAATTCGGTTCAAACCGGCTGGGCGGTTTCCAGCGTGATCTTTGGCGGGGTGATTGGTGCGCTGACCGCCGGGAAAATGGCGAATAAAACCGGCCGCAAACCGGTGATGCTGCTCAGCGCCATCCTGTTTGTGGTGACCTCTTATTTTTCGGCCGTCGCGGACTCGTTTACGCTGTTTACCGGCTCGCGGCTGATATGCGGTATCGCCGTGGGCCTGGCAGCGACGGTGGCCCCGATGTATATCTCTGAAATGTCGCCGGCCAAAATGCGCGGCAAAGCAACCGGGACGTACGATCTGTCGATGGTGGTCGGCGTGCTGGCGGTGTTTATCGTCAACTATCTGATTGCACGCGGCATGCCGCAGGCCTGGATGGTCGAAACCGGCTGGCGGATTATGATGGCTGTGCAGCTGGTGCCGTCGCTGGCGATGCTGGTGTTGATCATTTGCTTACCGGAGTCGCCGCACTGGTGTATCCGGCATAACCGCAGCGAGCAGGCGATTAAAGTGCTGTCGCGTATCTATCCGGAGCTTAATCAGGAAGAGGCCCGTCAGCTGTTTCAGCTGCCATCATCACCCGCCAGAAGCTCAAACACAGCGAGCAAAGGCGCGTTGGCGGACAACCCGGCGCTGCGCTATATCCTGGTAGTTGGTGTGGCGATTGCGGTTCTGCAGCAGTTCACCGGCATCAACGTCATCAACTACTACACCCCGATGATGCTGGAAGGCACCACCAGTGATAAAGACATCATCTTCTTCGAAACGATTTTTGTCGCCCTGCTCAATGGTATTGGCGCATTTATCGGTATGCACCTGTTCGACCACTACGGCCGTCTGCCGATCATGAAGATTGGCACCGTCGGTGCCATCGTCGGGCTGCTGATCGCCTCGTGGGGTCTGTACAGTAATGATGTCGGCTATATCGCCATCAGCGGCATCCTGATCTTCACGCTGTTCTTTGGTATGGGTTGGGGTGCGGGTGCCTGGGTGATGATCTCGGAAATTTTCCCGGACAGAATCCGTGAATTCAGTATGGGACTGGCCGTGGGTCTGATGTGGATCAGCAACTTCCTGATCACCCTGGTGTTCCCGATCGTCAACGACAATGCCTGGCTACAGGAGCAGTTCCACGGCGCGTTCTCCATGTGGATCTTCGTGGTGTTTAACGTCGTCTGTTACTGGTTCCTGTCGCGTTACGTTCCGGAAACCCGAGGCGTGGCGCTGGAAGATATAGAAAAGGTCGCGGCAGCGAAGATGCTGAAAAATTCGCTGTCTGTGCAGACGGAGAAAGGCTGATTTTTCTGCTGCTGAGGGTGATAATCCGCCAGCGTATTTCCCGGCACATAACGGAAAGCGGGCCAGATGACAGGCCCGTTTGACCGTGCAGCCCCGTTCAAATCATCTGCAGGGTGCGGCGTTGCTCCGTTTGTACCAGCGCCTGCGGCAGCAGCGCCAGCACCCGCCGGTTCTCTTCTGGCGTGCCAATGGTGACGCGTAGCCAACCCGGCAGGCCGAATCCTTCGCCCGCACGAATCAATATTCCCTGTTGGTAATAGACGTCGACCACCGGCTGGCTGTTCGGCAGCCCGGTATGGAACAGCACGAAATTGCCGTGCGAGCGGATGTAGCGCAGTCCCAGCGCGTCCAGCGTCCGGTAGTACAGTTCCCGTCCCGCCTTAACGCCATCGACGACCCGCTGGTAATAGTCCCGATCCGCCAGACTGGCGATGGCGGCGAGCTGCGACGGGGTGCTGATGTTGACCGGCAGGTGCAGGCGGCTCATCAGGTCGATCAGTTCCGGGCGGGCGATGCCGTAGCCGATGCGGAACGACGCCAGCCCGTAGGCCTTGGAGAAGGTGCGCAGGATGACCAGATTGCCGAACTCGCGCAGCAGGCGCGGGCTGTCCGGGAAATCCGGGTCGTCGACGAAATCCACATAGGCCTCATCCAGCACCACCACGATATCGCGTGGGATCGACTGAAGAAACTGGCGCAGAGTCGGCTCGGTCACGATGCCGCCCGCCGGGTTGTTGGGGTTGCACAGCCAGATGACGCGGGTCTTGTCGTTTATTGCCTGTTTGAGCGGCTCCAGATCGATGGTGAAATCCTGCAGCGGCACGGAAACGAAACGGGCTGCCATCTGACGGGTGGCGTTGTAGTAGTAGGGGAAGGACGGCGTCAGCGCGATAGCTTCATCACCCGGCGAAAGAAACGTCTGGGCGACCAGCTCAATCAACTGGAAAGAGCCGGTGCCGAAAATCAGTTGTTCGGGCGGCAGTTGATGATAGTCGGCCACTTGCCGCCGCAGCGCGGCGGCGGTGGAGTCCGGGTAGTAGCTGAGATCGTTCCAATGGTCGAGCAGCGCCTGCTTCACCCGCGGTGACAGGCCGAAGGTGTTCTCGTTAGCCGACAGATTGAGGATCTGCTGCGTGCCCAGCTCCTGCCGGGTGGCTTCCAACGTTCTCGCCGGAATGAACGGGCTAAGCTCGTCAAGGATTTTACGATGGGTCGGGATCATTTAAGGCTCCTGTCAGGCGGCGGTGTGATGGGGAACGGCGGCACGGATCTGCCGCACCCAGCGGTCGGTCTGGCGGATGGCGGTTTCAATCTGCTGCGGGCCGGAGGCGAAGGGCAGGCGCGTCAGGCGTTGCAGCTCGCTGAAGGTTTCCTGCGCCAGCAGGGCGATATCGGCGTCGATGTCGTCGCTGATGCCGATCTCTTCCAGCGTCAGCGCCAGGTTGAACTGTTCGAACAGCTGCACGCGCTCGCGGAAGCTGTCGTAGTCGATGCCGCTGATGACGAACTGCGTCAGCAGCCCCAGCGCCACCTTGTCGCCGTGCAGGCGGTAGCGGGTATGGGCCAGTCGGGTGGAGGCTTGATAATACGGGTGGGCGAAGCCGCCGAAGTAGCGACCGTCGTGCAGGGTGCCGACCTGTCCGGCCAGGTAGATGATGGCGTCGACGGTGTCCAGCCCGGCCTGCGTTATCACGCCGCGTTGCCCCTCTTCAATGGCCTGCCTTGCCTGACGCGAAAGCACGTCGAACGCCAGTCGCGCGGTGTGGATCATTTGCGGCAGAGTGAGCGAATGGACGTCTGGCGTATGGTTCGGCTCGGTTTCGTACCATTTTGCAAGCGTGTCGAGCACCCCGGCGTGGGTGTAGCGCGCCGGGGCGGCCAGAATCACCCTGGTGTCGGCCAGCACCAGCACCGGGGAACGGCGGTTGAGGTGTACGGCGTCGAAGTCGCCCTCTTCGTCGTAGAGGATCGACACCGCCGCCCAGGCGGCGCAGGTGGCGGCGATAGTGGGCACAGCCACTACCGGCAGGCCGAGCCGATCGCCCACCACTTTGGCGGTGTCGCACACCCGGCCGCCGCCAATGGCGATAATCACGTCGGCGGTAAAGTCTTTAGCCTGCTGGCTGAACAGCTCGATGATGCGCCGCGTCGGGTAGCCGCTGAGCGTCACCGTCTGGTGGGCGATACGCTGCTCGCCCAGACTGGCGGTCAGCGTGCCGCCGACCTGTTCGAACGCGGTCTGGCCGGTGATGATAAAGGCGCGTTTGCCGTAGCGCGAGATGTGCTCGCCCGCCTGCGACAGCAGATCGGGCTGGTTGAGATACTGTTCCGGTGCCTTGATAGTAAGCATGATGATTCCTCTCAGATGGTGAATTCTGCCTGTGGGCTCTGATGTTCCGGCAGGTGCAGGATCTTGCTGAGAATCAGTTTCTTGTAGTGCAACTGGTCCTCTTCGGCGGTATGTGGACGGCTGAGTTCGATACGGACATCCAACGCGATGTGCTGGTGCGCCATAACGATCACCCGGTCCGCCAGCCGCACGGCTTCGTCCACGTCATGGGTAACCAAAATGCCGGTGAAGCGCTGCTCCAGCCAGACATTCTCGATCAGCGCCTGCATGTCGAGGCGGGTGAGTGCATCCAGCGCACCGAGCGGTTCGTCCAGCAGCAGCACGCGCGGTTCGGCCACCAGTGCGCGCGCCAGTGCCACTCTCTGCTTCTGCCCGCCGGACAGCACGCCCGGCCAGCTGCGCTGCTTATCGGCCAGCCCGACTTTGGTCAGCACGCTTCGCGCTACGTCGTCGTCCCGGTTCGGAGAGCCGGAACGCACGTTGTCCAGCACGCTGCGCCAGGGCAGCAGACGCGCTTCCTGAAACAGCACGCGGACGTGCGGATTGACACCGTCGATCGGCTGACGGTCGATGGTGATGGTGCCGCTGGTAGGCTGTTCCAGCCCGGCGATCATGCGCAGCAGCGTGCTTTTGCCGCAGCCGCTGTGGCCGACGATGGCGACGAACTCGCCGGGTGCCAGCGTCAGGCTAACGTTGTTGAGAATTGACACGTCGCCGAAACGCTTGCTGACGTTGTCGAGGGTAATGCCGTAGCCGTTGGGGGACGTCATGATGGAGTTCCTGTTAGTTGCGCCAGCGCAGCACACGGCGCATCAGCGACGAAGCGATGACGTCGGACAGTTTGCCGAGCAGCGCATAGATGATGATGCTGAGTACCACTTTGTCCATTTGCATCAGCTCGCGGCCGGTGATGGCCATGTAGCCGATACCGGCGTCGGAGGCGATGGTTTCAGCGGCTATCAGCACCAGCCACATGATGCTCAGCGACAGCCGCACACCGACCAGAATCGAAGGCAGCGCGCCGGGGAAGATGATGTCGCGGAACATTTGCAGCGGCGTGAAGCCATAGACCTTGCCCATTTCCAGCAGACCGCGATCGATGTTCCTGATACCGTGGAAGGTATTGACGTACACCGGGAAAAACACGCCGAACGCCACCATGGCGATTTTCACTTCCTCACCGATGCCAAACCAGACGATAAACAGCGAGATCACCGCCAGCACCGGGATGTTGTGCACCATGTTGATTGTGGTGCTGAGGGTAATTTCAGCCCGCCGCGACACACCGTTGAGCAGCCCGAGCACGAAGCCGATGCTGCCGCCGAGCAGAAAACCGGCGATGGCGCGCCGGGCGCTGACGTACATGCTTTCGGCCAGATCGCCGTTCTCCAGACTGGTGATGGCGCGCGTTACTACCTCAAGCGGCGACGGCAGAATGGAGCGGCTGGCTTCGTTCAGGCTGGAAAGGTGCCAGACGATCAGCAGGGCAATGGGCAGCAGCCACGGGGCGAGCAGGCGTAGCAGCCGCGCCAGCGCAGGTTTGAAGCGCGGCGGCGAGATAACGCGCGGCTGCTGAATCACCGACTCGGCGGTGAGTGAAACGGGATGATTTTTCTGCATGGCGGTCATTCCGTGAAGTTATCGGGGAAGGTATTTGGCAAGGGCCTGATTGATTGGAACGTCCAGCGTCGAGTCGTAGAACGTGGCGACATTGGCCGGTTTTTCCAGCAGCCCGGTGGCGTACAGTGTGTCGGCTACGTCCTGCTGGGACTTGAGCGCTTCAGGCGAAACCACGAGGTAGCGGGACGGGCCCTGGACGTACTCTGCTTTGATGTCCGACAGCGCGACGTCGTAGGGGCGGCCGGTTGGGTCGGCTGAGACTTTAGCCCAGTCTTCCGGGTGCGTTTCGGCATAGTGGTAAGCGGCGTTCAGGCGGCCGATGTAGTCGGCGAAGGCGGCGCGTTTGCCGGGGTCTTGCAGCGAAATTTCAGACGCCGCAATCGGGAAATTGCCAGACAGAATATTTTCGGCGCTGGCCAACTGGGTAGCGCCGCGCAGTTCGGCGGCTTTAATCGAGTTGCCGTAGCTGGCGAAGGCGTCGATGCCGCCGCTGAATAGCGCGGTGACGCCGTCGGCGGTGGTAATTTCTACACGCTGAATGTCGTCCCATTTCAGACCTGCGTTTTTCAGCATCTGATACAGGAAATAATGGGCGGTGGTGGATTTAATATAGCCGACGCGTTTGCCTTTTAATTCCGCCACGCTTTTTATCGGCGAATTGGGCGGAACGATCAATTCCTGATGCAGGGTGGAGCTGTTTTTAATCGCGATAATTTTGAAATTACCTTTATTTGCTGCCAGCGACGCAAATACCGGCGGAATTTCGCTGGTGACGGCGAAATCCACTTTGTTGGCCGCCATCGCCTCCAGCCCCAGCGCGCCGCCCTGGAAGGCCTGATACGTAACGCGATAGGGCGTATCGTCCAGTTTCGCCAGCTTTAACACCGCCTGTTCGACTTTCCAGCCGGTACTGGCCACGCTCAAGGTGGTCTTGCTCAGGTCGGGGGCGGCGATGGCGCTTTGTGCTGCCAGCGTCAGTAAGGTAAATACCCATCCCAAAGATCTTATTCTCATATCGTGTTTCCTGTTGTATTGGTATTTTTAATTGATGTTATTGCAATGTTATTCGTGGTCGAGAATAAGATAATCTTTGTGATATATGTACGTTTTCGTCATGCTTTTTATAGGATTGCTTATGCGGAAGTTTATTAGGTTCTCAAAATAACTAGCCCAATAGAAATGCCCGTATATTCGAAGCGGATATGACTAAGTTGCACCAATAATAAATGTTTACCCGAAGTTGAAATATCATCCTCAGTTCCCAAGTTAAAATGAAAGGTGGTAAACGCGCCGTAACTGGGTGACATTATAAACTAGCTAAAAAGTGACGTTATCAGGTTGATATTTAACATAATTAACACCTGTACTTGGTGCGCATAATACTAATTATGTTAAATTAACTATCTCCGCTAAAGTGTTATCGGTGGAACCTGCCGTGTCCGTCAATAGTTAATTGACAACAGCAACTTAATATCTGGCGTTATGAAAATCAGTACCCTGAATCCAATATGAGGCATGCCTTCCCCTTCATCAGGCGGAAGGCAGTTTACTGTCCTGACAACAATCAGAACTGTGGTTTATTGCTTTATAGCATTACCCGAGGACTCCAGCCCTACGCGCTGTCCGTAAGAGAGCTCCAACGTATTGCCGTCTGGGTCAGCGAAGAAAACGTAATAACCCACTGGATCGCCTGCATCTACAGGTTCTTTCCGCAAAACATTTTCAGCACGTGCCAAACT
The DNA here is from genome assembly GCF_016624745.1 of Erwinia sp. S43. Classification (NCBI taxonomy): domain Bacteria; kingdom Pseudomonadati; phylum Pseudomonadota; class Gammaproteobacteria; order Enterobacterales; family Erwiniaceae; genus Erwinia; species Erwinia sp. S43. Next base: position 139,347 of record NZ_JACVTX010000002.1, on the reverse strand, counting down.
AATTTTTTCATCAATTTCCTGGCGACTGGCACAGGCAACGCCCAGATGACCGAAGTTCCCTAATGGGGTGTCCGTCACATTATCTGACTGTACCAAAACGAGGGCAAACGGGCGGGTTCGATCGCTCAGCCATGCCACTTTTCGCGCATCGGGAACATCAGGTTCGCGCTGGTGAACAACAGACATACCGGCATAGCGTTCATAAAACGCAATACTTCTATCCAGGTTTCTGACGACAAATGCAACATGCGTGAAACCAACATCTATTTCGTTCATATCCATAATTTGCCCATAGAAGTTAAGAGCAGGCATTCTAAAACCTCATGTTAAGTTGAGGTCAAGGGCCGGTCTGAGCTGCTTTTACACCAGGAATGAGTCATATACCCTGGATTAACTTCCGAATGCAGTAGCCAGAACAAAATGATTGAATGCTTCACGCCGTCCTTTTGTGATGACCTTCATAAGACTCACCGGGCAGCGAGTTTCTCTATGTTGCCAGCGACATGCTTTATCTATCACCGACCAACTTCCTCTAATTTATCTGCCGAACGCTTAAAATAAGAGGCAGGATAAAAGTGGAAAAATTACTCTATGGTGTGGCTTACTACCGTGAATATATGCCTGAAGAACGGCTGGATGAAGATATACGGCTGATGAAGGCGGCAGGCATCAATGTGGTTCGTATTGCGGAAAGCACGTGGAGCAGCTACGAACGACAGGACGGTGATTTTAACTTTTCCAGCGTGCTGACCGTTCTGGACCGTATGCATGCTAACCACATCGCCGTTATCATCGGTACGCCAACCTATGCCATTCCTGCATGGCTTGCGAAAAAACACCCTTCGGTCATGGCCACCACCCCGCAGGGGGTGAATAAATATGGTCACCGCCAAAAGATGGATATCACCAGCCCTGTTTACCTGCGATATGCAGAGCGGATTATTCGCGAGTTGCTGACCGCCACCGCCAGTCACCCGGCCGTCATTGGGTATCAGATCGATAATGAGACTAAATACTACGATACCTGCGGAGCACCCGTTCAGAGGGGCTTTATTGAGCAGCTGAAGAAGCAGTTTGATGGCAATCTCGACAAGCTGAATGCCGAGTACGGCCTTGATTACTGGAGTAACAGAATCGACGCCTGGGAGGATTTCCCGCCGCTGGAAAGTACCATCAACGCCAGCCTGGGCGCCGCCTTCCAGCGCTATCAGCGCGGCCTGGTGACAGACTTCCTGGCCTGGCAGGCAACGCTGGTCAGCGAGTATCGCCTGCCCGGTCAGTTCATCACCCATAACTTCGATTTCGAGTGGCGGACCTGGTCCTTTGGTGTGCGAGGAGAGGTCGATCATTTCACGGCATCGTCAGTGCTGGACATTACCGGCGTGGATATTTATCACCCGGGCCAGCATCAGCTTACCGGGGTAGAAATTGCCTTCTGCGGGGACATTGCGCGCACAACGAAGGACGCAAACTATCTGGTTCTGGAAACGCAGGCGCAGGCGTTTAAAAACTGGACCCCTTACCCCGGCCAGCTCCGCCTTCAGGCTTTCAGCCACATTGCTTCCGGCGCAGCGATGGTAAGCTACTGGCACTGGCATTCCCTGCATAACTCCTATGAAACGTACTGGAAAGGACTGCTCAGTCACGATCTGGAGCCAAACCCTGTTTATGATGAGGCGAAAGATATCGGCCAGGCATTCGCCCGCCTTTCCCCGCATCTTGCGGGCCTGAAAAAACATAATCGCGTCGCCCTGCTCGTCAGTCACGACTCATTGACCGCCGTTGACTGGCATCCTTACAGCGGGCATCAGTTTGGTCGTAACAAGGAACATCAGTATAACAACACCGTTCGCGCTTATTATGATGCTCTTTACCGTCTCAACATTGAAGTAGACATTCTGACCGTTGACGATCCCCGTCTCTCACGTTATCAGCTACTGGTAGCCCCCCTGCTTTACGCCGTTTCTGAGTCATCTCTGCAACGCCTGAATCAGTTTACCGAACGGGGCGGGCATATCCTGTACGCCTTCAGGTCGGGCTTTGCTAATGAACACCTCAAAGTCAGAACGAACCGGCAGCCGGCCGTCATCAGAGAAGCGGTGGGTGCAAGCTATCAGCTATTTGTCGAGCCACACGAGGTGACCCTGCAGTCCGGGCTGCTGGACATTCCTGCCGGGAAAGCCGCTGTAGCTGACTGGATGGAACTGCTGGAGGCCGATGCCGGTGCCGAGGTTTGGGCCAGTTATCAGCACCCCTACTGGAATAAATACGCGGCTATCGTTCATAACCGCTACGGTGCCGGAACGGCTACCTACGTGGGCTGCAGCATCAGTTCTGAGGCCGTGGAGGCGGTGCTGCTTCGATTGATTGAAAAAGCGGCTCTGGACGTCGCAGCCCTATCGCCGGGTTACCCGGTCACGGTCAGGCGTGCGGTAAACCGTTCAGGCAATACCGTTCTTTTCTTCCTGAACTATTCCAGCCAGCCTCAAACTCTGTCCTTCCCGTTTAAGGCCGGAGAGGAGTTACTGAGCGGGCAGCGTTACCGGCAGGGACAGACGCTTGAACTGGCTGACTGGGGCGTGGCGATTTTTGAAGTGGAGAAAGAATGATGAACTCTGACTCATCGAATCAGGATCTGCAGCGTATCGGCACCCGGGAACGCCTGGCCTTTGGCGTGGGCGATTATGGCACCAACTTAACCTACACGTTAATGGTGACTTTTCTGGCGTATTACTACACCGATGTGGTGGGCATCTCTGCTCTGCTGGTGGGATCGCTGATGTTCTTTGCCCGCGTGCTGGATGGCATTATCTGTATCTACGTCGGCATACGCATCGATAAGACGCGCTCCCGCCTGGGCAAAGCCCGGCCGTGGGTTCTGTGGACCGCCGTCCCGTTTGGCCTGTCGGCCTTTCTGATGTCGACCATTCCGGACGTCAGTTACACACTGAAAGTCGTCTACGTCTGCATTACCTATCTGCTGACCAATATTATGTTTACCGCAAATAACATTGCCTACGGATCGCTCCTGGCGTTGATCACCCGTGACAATTATCAGCGCGGCATGCTGAGTGTCTTCCGGAAAGGGTTCTCAACCTGTGGATCGCTTACCGTTGGGGTGTTAACCCTGCCGATGGTGGCATTTTTCGGCAACAGCAGTACGTCCTGGATTATCGTATTCGCTATATTTGGCTTGTTCACTGCCCTGTTCCTGCTTCTGACCGCGCTGGGTACCCGCGAGCGTGTAGAACCGGTGAGCAGCAACAACAGCCAGAGAATTAATGCCAGACAGGTTACGCGTTCAGTCATGGCAAATCGCTACTGGCTGATCATCTTCTTCTATCTGATGATTACCTTCACCAGCCTCACCGCGTTGTCGGCAGTCGGGGTGTATTACTCGAAATATGTTCTTTCGGATGTCTCACTGATTGCCTACATCAGCATGGCCCAGTACATACCGGGATTGCTTACGCTGATGATCATTCCGACGCTGCTTAAAAAGCTGGGCAAGCGGCGCCTGGCCATGCTCGGGTTGATCGTTTGCTGTATTGCTTACCTGCTGCCGCTGTTCGACAAACAGAATGCGCTGTTTGTGATTATGGGAACGGCGGTACGCAGTGTGGGATTCTGCGGCATTGGTGCCACCATGTTCGCCCTGCTGGCAGACACCATCGACTACGGTGAATGGCGAACCGGGCTGCGTATTGAAGGCATTCTCTTCAGTGCGGGTACGCTGGGGCAGACGCTGGGTATGGGGCTGGGTACGGCAAGCGTAGGCTGGATCCTGGGCGCGGCCGGGTTTGTCAGTGGTGGAAGCGCCCCTCAGTCTGAAACCGTCATCCGGACTATCGAATTTTTGTTTATCTTTTTCCCGCTCATCCTCGCGGCGCTAAACCTGGTACTGCTCTGGTTTTACAAGCTGGATGGGTTCTACCATCGGGTCGCGCAGGATTTGTCTGCCGGTCGTTATCAGCAGGCTGACAGCACCGATGTTTCAGCCACCGGCGACAGTTTGCTAAATTTGAAGTGATCTCTACGACAAAAAGAGTACATCCCCCCTTCAGTAATGGAGGGGGTTCCCTATAGTATCTGCAGCGTTGAAACAGGGACGGGTACCAATGGAAGAACTGAACGAAGCCGGTATGTTAAGCTTTTCTCCGCTTATGAGAAGCTTCACCTTTAACGCATTCATGGTTTCCGGCTTCACCCCAATCAGCCCCGGCAGCAAACTCGATTTTTTTATTCACCGTCCCAACGGAATGAAAGGCTACATGATTAACCTGACGCTGAAAGGTGAAGGGATCATTCATCATGCAGAAGGCGAGTTTTACTGCCAGCAGGATGAGATGCTGTTGTTCCCGCCCGGCGTAATTCATCACTACGGCAGGGCCAAAGAGAGCATTGCCTGGGACCATCTCTGGATCTATTTTATCCCCCGCCCGTACTGGATTGACTGGCTGCGCTGGGACAATAAACAGGGCGACATCGGCCGTATGTTGCTTGCTGATAAATCGCACAGCCAGCAAATGGTTCAGCTCTTCAAAGAGGTGATATCTTGTAATGCCGTCGGGGCACTGCTCCAGGAAGCCATGGCCATGAATGCGCTTGAGCGCATCATTCTTAAGGCCTTCCAGCTTCAGCCGGCCAGCAATCGTCATAACCGGGATCCCCGTATTCAGACCGTCTGCGATTACATCAATGAGCACCTGTCCGAGGATACCCGAATTGAAGAACTGGCACGCATGACCTTCCTTTCCGCCTCACGCCTTACTCATATATTCAGGAAAGAGATGGGCAAAACCATTTACGGCTGGCGGGAACAGCAGCGTATTTCACGCGCCTGTGATTTACTTCGCTATAAACAGCTGAATGTCACTCAGGTTGCCCGCGCCGTCGGCTATGAAGACCCGCTTTATTTTTCACGTGTGTTCAGTCAGCACAATCAGCTGAGCCCACGCGAGTACCGAAAGAAATTTGAGCAAGCCGCTTTATTTTGAGCGTACAAAGCATGGGGAATTTTTAAGCTAATGTTCGAACATCAGCTCAAACATCATTGACACGCCATCAACACCTATTTATGACTCATGTATGAGTCATAAACCACAATAAAGCCTCATATGGCGTCCATTAAGTTTGAAGTTCCAAGAGTAAAATGATAATTTGATTTCCATATGATGCACTATGTCAGTTAATGACCTTTAAGGAGGTCAAAATGCCGCGTTCGATACAGAGGGTTTACTCACGCTACACCCTTGAGGCGATCAAATTGTTCGCTGAAATGATCCGTTTTGAACGTAAAAATCAAAAAATGACGGAATCGGAACTGGCGGAACGCGCAGGCATATCGCGGAGTATGCTGCAGCGAATTGAAAAAGCCGATCCGAAGTGCGAGCTGGGAGTTGTATTCGAAGTTGCGGCACTCCTCGGAATTCCTCTCTTCGATGCGACAGCCGACGTCAACCGGCTGATAGCCTATCGCAGGCAAACCGAGGATAAGCTCAGCCTGATGCCACAAAGGATACGTAAACCAGCGAAGGAGACGTTTGATGACTTCTGAAAACGCGCCGCAACAGGCATTTGTATGGATTTGGTTACCAGGTGAAACTGCACCTGTGGTCGCCGGACGGCTGAGTTACGACAATACCGGAAAACTGGTGTTTAACTATGGCCGCAGCTATCTGGAACGCGTCCGCGATCGCTCCCCTGCCATCCCGCTTTACCTGCCTGAACTCCCGTTGCAACCAGGTATTTTACCCCTGCTGCCGGGTCTGACGATGCCTTCGTCAATCCGCGACAGTGCGCCGGATGCATGGGGACGCCGTGTGATCATTAACCGTACGTTGGGGATACGCGGTGCCGATACGGATACCGTGTTACTGGATGAGTTGACCTACCTGCTCGAATCCGGTTCCGATCGGATTGGCGCGCTGGATTTCCAGCGTTCGGCAACGGAATATGAGCCTCGTTACGCAATAAATGTGGCAATGGAAGAACTGCTGCGTTCGGCTGAACGGGTGGAACAAGGTGTTCCGCTGACTCCTGAGCTTGACCAGGCATTATTTCACGGTAGTTCAATCGGCGGTGCCCGACCTAAAGCCCTCATAGAAGAAGACGATAAAAAATACATCGCAAAGTTTTCGGCGAGTAACGACCTTTACAGCGTGGTGAAAGCGGAGTTTATCGCCATGCGACTGGCCGCGATGTGCGGGATAAACTGTGCACCGGTTCGTCTGGCGCAGGCCGCAGGCAAAGATATTCTGCTGATTGAGCGCTTCGATCGGGTTGAAGCTGAGGCCGGTTGGACCCGGCGATCGATGGTGTCGGCATTAACGCTGTTTGGCCTGGACGACATGATGGCGCGCTATGCCAGCTATGAAGAGTTTGCACAACTGATTCGCCATCGTTTTGAACGCCCTGCTGAGACATTGCGTGAACTGTTCGCCCGTATCTGTTTCAACATCCTCAGTGGCAACACCGACGACCACGCACGCAACCATGCCGCCTTCTGGGATGGGCAAAGGCTTTCGCTGACGCCAGCGTATGACATTTGCCCCCAGGGGCGGGCGGGAAATGAGGCCACTCAGGCGATGCTGATTGCCGGTAATAATCGCTTCAGCCAGCGCAGCGCCTGCATGGCAACCGCGCATAATTTCCTGCTTTCTCCGGCGGAAGCTGCGCAAATTTTTGATGGGCAGGTCGAAAAAATAAGTGAGCACTGGGACGCAGTCTGCGAAGAAGCCAGCCTGACTGAGATCGATCGCCGCTATTTTTGGAAAAGGCAGTTCCTTAACCCCTTCGTGTTTGAATGACCGTTCATACATCGCGTTCTGCCTGATGCGGGATGGAACATATCCACATCAGGCAATCACAGATATTTTTGAACAACCTCCAGCCGATACCCCCACCTCACCTCACTGTAACCGGCTGGCAATCTGCCGCAGCTGCGCGGCGATCTGCGCTAAATCCTGCGTACCCGAGCCCAGCGCGGCGGTGGAATTGCGCACCACCAGGCGTGCGGGCAGGATCGAGGACGATCGACTGTGGTCGTCTTCGCTGGCCTGCAAAATGCGGCTCACCGCCTCTTTCCCCTGTAAATCGAGGTCGAGGGAAACCGTGGTCAGCGCAGGATGGAAGAAGGCGCTTTCATAGGTATCATCGTAGCCCACCACCGAAACCTGCCCCGGAACCGCCATGCCGCGCTGGTGCAGCGCGCTCAGCACGCCCAGCGCCATCTGATCGTTGCCGACCAGCAGCGCGCTGAAGCGCGGGGTTTCGTGCAGCATCTGCAGGATGCCGTTAAAGCCGCTCTGCGCATCCCAGTTACCGTGGATCACACTGACCGGCTGTAAGCCATACCCTTCCAGAGTCTCCAGCCAGCTTTTCAGCCGCAGGCGGGCGGAAACCGAGTGCTGCGGCCCTGCCAGCAGCGCAAACTCGCGGTGCCCCTGTTCGTAGAGGTATTTGACGCTGGCGCGCGTGCCGTCCGCCGGGTTAAACGAAACGTTAAACACCGATGAAAACGGATCGACGTCGAGGAACAGGCACAGAATATCGTCGTTCTCCTGCACGATGCGCTCTGCGTCCGCCGTCTCCAGCGGCACGTTAATAATCACTTTATCGACGCGCTGTGACTTCAGCTCGTTGATGCAATCCTGCAGGCTTTGGTTGACGTTCTCATCAATCATCGCGATCAGCACCTGGTAATCCGCCGCGTTAGCGTAGCGTTTTACCGCCGCCGCCACCTGTGAAGGGGCATGCAGTGCCAGCGAGGTGGTAACCAGCCCGAGCGTGGTGCTCTGCTTACCGACCAGCTGCTGTGCCAGGCGGTTAGGCACGTAGCGCAGCACCTCTATCGCCTTCTCAACCTTGCTACGCGTCGCTTCGGAGACGTTGGCAGACTTATTAAGCACCCGGGAAACGGTCTGATAAGACACTCCGGCGTGACGGGCAACATCCTCTAAAGTGGAATTCTTCGATTTCATGGCTCGCTTCCCTGGTAGCAGATGCGGAAATTGTAACACAGCCGAAACCCTGGCCGGGTTAACCCCGTCACACTGTCGAAAAAATCATAAAAAAGTCTGACGTTCACATTCATATTTCGGTGATCAATCTCACCAAACGTTACAATAAGTGCCTAAAAACTTGCAGTAAATCACACAATCTTGACATTTAAATTGCAGGGTATTCGTCACTGGGCGTTTACTGCTCTCACATTGTGAACGTATTACAAAAACGAGGGTGACATGAATACCAGACTACATGCAACCGCTGTGGCACTTGCTGCGGCACTGACTTCCCCGGCGTTATACGCAGCCATCGATAATATTGATTTCCACGGCTATCTGCGCGGCGGCGTGGGCGTGTCGCAGGACGGCGGCATTCAGGAGTGGCAGAAGAACAAGCTTGGTCGTCTCGGCAATGAAGGCGATACCTACGGTGAGGTGGAGCTGGGTAGCGAAGTCTATAAAAAGGACGACGTCAGCTTCTACGTCGACAGCATGGTCAGCATGGTCTCTGATGGGTCTAACGATAACGAAACCACCCTCGGCGACGATGCGCAGTTTGGTCTGCGTCAGCTGAATCTGCAAATTAAGGGCCTGATCCCGGGCGATAAAAATGCGGTGATCTGGGGCGGTAAGCGCTACTACCAGCGCCACGATCTGCACATTATTGACACCAAATACTGGAATATTTCCGGCTCCGGTGCCGGTATTGAAAACTACACCGTTGGTCCGGGCGCGGTGTCATTCGCCTGGATACGTGGCGATGCGAACGACGTTGACTACCGTGAAGACGGTGATAACGACGTCAACATCAACTACCTCGACCTGCGTTACGCTGGCTGGAAGCCGTGGAGCGGTGCCTGGACCGAGTTTGGTATCGACTACGCTATGCCGAACACCACCAAAAAGCAGAAAGAGTACGGCGGCCTGTATGACGCCGACAACGGCGTGATGCTGACCGGTGAAATCAGCCAGGATATGTGGGGCGGCTATCAGAAGCTGGTGTTCCAGTATGCGAATAAGGGCCTGGCGCAGAACGTTATCTCGCAGGGCGGCGGCTGGTACGATATGTGGAACGACACCCGCGACGCCACCGGCTATCGCATCATTAACACCGGCCTGCTGCCGATCACCGACCGCCTGTCGCTGAACCAGGTGATTACCTGGGGCTCTGCGCAGGATCTGACGGCGTACAGCGATAAGAGCACCCTGCTGTCGGTCGTGGGCCGTGCGCAGTACCAGTTCACCGACTATGTGCGCGGTATCGGCGAAGCGGGCACCTTCTGGCAGAAAGATCAGTACAAAGACGGCAGCGATTACAAACAGGCCGGGCAGAAATATACCCTGGCGCTGGGTCTGGCGGCCGGTCCTGAGTTTATGTCTCGCCCTGAACTGCGCGTGTTTGCTTCCTACCTGAATGATTCAGAACAGGGCAACAGCTTCGATGATGGTACAGCCAGCGATACCTGGAACTTCGGCGTCCAGGTTGAGGCCTGGTGGTAATCTCCCACGCTCGCTCCCCGATCACTGCTTGAACACTGGCTGTTTTATTGGATAACCGTTACCGGTTATCCTTTTTTTATTGTGACAACGTCACCCTGTCAACTCAGGCATCGCCAAAGAAACGCGCATCCAGCAGTTGGCGCAGCCGGTCCGACTGCGTGCCGAAGATGGCATGCACCTCATGGCCAAGGATCACCACTCCGATCGCCCCCGCCTGCTGCAGCCCGGCAGAATCCACCGCAGACAGCGATTTAACCGTCACCCGCAGCCGGGTCAGACAGGCATCAACCTGCACGATATTGTCGCGGCCACCGAAGCAGCTTAACAGCCGATCCAGCAGCGCGTTGTCGGCCGGGGCTTCTTCCGCAGGCAGCGCTTCGCGGCTGAAGTAGTGCTTAAACGATTTCAGACTCACCATATTTCTCTCCTTCTGGACATAAAAAAAGGCGGGCTTGCGCCCGCCTGTGTATTCGCCGTTACAGCGGCGCGCGCAGCACGCGGCAGCCCCACGGCGGCAGGACCAGTACCCCGGAGAGCGGCGAGCCGTCCGTCAGGTCACTGATCCCCGCTGGCAGCGTGACTCGGTGCTCTGCCGCGGTGTAGTTCTGCAGGAAGATAAACGACTGCTCGCCGTCGGTACGACGATGTGCCGTCACGCCCGGCGGCAAGGTCACATCGAGCGCGCGCGGCAGCGCCAGCTGTTTAATCAGTGCGCCGTAGAAGTCGCGGTGGAAGGTCAGATCGTTGCGCGAAGCGATGTACCACGCCTTACCGGCACCCACCTCATTCACCGTGACCGCCGGCTGCCCGGCATAGAAATCGCTCTGGTAGCGGGCCAGCGCGGTGGCCCCCTCAAGATGGATCAGTTCGCACAGCTCACGCGCCTGGTACGGGCCGCTCAGCCCCAGCGCATTGCCTTTAATTCCCTGAATCCCGTTTGATTCCTCGTCGGTCAGGCTGTCTATCTCTTCCGCCCAGATACCCAGCAGCGGCCGCAGCGGGCCGGGGAAGCCGCCGAGGTGGCAGAGGTCGGTTTCATTCACCACGCCGGTCCAGTAGCTGGCGACGAACTGGCCGCCGTTGTGCAAATGGCGCTCCACGCGTTCGGCAAAGCCGTCGCGCACCATATACAGCATTGGCGCAATCACCAGCGTGTAAGGCGTCAGGTCAGCGTCGGCGTTGATCACGTCAACGGCCACGCCCTGTTCCCAGAAGGTCCGGTAGTGTTCCACCACCGTGCGCTCGTAGTGCAGGCCGATGTTGCGCGGGCCCTGCGCGTTATCCATCGCCCAGCGGCTTTCCCAGTCAAAGATAATCGCCACGCGCGCTTCCACGCGGCTGCCGAGCACCGGGGTCATGGCGTCCAGCATCCGCCCCAGCTCGCTGACCTCGCGGCCGATGCGCGTATCCAGATGACCCACGTGGTCGATCACCGCGCCGTGGAACTTCTCCACCGAGCCGCGGCTTTTGCGCCACTGGAAGTACTGCACCGCATCCGCGCCGTGCGCCACGGCCTGTAGCGAGGAAAGAATATGCATGCCCGGCTTTTTGAGCTTGCTGGTTGGCTGCCAGTTGGTGGCCCCCGGCGTGGACTCCATCAGCACGAACGGTTTGCCCTGCTTGAGGGTGCGCATCAGGTCATGGAACATCGCGGTGTAGCAGGCCAGCGTGGTGTCATCCTTCTCGTTGTGCCACGTTGGATAGCTGTCCCAGGAGATAAAGTCCAGCGCCTGCGACAGCTTCCAGTAGTCGTAGTCGTAGAAATATTCCATAAAGTTGGTGGTGGCCGGCAGTTCCGGGTTAACCGCCTTCAGCGGCTTGATCTCCTGGGTACAGAAATCGGTCACCTGATCGGTCATAAAGCGCCGCCAGTCGAGGTTCAGGCCGTGGATGGACATCTCGCCCTGCGGCGAAGGCGAGGCAATCTGCGACCAGTCGGTGTAGGTATGGCTCCAGAAGTCACTCCACCAGGCGTGGTTAAGCTGTTCCAGCGTCTGATAGCGGCGCTGTAGCCATTCGCGGAACGCCTGCTGGCAGCTGTCGCAGTGGCACTCGCCGCCGTACTCGTTGGAGATGTGCCAGCCAATCACCGCCGGGTGATGGCCGTAGCGCTCTGCCAGCCGCCCGTTCATTTCCTGCACCTTCTGGCGGTACACCGCCGAGGTCATACAGTGGTTGTGCCGCCCGCCGTGCAGCGCCTTCACGCGATCGCGGCCTATACGCAGCACTTCAGGATATTTTTGCGACATCCAGGCCGGGCGCGCACCGCTCGGCGTGGCGAGGAACACGCGGATGTTCTGTGCATACAGCTTCTCCAGCACGTTATCCAGCCAGCTGAAGTCATAGCGCCCTTCTTCCGGCTCCAGCTTGGCCCAGCTGAAGATGCCGACGGACATCACGTTGCAGTGGGCCTCCTTCATCATCGCCACATCTTCATCGATAATGCCCGGCGTGTGCGACCACTGCTCGGGGTTATAGTCCGCGCCGTGCAACAGGCGGGTGATCCCGGCCGCCAGCGGTGGGAATTTAGTCATACTTCTTCCTTAATCTGTCAGAGATACCGGCCCGCAGGCCGGTCAATTAATGAAAAGCCTGGATGGACGGCAGCACTTTGCCGCGGCAGTCAAACAGCGCCTGATTTTCACGGGCGTTGCCCTGCTTCCACTCGTCGTGGATGTACTTCATGCCTTCCGGCGTGGCCCAGGTATTGCCGCTGGCAGGTATCCAGGCCGGCTCCCAGTACACCACCCCTTTGCCGCGATGATTCGGCACCGCCAGCACTGCCGACATCAGGTCGTGCAGATAGGCTGCCTGGCCCGCCACGGTTGCCGGATAGCCGCCGTCTTTCTCTTCCTTCGCCTGGAAGCTGTTCTCGGCGCTGTCGCAGTTTTCCAGCGTGTAGCCGTAGGCGGCTTCCACCACCATCACGTCTTTCTGATAGCGCTGGCTGATGTCATCCATGTTGGCTTTCAGCGCGGAGATCGGTCCGTTCCAGTAGGTGTACATCGACAGGCCGATCACATCGAACGGCACCTGGCGGCGGGTGATTTCATCGAACCACCAGCGGAACATGTCGTTTTTGGTGCCTTCCGCCAGGTGCAGCATGATCTTTACCTGCGACGGATCGCTGAGGTTCTCACGCAGACCGGCGATGGCCGACTTCAGCAGCCCCGCCAGGCGGTCAAACTCGCCGCCGTTCTGCCCCCAGCTTTTGCCTTCCGGCCACAGCATGCCGCCGTTCAGTTCATTGCCGATCTGCACGATCTCCGGCAGCACGCCCTCCGCCTTAAAGCGGGCGATGGTGTCGCGGGTGTAATCGTGAATGCGCGTTTCCAACTGCGGGAAGGTCAGCTTCTCCCAGGCTTTCGGCTTGTACTGCTTGCCCGGATCGGTCCAGAAATCGCTGTAGTGGAAGTCGAGCAGCAGATGCATTCCCGCCGCTTTGGCACGTTTGGCCAGCGCCAGCGTGGTATTCAGATCGTTGGTGCCGCCGCCGTAGGCTTTGCCACTCGGGTCATACGGGTCAACCCACAGCCGCAGGCGAATGGTGTTGATGCCGTTAGCCTTCAGGATGGCGATCGGGTCCTGTAACTGGTTATTGGCGTTGTAGAATTTCGCGCCCTGCTTTTCCAGCTCCGGCAGCGTGGAGATATCCGCGCCCTTAACAAAATCCGCAGGCACCTGGCCGATCGGGGTGATGACCGACGGCGTGGCGGCGAGCAGAGGGGTCGCCCAGGCCAGCGCCAGGGCGATTAACAGTGATTTACGCTTCATGGTTTATCCCTTTGTACTGCCTGATGTCAGGCCGGAAACGAAGTATTTTTGCAGCGCCAGATAAAGGATGGCGACCGGTACGGCGATCAGCACCGCCCCTGCGGCATAGGTGGTGTAGCTGGCCCCCATTTTCTGCGACACGAGGTTGTACAGTCCGATAGGCAGCGTGAACTGGTCCGGGCTGCGCAGAATGGTGCTGGAGAGGATGAAGTCCCCCAGCGGGCCGGTGAAGGAGAACAGCGCCACCACCGCCAGAATCGGCTTCGACAGCGGCATAATGATCTCAATGAAAATGCGGAAGTTCCCCGCGCCGTCCATGCGCGCCGACTCGTCCAGATCTTTCGGAATGGCGTCGAGGTAGCCCTTCATCAGATAGGTGTTCATCGGGATCATGCCGCCAACGTAAATCAGCACCAGCGCCAGGTGGCTGTTGATTAAGCCCAGCAGCTGCGACAGCACGAAGATGGCAATCAGCGCCGAGAACTGCGGGATCATTTGCAACAGCAGGAACAGCATCAGACCGTTCTGCCGCCCCTTGAAGCGGAACCGCGAAAAGGCATAGGCGGTACAGCTGACGCTGATCAGGGTCAGCACCATGGTGAAGAAACTGATTTTCATCGAGTTCCAGTACCAGCTCAGGTACGGCACCGTGCCGTTAAACAGATTGCGGTAGTGCTGCAACGACGCGTTTTCCGGGATGATCGAGCTGCTGAGCAGGCTGTTGCCCGCGTTCAGCGACGCGCCCACCGTCCACACCAGCGGATAGATAATGATGGTGGAAACCATCAGCACCACCAGCCAGGTCAGCGACAGGCGCATCCATTTTTCGCGTTTAATACTTACTGATTTCGCCATGACTGTGCCCTTACGCCATTTCATCTTGTTTAAACGATTTAGTGGCCCGGAACTGCCACAGCGCCACGCCGACCACAAAAATCGACAGCAGGATCGTAATGGTGGCGGCAATCGCATACTGCGAAGACGACGACATGGTCAGCTTGTAGATCCACGAAACCAGAATGTCGGTGCCACCGGCGTTAGACCCGGCCACCGCCGGGCCGCCGTTGTTAAACAGATAGATAATGTTGAAGTTATTAAAGTTGAAGGTGTACTGGGTGATGATGATCGGCGCGATGGCGTACATCACCAGCGGCAGCGTGATGGTTTTCAGCCGCGTCCAGGCGCTGGCTCCGTCCATCATCGCCGCTTCATACAGGTCGTCTGGAATCGCCTGCAGTACCCCGGTGGTCATGGCGAACACAAACGGGAAGCCGAGCCAGGTCTGCATTAAAATCAGTGCCGTTTTGGTCCAGAACGGATCGGTCATCCACGCCTTCGGCGCAATGCCGAAAAAGTCGAGAATCGAATTGTTGATCACGCCAAAGGTGTCGTTGAACATGCCCGCAAACACCAGGATGGTGACAAAGCCCGGCACCGCCCACGGCAGAATGAAAATGGTGCGGATCAGCGGCTTAAAGCGCAGATCTTTCTGGTTCACCAGAATGGCCAGCATCACGCCCACGCTGCACTGTAACGTCGTTGCCAGCAGCGTCCAGACCACCGTCCACTGCAGCACGTCGAAGAAGGTGGAGCGCCAGATGGATAAGGTGAAGATATTAATGAAGTTCTTCACCCCAACCCAGTCAACCAGCTTCGCGGGCGGTGTGTGATACAGGTTGTAGTTGGTGAAAGCGATGGCGAACCCGAACAGGATTGGGAACACCACCACAAACACCAGCAGGATAAACCCCGGGGTGATCATTAGATAGGGGAAGCCCTCGCGCAGCAGGATCTGATACTGCTTGCGTACCCCGTGCAGCTGCTCGCCGTTATCGCGACGTTGGCCGTTCAGCCACGCGTCGCGGAACGACAGACCCCACAGCGTCAGGCCGAAGGCGATAATCAGCACGCTGATAATCCCCTCCGCCAGCAGGAAGATCGAGTTGTCGCGCGGCACCTCTTCCCCCAGCGTCACCAGTCCCCACAGCCCCTGCTGCAGAAAATCATGGAACACACCGGCAAAGCTGGTGAGCAGGATTAAAAAACACAATCCCTTCGCCCACTGGCGATGATAGAACTGGCCGAAGCCCGGCAGCAGCGCCAGCAGTACGCCAGTTACGGCGTGCTGCCGCGAGCGTTTGTTAAGCATCAGTTTTTCACTGGGGGAAATCATCACACCATTATCCTTCTTGCTTCCTGATTCGGGCCGCGATGCGACGCTGACTTACTGGTTACTGGCCTGCATCGCATCAATCTGCATGGTGATTTGCTTCACCGCGCCGTCGAGCGCCGCTTTCGGTTCCTGCTTGCCGGACACGCTCAGCTCCAGAGCGGCATTCGCCGGTCCCCACACTTCCTGCATTTCCGGTACGCCCGGCATGGCGGAGGCGCGTGCGGCCTGGACCGCAACGGCGTTGGCTTTCTCATCGTCTTTGATAATCGGGTCATTCATCAGCGCCAGCAGCGGTGGGATCTCCTGGGTTTTCTGATAGCGTTCTTTGACGTACTGCGGCTGGTTGATAAACTCGATAAACTGCTGCGCCAGCGCTTTATCCTTGCTCCAGGTAGACACTACATAGCCCTTCACGCCGAGGAATGAGCTCATCGGTTTGCCGTTTGGCAGCTCGGGCAGCGGCGCGACGCCGTAGTTGATGCCCGCCGCTTCATATGGTTGGAACGCCCACGGGCCGTTAATCACCGCCGCCGCTTTTTTCTCGGTAAACAGCGAGTCGATGGCGTTAAGTCCGTTATCCCCGAGGATGCCGCCCGGCAGCAGACCCTGGGTGAAGAAGCTTTTCAGGTAGGTCACGGCCTCGATACTGCCCGGGGTGTTCAGGCCGATGTCGTGGGTATTCAGCCCGCCCTTGCCGTCCTTGCCGAAGATGTAGCCGCCCATCGGCGCAATCGCGCCCCAGCTGTAGTAAATCTGGTCGAACTTCGCCAGCAGGCCGTACTGTTTGGCTTCACGCTGCTTCTGCGAGAAGGTGCGGTATTCATCGAGGGTTTTCAGCGGCGACGGCAGCAGATCCTTGTTATAAATCAGTACCAGGGTTTCAATCGCTTTCGGAATGCCGTACACCACGTTGTTCTGAATAAACGCGGCCATCGCCGACGGGGTATACGCCGCCTGATGTGCCGCATCCACGGTGATTGGTGACAGCAGGCCCTGCACCACGGCGCTGCCTAGCTGGTCGTTCGGGATCACCAGCACATCGGGGCCGATACCGGCCGGGCCATCCAGGCGCAGCTTCTCAATCTGCTGAGCGAAAGGCATCTCCTGCACTTTGACTTCAACGTTATGCTGCTTCTGGAAGTCGGCGATGGCGGTTTTAATGCCGTCAGATTTCTTAATATCTTCCCAGACGGTGAGCTGCTGTGCGGCGTAAGCGGCCTGCGTGGCCATCAGAGCGGACAGTAACAGCGTGATGCTCGTTTTCAATTTCATTGCTGACCTCATGTGAAGGTATGACATTTTTATGTTTTATTGCTGAGTTCGCAGGGCGTTAGCCGGTGAAAGTCAGCCTGTAGAGCGAGAGGAACTACAACGTATTGATGTCATACGCTACGCAAGAGCACCCGATCCCACCAGCCCATATTTATCAATGTGTGATCGACGTTACAGAAATCAAAATACCCGGTAGGGTGCTTACCATCAGGGGGTTATAGTCAACCCGCTTCCCACAACGGTTGAAGCGCATAAGTGAAGATTTGTAATACGTAATACATTTAACCCTGAAAAACATTCCCGATGAGGATTCGCATGTCCAGCATCAGACTGAGAAGCGTGAGTAAGAAGTTCGGCGCAACTGAAACGCTGAAAAATATTCAACTGGATATCGAAGCAGGCGAATTTGCCGTATTCGTTGGCCCTTCCGGCTGCGGCAAATCCACCCTGCTGCGGCTGATTGCCGGGCTGGAGGAAGTCAGCGGCGGTGAGATCCTGATTGGTGATGAGATGGTCAACGACGTTGCCCCCGCCCATCGCGGTGTGGCGATGGTGTTCCAGTCCTACGCGCTTTATCCGCATATGACCGTGGCGGAAAACATGGGCTACGGCCTGAAGGTCAATCGCGTACCGAAAGAACAGATCCGCCACCAGGTTGAGATGGTTTCCAAAACGCTACAGCTTTCCCACCTGCTGGACCGCAAACCGAAGCAGCTCTCCGGCGGGCAGCGCCAGCGCGTGGCGATTGGCCGGGCGATTGTGCGTAATCCGAAGGTGTTTATGTTCGATGAACCGCTGTCAAACCTGGATGCCGAGCTGCGCGTGGAGATGCGCCTGCACATCGCCAAGCTGCATCAGGAGCTGAAGACCACCATGGTCTATGTCACCCACGATCAGGTTGAGGCAATGACGCTGGCCGATAAGATTGTGGTGATGAACTACGGCAAGGTTGAACAGGTCGGCTCGCCGATGGCGCTCTACTACAATCCGGTTAACCGTTTTGTGGCGAGTTTTATCGGCTCACCTAAGATGAATTTCCTGCCCGCCCAGGTCGTGGAGTGCAGCGCCAGCGGGCTGCTGGTCAGCATTAACGAAGGGCAAAACACCCTGGCGCTGCCTGCCCCGCAGCGGCTGCTGCAACCGGGCGAGGCGCTGACGCTGGGCATTCGGCCTGAGCATCTGCGCATCAACAGCGACGCCCCGCTGCAGCTGGATTTCCACTGTGAAGTGGTGGAACGGCTGGGCAACAATACCTATCTGTTCGGTCAGAGCTACGGCCACGACGGCTTTAAAATGCTACTGCCCGGCGATGTTTCCTTCCGTCCTTATCAGTCTCTGCGCCCGTCTTTCTATCCGCATCAGTGCATGGTCTTTGACAGCGAAGGGCTGCGTATCAGCGCGGATATTGAGATCCCGCAGGATCAGGCGGCGTAATGCTGCCGGTTGTTTTCTCTACCCGCTTTATCCGTTGAGTCACTCCTGGCTGCGTGTTTGTTCACTAAGCCTGAAGGGATTTAGCGCCATTAAAAAACCAGACCATGAGGGTATCGGCACTTCTGCCGGGGCGTCATGGACTGGTAGCCCGCTTTGATTTTGATGTCTCTTTGTGCTGTGAACCCGCCCTCGCCGCGTCATAACAGGCCCTTCCTGTCTTTTACCGTCAGAGGGTGTTTGATGATAATTCAAGCCGTTCACGCAGCTATTATTTGCATAACATCTCAGAAACAAATTAAAAACACATAAAAAACATAAAAACTCAGACCTCATCAAAATATGGCTACTCGCTCATATTTCGTTCTAAAACCGCCGATACACTCAAATTATCAACTGAGCCCTACCCTACTTTTTATAACGACCTATAAATAAATCAGGAGATAAAATGGCGATCGCGATCAAGGATATCAGCGTTAAAGATATTCGTTTCCCAACGTCCAGAAACCTCGACGGTTCTGATGCGATGAATGCAATATCTGATTATTCCGCAACGTATGTCACCCTGATAACCGATCGGGAAGATTTAAAAGGCTACGGACTGACTTTTACTATTGGCCGGGGAAACGATCTCTGCGTCAGCGCAGTTAAATCATTAGCCGAATTATTTGTGATTGGCCGCACGCTGGAGGAAATTACCGCTAATTTCGGCCAGTTCTGGCATGAGCTGGTTTCCGGTGATTGCCAGCTGCGCTGGGTCGGGCCGGAAAAAGGTGTTATTCATTTAGCCACCGCGGCAATTATTAATGCGCTCTGGGATCTGTGGGCGCGTTCGGAAAATAAAACCGTGTGGAAGCTGCTGGTGGATATGAAGCCGGAAGAGGTGGTGAAGTGCATCGATTTCACCTACATCACCGATGTGTTAACCCCGGAAGAGGCGCTGACCCTGCTGCGCCGCGTCGAGAGCCGCAAAGCGCAGCGCGAGCAGGAGATGTTTGAATACGGCTTCCCTGGCTATACCACCGCCGCGGGCTGGCTGGGCTACTCGGAAGAGAAGATGCGCCAGCTGGCACGCCAGGCGGTTGCCGATGGCTGGACGCACCTGAAGCAAAAAGTCGGAGCCGATCTGGAGCAGGACATGCGGCGTGCGGCCATTCTGCGTGAGGAGCTGGGCTGGGACCGCAAGCTGATGATGGACGCCAACCAGATTTGGGGCGTAGACCAGGCCATTGCGGCCATGCGCAAGCTGGCGCAGTTCGACCCGCTGTGGATTGAGGAGCCAACCAGCCCGGACGATATTCTCGGCCATGCGGCGATTAAGGCGAGAATCGGTGATATCGGCATTGCCACCGGCGAGCACGCCCACAACCGCGTGATGTTCAAACAGTTCTTCCAGGCCGGCGCGATGGACTTTTGCCAGCTCGATCCCGCCCGCCTCGGCGGCCTGAACGAGGTGCTGGCCGTGGTGCTGATGGCGGCGAAATTTGGCGTGCCGGTTTGCCCGCACGGCGGCGGCGTCGGCCTGTGCCAGTATTCGCTCAATATCGTGCTGTTCGATTATATTGCCGTCTCCGCCTCGCTGGAAAACCGGGTGCTGGAATATGTCGACCACTTACATGAAAACTTCGAAGAGCCCTTAGTCATTAAACGCGGAAGATATTATCCGTTACAGCAACCGGGCTACGGCGTGAAAATGAAAGCTCAGACCCTACTGGATTATTCATGGCCTGACGGTCGCGAATGGTTAAATTAAAAACCTCTCACTATTAATCCTGTCAATTTTCTGCTATCCCGCCATGAAATAATGGCGGGATAGTCAGAATGCCTTATGACGTTATTATCGAAGAGACCGACTGCATAACACTCAACGTGGAAGCACTCCTATGAGTCAGACTGAAGATGATAAAGTTGTTAATTCGGCAGTACGTAAATCTATTATCCGCCTGCTGCCGTTTCTGGCATTAATGTATGTAATGGCTTATTTAGACCGTGCCAATATTGGTTTTGCCAAAGAGGCATTCCAGGTGGATACCGGTTTAAGTAATGCCGCCTACGCGTTTGGTGCCGGGGTGTTTTTTATCGGCTATGCGCTGTTCGAAGTGCCCAGCAACATTCTGCTGTATAAAGTCGGTGCCCGGGTCTGGCTTTCCCGCATTATGGTGACCTGGGGGCTGATCTCTGCGGCGATGATGTTCGCCCACGACGAGAAAACCTTTATCATCCTGCGCTTCTTCCTCGGCGCATCGGAAGCCGGTTTTATGCCGGGCGTGATGCTCTATCTCACCTTCTGGTTCCCGCTGAACGTCCGCGCCAAGGTCGCCGGTTATTTCTGGTTTGGTCCGCCGATCGCCTTTATTCTCGGCGGCCCGGCATCCGGCGCGCTGTTAACCATCCACGGTATGTGGGGCTTGCACAACTGGCAGCTGATGTTCCTGGTGGAAGGATTACTGGCGGCGTTCGTTGGCGTGGTAGCCTATTTCTATCTGGACGATAAGCCTGCCGACCGGCGCTGTAAGTTCCTTAACGAAGAGGAGAAGCAGGCCCTCAGTCGGGTAATTGAAAAAGAAGAGAAGGCCAAGGTGAACCACGGCCCGCAGGGTATCCTGAAAGCCCTGTGCGATCCGCGCGTGCTCTATCTGTGCATGATCTGCTTTACCATCCAGGTGGGTTCCTACGGGATTGCGTTCTTCCTGCCTTCGCAGGTGGCGGCCCTTTCCGGCCAGAAAGTCGGCTTTATCGTCGGCGTGCTGTCCGGTATTCCCTGGCTTTGCGCCCTGTTTGCGGCCTGGTATATTCCTCACCTGTCGACGAAGCGCAAAGAAAGGCGCTGGATAGGCACCATTACCCTGCTGTGCGGCGGCCTTGGCGTGGCGCTGTCGGGGATGTTAGCGGCAACGCCGGTCTGGGCATTTATCGTGCTGTGCATCGGCTGCGCGGGCCTGCTGGCGGTGCAGCCGATCTACTGGACCTTCCCCACCAGCTATCTGGGCGGTGCGGCGGCGGCATCAGGAATTGCACTGATTAACTCGCTGGGCAATCTGGGTGGTTTCGTTGCGCCAAATATCCGCGTGTGGGCCGAAAACACCTTCAATTCTCCGGCGGCGGGGCTGTATCTGCTGGGTGCAATCGCCATTGTCGGTGCGCTGATGCTGTCCGGGGTGTTCCGCATCGGCATCCGCCGCGATCTGGACAGCCCGGCACCGGATATTCAGCGGAATGCGCCAGCGGAAAACAGTGCGACGCTGACTTCGGGCTCGCTGAAGTAACGGAGGCTTAATGATGTTAAAAACCACGCTATTAAATTATTAATATGCGTGGTTATTTTATTCTTGACCGCATAGGGATCTAATTGATCTGTGCTAACGTCAAACTCACTGTGCCAGAATAAAATGCAGAGTTTACCAGTCTATAAGGATATACAGATGCCAATCCCTGCTTACATGTGGCTTAAGGATGACGGTGGCGCGGACATAAAAGGTTCTGTTGATGTTCAGGATCGTAATGGAAGCATTGAGATAATTGGATTATCGCATGGTTTGTCACTACCGGTTGATCCCGCAAACGGAAAAATTACGGGGGTCAATACCTCTGTACCAAATGTTAAGACATCTAGCTCGCAGCTAAATCATATTGAAAATGTCAGCCTTCAGTATGAGAAAATCACCTGGCGTTATGTTGATGGTAATGTGCAGTTTTCTGATGCATGGAATGAACGGTCTACTGCTGGTTAAAAGGTGCAATGCGCCTCTTTTATGGGCGCATTTTTTTATCTAAATGCCGTTGTTTACAGATAGTTGAAAATGCTTTTGTTAAAAACAAATAAAGTGGTATTGTCAATGTCATCGTAAGTAAAAAGTTTAGGTAAAAGTAAACATTATCAATATCTTCAGCGGAAGAACTGTCGTTGATGAGAGCTGAAATCTTGTCAGCAGTTTTTAAGCTTACTATGTCATAGAAATATGGTGAGGATAACCGCCCAACAATTACCAGGGTAATTATAAAAATAGCAATTTTAACTATCCTGCGAAGCATGGTTTTCATCTATATCACCACTTCAATTTGCCCGTAGGCCTGCATATTTTTCATGCATGTCACGGGGATCTTACTGGTTCTCAATAGTGCATTTCTGAGCGTCGCATAATCACTATCATGACAAAGAGTTATACAACCGTTAGATATTCTACCAGGGTGTAATCTGAAGTTTCCTCTCCAGACATCATCAAGCCACCTTCCGTCATTAACGTTACCCCAGGAATCAGGAAACAAAGCAAACCACTCGCTGTGCTTAAAACTTGCACCATATAGATAGTGGTTGATCATATCTCGACTAACTTCATTCACCCGTGAGTAAGAAATAAGCCTTCCTTGTGGCCTGTCTACAATCCAATATCTTCCTGGCGGTACAGGTCCTTGAGAGGGTAGTTTTGAACAACTGACCTGGTTTATACAGGAGCCATTTCCTGAGAAAGCCATAAATACGCCAACGCCTGGGACTATCAGTGGGGCTATGTCTGCTCCATTAAGTATGAACTTTCCGTATAAAGCCATTGAAACTCCTTGTGATTTTTAAATCTGTTCATATTAACGCCAATGACATTTCTATAGATTGAGCCAGAGCAAGGAATTTTCCATTTCTTTTCTTTCGCTACAACCTCATACAGTTTAAAAACGGATTTTTATTTTACAGAAGCGTTGTAAAACTATATCCGCGCAATGCATGTTTTTTTGAGAATCAATAAATGGCTTATTGTGCCTGGATAGTGGCCAGGAAAATACTTAGCATGCGTATCAGGTGGCCGAATAGCTGGGAGAAAACCATGAGAATCGTATCCATCTTTAAAAATGGCAACATCCGTACAATACGACTGCCGCGTGACCTTGATTTCGAGGGCGTCAGCGAGCTTGAAATTATCCGGGAAGGAGACAGCATCATTCTGCGCCCGATCGGACCCAGCTGGGGTTCTTTCGCTCAGCTCGAAAAGGCCGATGCTGATTTTTTGGCGGAGCGTGGTGAGGTTGTGGACGACGAAGGACGGTTTGATCTGTGAACAAGATTTACAGACTTGGAAACATAACCCGGATATGCGCTGGTCGGACGAAGATTGCCATTAAAATACCCCGCACGATGCGGGGTATTTTTTTAACCTGGCCGGAACACTTTCGATTTCCGCTCCGGCCAGGCAAAATAATCAGCGAGGCGTATGCTGAGGCACGCGCAACGCCGCTTCCGACCAGCACTGCTGCATTTTGTCCGTTGCCGCCTGGAAGCGCTGCGTCCACTGCTGCAAATATTCCGACCGCTCTTTCTGCTGACGCTCGCGGGTGGAAGGATCGCTGCTGAACGTGCCCCACTGGCTCTGCACGGCCTTGCTCTCATTCGTCAGGCTGTCCGTTTCGGCACGGCACTGCGGAATAACGATGTTGTCGAAATCAGCCACCGACACGCCGTAATCCCGGTAGATGCTTAACATGCGATAGCGGTCATCGCTGCCGTCGGCATAATTTTTAGCGTCATTATAGACTTTCATATCCAGCGCCGAGCTGCTGCGGAAATCCATCTCAATCGGATCAAGCACCGCTGACGTTGCTGTTAAATGGTAGGTTTTCACTTCACCGGCGGCGGAAGATACGGCACTGGCCTGCGCATTCACCACCGGCTGTTGCTGGCTGGCGCTCGCCGCTACGCCGGTGCGGCAGTCATACAGACTGGCATCAAATCTTGGCTTCATGCTGCCTTTCACCGAGGTGAAGATAAAGCTGAGGAACCCGTTGGCCTCGCTTTTGCGGTAGAAGGAGGTGGTGCCGTCCGGCTCCTGCTTAACGTTCATAAACTCCTTGCCGCGCGGTGAAATAAATTCACTGTTCATATCACCCAGCCCGTAAAAACGATCGAAGTGGATGATAAAGCTGTCGCCGTTATCGGTGACGCGCAGCCGGTTTGGCTGGGTTTTCTGGTTGGTGATGTACTGATCGACAGCATCTTTACTGTAGGTGACCTGCACCTGGCAGGAGCGTTCTACTGACGCCTGGCCCGAACTCGCTACGGGTGCTGCACTCTGAGCAACGGGTGCGGCCTGTGGTTCGGGAGCGACCGCTGCCGGCGCAGCCGACTGAGGCTGGCTGCCGGAAACCGCTGCCGACTGTGCGCTGTCGCCGACGATCGCATTCAGGTCGTTCACGCGGTTCACGTAGGCGTTTTGCAGCTCGGTTAATGACGTGGATTTATTGCGAACCTCTTTTAACCACGCCAGCTGCGATTTTCTGATGGCGGCTTTATTGTCCGGGTTCTGCTTAATCGCCTGGCCGTATAAGCCGCTCACTTTGTCGTCCAGCGCGGACAGCGCCGGGGTTGAACAGATGGTCTGTTCAACGTAGCCGCTGGCTTTATTACAGTCGAAGCCGGCAGCGAAAGACACTGAACTAAAAATAACACTCGTAACGGCTAATGCAGCGAGACTCAACTTCTTGTTCATCTAAAGTCCGATTAATATTGTTGTGCTGGTGAAGCGTTATTTTCCAACAGATTCACAATCTGATTTGTTGGAAGTCTTATTATTTATACTGACTGGTTTAATGCTGTCTTGCCTTTAGGGACGTGATTTATATCTTTTTAATTCTGTGACTTACGTGAAGATTGCGCTGATCGATTCAACCATCAGAACACGCCCGCGATTGTATAGTATGCCCGCGTTGCCCTGCCAGATAATTTTACTGAAACGGGTTCTGATCCGGCTGGCGGTCTCACTTCAATAATAAATGGACTTAACGGTAATGACCGAAAACATACTGGATGAAAAGGTTTTAATGATTCACCATCACGCAGATAAATAATCAATGCGGGTAGCTCATCCCTTAAGTGGAATATCAATTGATGCAGCAGTTTCTGGTTTCGACCTGAGAGTGATTAATCCGACTAATCCTGGGCACTAAATTGTTAAACGATCAATCCGGAATGCTCATGTTCGCGCTGGGCTATGTCACCAGATCGGTCAGTCCCAGGTTTGGTTCCTGTACCGTCCATTCCCCTCCCCTCCCCGGCATAATGACCCCGATCACAGAAATCACTTCTGCATTTTGTAATCGATTACTTTTGATCGTAGTTTGTAATCGATTACTTATTAATAACAGGATGAAAATTGATGAAAAATTTGATGGCAACGGTGGGTCTTTTGGCGGCTCTGGGCACGGCGTCGGGCTTCGTTTCAGCGGCGCAGGTGGATGATGAAATCGCACTGCAAATGTATACGCTGCGCAATGTCGGCATGCCAGCCGAGCAGTTCGCGATGGCGCACAAGGCGGGCTTTAAGCACGTGGAGCTGGTCGGCACGCACGATCTGAATGCCGCACAGCTGAAGGCGCTGCTGGAGAAAAACCAGCTGACGGTCACCTCTTCACACGTCCAGCTGAAGGCGCTGGAGCAGGACTATCAGCAAACCGTGGCTTTTAACAAGGCAGTAGGCAACAGCACCATCGTGGTGCCGTGGATTGAACCGCAGGATCGCCCGGACAGCACCCAGGGCTGGATCGACTACGCACAAAGGCTGGATAAGCTGGGCGCGAAGCTGCACAAGGACGGCATCCAGCTGGGCTATCACAACCATAATTTTGAAATGAAGAAGTACGACGGCGTCACCGCACTGGACATCATCTTTAAGCACTCGCAGCCCGCCAACCTGAAGCTGGAAATGGATGCGGCGTGGGTATCGCGCGGCGGTCAGGACCCCGCACGTATTCTGAAAGAGTATCCGGGCCGCGTGTTTGCTATTCACGCCAAGGATAATGCCTCGATCGGCATCCGCGATGACGAAATGAACTTTGCGCCGCTGGGCGAAGGCCTGCTGGACTGGAAAACGATTCTGCCCGCCGCGAAGGCCAGCGGTGTGAAGTGGTTTATCATCGAACACGATAAGCCGAAGGATGCCTGGAGCATCATCACCACCTCGCTGAAAAATCTGCGCGCCGCGCTGGAAAGCCTGCCGAAATAACCGCAGCAGAGCGGCACCGGAAAGGGTGCCGCTCGCCACAGGAACCCGGAGCTGCACCACAGCCTCGATTTTTGGTAATCAGACGGCTCACGGGCTGATGCCTAACCCGTGAGCCCGCCCCGTCAGTCAGCGATGCGGATAACGACCTTGCCAAATGCACCGCGTGACAGGTGTTCGAAGGCCTTCACCGCATCCCGGAAGTCGTAGACCTGCTCAATCACCGGCTTGATGTTGTGCTCGGTGAGGAACGGATTCATGCGGTCAAACGATGAACGCGGCGCTACCGCGATACCCCGGATCGTGGTCTGGCGGAAAATCACCGGCATCAGGTCCAGCTGCGATGTCTGCCCGGTCAGAAAGCCGACCTGCGCGATGGTTCCGGCAACCTTCGTGGCGGCCACCGACTGGTTAATCCCGTCCCCCCCGGCGACGTCGATAGTGATATCAACCCCTTTACCGTCGGTCAGCGCCAGCACGGCGTTATGCCAGTCCGGCGTGGTTTTATAATTAATCCCTTCATCGGCACCCAGCTGTTTAATCCGATCCAGATTGGCATCACTGCTGGAGGTGGCGATAACGCGTGCGCCATACGCATGGGCTATCTGCGCCGCAAAGACGGAGACACCACCGGTTCCCTGTACCAGCACCGTCTGGCCCGGTTGCAGGTTGCCAATATCCATCAGCGAATACCATGCGGTCAGTGCGGCAATCGGCAGCGTTGAGGCTTCCTCATCGCTCATCGTGTCAGGGGCTTTCACCGCGCTGTCCTGATGAATAATCATATACTCGGCCAGGCCGCCCGGCAGCGGCATTCCAAGGCACCAGTCCGGCTCATCCGCTGCGGGTTCGCCGTCCAGCCAGCGCGAATAGAGGTGTGAGTTAACCCGTTCGCCGACGATGAAGCGGCTTACGCCCTCACCGACTGCCACGACGGTTCCCGAGGCGTCGGACACCGGGATCAGCGGTTTAGGAACCCGGTGTGGTTCATAGAATCCGTCCACGATCGCCTTATCCCGGAAGTTGAGGGATACCGCCCCCACCTTCACCAGCAGTTCGCCCGGACCCGGCGCTGGGGTTTCCACCTCGGCGAGCTGTAAATTCTCAAGGCCAAAATCTTTCAGTAACCATGCTTTCATTTTTGCGTCTCCACGGTATGAGTTAAGTGGCGGCCATCATAAAAACTGCGTGCGGCGGGAAAAAGCCGTGGAAAAGCACTTCACTGTTATTGCAGGGGAAACAATCCGCCAGGGTATACTTCGCTGTATTGATACCCGGTGGGTGAACGATTTCAGTGGAGAAACGATGCGCGCTAACATGCTGGAACTGATGGCGATTTATGTTCAGGTGGTTGAACTGCGTAGCTTCACCCGTGCGGCAGATGCCCTGCAACTGCACCGTCCGGCGGTGAGTAAATCGGTACAGCAGCTGGAAGACGATCTGGGGGTAAAGCTGCTGCATCGCACCACGCGCAGCCTGAGCATGACGGCAGAGGGTGAGGAAATTTATCAGCGTGCTAAAGGGCTGCTGACCGACGTCGGCGAGATGATGGCCTCGGTGTCGACGGATAAACCGCCGCGCGGCCGTCTGCGGATTGATGCGCCGCTGGCGCTGACCCACGCCATCCTCGTTCCCGCGCTGGACGAATTCCAGGCGCTGTACCCACAGATTGAAATCGTGCTGACGGCATCCGATCGCCTGACGGATTTTATTGCGGAAGGTATCGACTGCGTTATCCGGCTGGGCGAACTGAAAGACTCCAGTCTGGTCTCGCGCCACGTTGGCAGCGTAGCGATGGCGACCTGTGCCGCACCGTCGTATCTGGAAAAGTACGGAACACCGCAGACGCCCGACGATCTTGCCAGGCATAAAGCGGTAAATTTTTTCAGCGAGCACAGCCGGGAAATCATGGAGTGGAAGTTCACGGTCAACGGAGAAACGGTTTCACGACGCCCGGCCAGCAGCATGCTGGTTAACAATTCCGATGTGCTGCTGTCCTGCGGGCTGTCCGGCCTAGGGATGCTGCACGCATTACGCGCCGCGCTGGAACCGCATATTCAGGTCGGAAGGCTGACCGAGGTGCTGGCGGAGTACTCCACCGTTGCCAAGCCCGTCTCGGTTCTGTATCCCGATCGCCGCTATCTGTCACCGAAGGTTCGCGTCTTTATCGACTGGTTTAGCGCGATGTTCGCCCGCCAGCACCCGCGTTAACCGCGCATTCTTTTTCACTCACTCCCGCGTTATTTTTACGATATGATTGCCGCTTGTCGTTAAGAACGATAACTATTTTCATTCAAACATTCCGTCTCTTTATCATCCCCGCAGAATATGCGGTTGTTGGGAAGCCACTTTGTCAGCGTTTGAACGTTACTACACCGAACTGTTCCGTTTCCTGAGCGGCAAACTGCGGGACAAACACCTCGCGGAAGAGCTGACCCAGGAGACATTCAGCCGCGCGCTGGCCTCTCCGGAACAGGTTTCCTCGCACCGCGGCCTGCTTTACCATATCGCCAGAAACCTGCTGGTCGATCGCTATCGTCTGCATAAACAGCATGAAGATGCACCGGATGTGGACGCTGACGAACTGCCAGCGCCGGGTCACGAGCAGCCCGACAGCCAGCTGGAGAACCAGCAGTACATCGACCATATCGTTGCCGCCATTGAACAACTGCCACCGCGCTGCCGCGAGGCGTTTATCCGCCATCGCATTGATGGCCAGTCGCAGAGCGAGATCGCCGCCAGCATGGGTATTTCAATCAATATGGTGGAAAAACACATTATCCGCGCCATGCTGGCCTGCCGCGCCAGCCGTGAGAGCTGGCGGGATGAACCAACAGGGAAGCCACAATGACGACGCAAGATAAGCAGGCAGTTGCCGAACAGGCGATCCGCTGGCTGCTTCGCCAGCAGGAGGGCCTGACCCGGGCCGAGCAGGACGCCTTTCAGCACTGGCTGCAAACCCCGGCACACCGGGCGGAGTATCAGGACCTGTCCGGCCTGTGGCAGCAAACGGCGGCCATCCCCGCCGACGCGGTTAATCATCTGCGCCCTGTGCCGGTTCGCCGCCACGTCTGGCGGCCGCTGGCGTACGGCTGTGCGCTACTGATGCTGGCGGCGGTGCTGTGGCTGCCGCTGCGCGTTGAATTCGCCGCACCGGTTTACACTGCCAGCTGGCAGACCGGTCGCGGCGAGATGCGCACTGTCGATCTGCCTGACGGCAGTAAAGTTTCGCTGGATGCCGGAACGCAGCTGACCGTGCGCTATTACCCCGGCCGCCGGGAAGTGGAGATGCCGCAGGGACAGGCCTTCTTCCAGGTGGCGCATAACCCGCAGCAGCCTTTTGCGGTGTTCAGCGGCCCGTCGCGGGTGACCGTGGTCGGCACCGAATTCAGCGTGCGCTACCTGCCGCACACCATGAGCGGCGACGGCACCGATGTGGCGGTCAGCTCCGGTGCCGTGCGCGTTGGCCCGCGCGGCCGCTGGCAGAACGGCTGGTGGCGGGCGATGCAGCATCTGCATCTGCCGCAGGCCAGTGCGCATCTGGCCGTGCTGCACGCTTCCGAACGTGCAACAGGTGATGCCGAGGGGCGACTGATCGCACGTACCACCCTGCCCGCCGACAGCATTGCCGCCTGGCGCGATGACCGCATCGTGCTGGACAATACGCGCCTGGATATGGCGCTGGCGGAATTTGCCCGCTATGGCGACGTGTCGATCAAACCGGGATCGTCCGCCGTTGCCGCGCTGAGAGTAAGCGGGAGCTTTGATACCGACCGCGCCGGGAGCTTTGCGAAATCGCTGCCGCTGGTGCTGCCGGTGAAAATAAAAACCGATAAAAATCAGTTAACTATCGTTTCATCTGCTGCTGAACGAAAAAATAATTAAAAACGACGTCAGGATTTGTCTTCGCGCTGCGTCTTCAGAAGAGAATGATTATTATTCATCTTAAATCTGGGGATCATGAATGGCCGTTTTTTCTGCTTTACGCGCGTTTCGTACACAGCACCTCGCCGTAGTTATCGCCGCCGCGCTGCCGATGTCCGGCGCTTATGCGGCGGCAACCCTCGCCGTTTCGCTGCCTGCGCAGCCGCTGTCAACGTCACTGAACCAGCTGGCCAGGCAGGCTGGCGTGCAGCTTATCGCCGCACCAGCCTCTCTTGACGGGAAAACCGCTCCGGCGGTATCGGGCCCGATGAGCCTTGAACAGGCGCTGGGACAGCTGCTGACCGGCAGTGGGCTGGAGTGGAAACTGATCGGCGGGACCGTCTCCATTACCCCATCGGCCTCCGGCGACGGTACGCTGACCGTGACCGCCAGCGTCAGTAACGCTGCCGCTGTACCGCAGCAGACCCTGACTGCCACCAAAACCGATACCCCACTGATTGAAGTGCCGCAGTCGGTTTCAGTGATCACCCGCGAGCAGCTGGATCGCCAGAACGTGCAGACCGTCACCGAGGCGCTGCGCTACGTGCCGGGCGTGAAAACCGAAACCTACGGCGTCGATCCCAAGGGCTACGACTGGATTTACATTCGTGGCTTTAACGCCCTGACCACTAATGACTATCGCGACGGCCTGCGTCAGCTGAACAACAGCTACAGCTATTTCCGCACCGAGCCGTACGCGCTGGAACGCGTGGATATTGTCCGTGGTCCCTCTTCCACCCTGTTCGGGCTGGGTGACGCTGGCGGGATCGTGAATCGCGTCAGCAAAATGCCGGACGCGCGCGGCGTGCATGAAGTGGAAGTACAGCTGGGGAATTTCAACCGTCGCCAGGCGCAGTTTGATATGAGCGACAAGCTGGACGAGGACGGCGAGTGGCTGTACCGCGTGGTCGGCCTGGCCCGCGACAGCGACACCCAGTTCCAGTATCGCGACGGGCCACATGTGGAAGACAACCGCGTGTATCTGGCGCCAACGGTGACCTGGATCCCCTCATCGGACACCAGCCTGACCCTGCGCGCTGACTATCTGCGCGACACGTCCGGCGGCACCATCGCCGTACTCACTACGCCGGGCGGTCGGGCCACCGATACCCTGCTGGGTGACTACAGCTACAACCGTTTCCGCCAGGAGCAGTACAGCGTCGGCTACGAATTCAGCCAGCAGTTGGGTGAAAACGTCAAGTTCCGCCAGAACCTGCGCTACGGGCAGACGGATACCATCCTGAATAACCTGCTGCCGGGCAGTCCTGACTTCACCACCAACACCATATCGCGCAACGCGATTCGTTTTGATGAGCACATGAAGGCCTTCAATGTCGATAACCAGCTGCAGATGGATTTCAATACCGCGTCCGTAGCGCATACGCTGCTGGCCGGCGTGGACTACAGCTGGCTGGACGGCAACGCCAAGCGTTTTGGTGCCGTTGCCCCGGCGTTGAGTATCACTAACCCGGTATACGGGCTGAATATTGCCGATCCAACCTATGCGCTCAACAATAACGATCAGACCACCGCACAGCTGGGCGTGTATGTACAGGATCAGATCCACCTGACGGACCAGTGGCTGTTAACGCTGGGCGGTCGCCATGACGATATCAGCATGCGCACGCAGAATAACCTGACCAGCAACACCTCATGGATTGATAAAGATGCCTGGACCGGTCGCGCGGGGCTGACGTATCTGGTCGGCAACGGCCTGGCACCGTACATCAGCTACGCCGAATCGTTTATCCCCAACAGCGGCACCGACAGCCAGAACCGCACCTTCGATCCCAGCAAAGCGCACCAGTACGAAGTGGGGGTGAAATACCAGCCGGACAGCAATCTGCTGATGACCCTGGCGGCGTTTGAAATCACCAAGTCCAACGTGCTGACCAATGAGCTGGTTGACGGAAGGGCAACCGGCTATCAGGTCGCCTCCGGCGAAGTGCGTTCCCGCGGTATCGAGTGGGAAACTCAGGCGAAGCTGACGGATAACCTTGATGCGCTGGCGTCATACAGCTGGACCGATACCGAAATCACCAAAAGCAACAACGGTGACGAAGGCAAGCAGCAGGCTAACGTGCCGAAAAACATGGCCTCCGCGTGGCTCAACTACGGCTTCCATCAGGGGCTGTTTGACGGGCTGATGCTGAGCACCGGCGTGCGCTACGTCGGCAGCATGTACGGCGATAACGCCAACACCATCCAGGTGAAAAACTTCACCCTGGTGGATGCCGGTGCGAAATATCAGGTGAATAAAAATATCCAGGTTGGCGTGAACGTGCAGAACCTGTTCGACCGCCACTACGTGGGCACCTGCGATGGCGATACCAGCTGCTACCCGGGCCAGGAACGCACCGTCATTGGCTCGCTGAAACTGAACTTCTGATGCCGGAGTTCAGCCGCCGTCACTGTCTGAAAATGCTGGTGATGCTGCCGCTGGCGGCGCGTGCGGGTCTGCCGACGGTAGACCCGCAGCGTATCGTGGCGATTAACTGGGCGGCGGCGGAAACGCTGCTCAGTATCGGCATCACGCCGCTGGCGATTTCCGATACCGGCTATTTTCGACGCCGCATTCCGCAGCCGGTGTTGCCTGACGGCGTACAGGACATCGGGCCGTTCTGGGAACCGAATATGGAACTGCTCGATGCCCTGCGCCCTTCTCTGATTATCAGCGATGTGCTTTCTGCACCGGTGATGGCCAAAATGGCGGCTATCGCGCCGCTGGAAACGGTATCGGGCTGGTATGCTTCGGGCAATCCGTGGCAGGCGCTGCACGACTGGACGCAGCAAACCGGGCGGCGGCTGGGCGCGGATGCTGCGGCCGCGCGCTGGCTGCAGCGGGTGAAGGTTGAAGTGAACGATCTGCGTCAGCGCCTCGAGGCGCGTCAGCAGGCGCGGGTACTGGCAATGGTGCTGGATCAGGACGGTAAGCACGCCACAATCTACGGCAGCGGCAGCCTGGCGGATGCGGTTATCCGCCAGCTTGGCCTGCGTAACGCCTGGCAAAAAGCGGTCAACGCCGCCCATATTGCCCGCGTACGCATCGAGGAACTGGCGGATCTGCCCTGCGACCGGTTGTTCTATACCGAATTACCCACCGCTATGACGCGACTGATGCGCGCCAGGCAGCCCGACGGCCTGTGGCAGCAGTTACCGATGGTTAAAAGTGACCGCGTCACGCACCTGGATCATTTCTTCCCGTTTGGCGGCCTCGCCACCGGGCTGGCACTGGCCGGGGATATCACCCGGGCGCTGGAGGCGGAGCAATGAGATCGACGACTGCCGCCGTTATTCTGCTTCTCTGTTTCGCCGCCGCGCTGGCCTGCGTGGCGATGAACTATTTCACGCTGGTGGCACGCTATCCGACAACGCTTGCTGCCCTGTTACTGGACCAGAGCTTCCTGCCGCGCGTTGCGGTCAGCCTGCTGTGCGGCGCGGGCCTGGCGCTGGCCGGACTGCTGTTTCAGCAGGTGCTGCAAAACCCGCTGGCGGAACCGGGTACGCTCGGTGTGGCCGCCGGGGCAAATCTGGCGATGTCGGCCGCGCTGGTCTTCGCGCCCGGCCTGCTGGCGCTGGGCCTGCCCGTTCTGGCGCTGTGCGGCTCGGCGCTCGCCGTTTTACTGCTGATCAAGCTGACCTCCGGCCGCCGTTTTGCGCCGCTCAGCGTGATTCTGGTGGGGATGGTGCTGAGCCTGTACGGCAATTCACTCAATACCCTGCTGGTGCTGTTTAATCATGATTATCTGAGCGACCTGTTCAGCTGGCAGGCCGGTGCGTTAACCCAGAGCGGCTGGCGCAGCGGCATCCTGCTGGCGATCGCACTGTGCGCTGCCCTGCTAATCAGCCTGCTGCTGGTCAGGCCGCTGGCCGTGCTCAGCCTGTCGGAACAGCAGGCCAGCGCGCTGGGGATCTCGGTGGTGAAGGTGCGCATTGCGGCGCTGAGCGTGGCGGTGGCGATCAGCGCTATTATCACCAGCCAGGTGGGGATTATCGGTTTTATCTGCCTGGCCGCCCCGGCCATTGTCAGGGCCAGCGGCATCCGCCGTTTTCTGCATCAGCTGATCGCCACGGTGCTGACCGGTGCGGTGATGCTGACGCTGGTCGATCAGCTGGCCCTGCGCTTTTCCCCCGCCGCCGGGGATATTCCGGCAGGGGCGATTACCGCGCTGCTCAGCGCGCCGCTGCTGCTGGTGCTGCTGTTACGGCAGCGGGTGACGGGTTCACCGACTGTGCAGTCTGCCGCCCCGACGGTCGCCGGTTTTAAAACCCGTCAGCTGGGCATTCTGCTGCTGCTGTTAGCGCTGGCGCTGCCCGCCTCGCTGTGGCTGAACCGGGAACCGCCGGGCGCGCTGACCTCACATCTGCTGTCCTGGCGCTGGCCGAGAATCACCGGTGCGCTCTGTGCCGGCATGATGCTGGCATGTGCGGGCGTACTGATCCAGCGGCTCACGGGCAATGTGATGGCCAGCCCCGAGCTGACCGGCATCAGCAGCGGTGCCGCGCTGGCGGTATTACTGACCGTGCTGTTCACGCCACTGCCGATGACCTTTATGCTGCCTTCGGCAATCTCGGGCAGCCTGCTGGCGATGCTGCTGCTGTTCCTGTTTGGCGCGCGCAGCCGGTTTAATCCGCAGAAGGTGGGGCTGATTGGTCTGAGCCTGACCAGCCTGGCCGGGGCGCTGAATATGATCCTAATGCTGAGCGGCGATCCGCGTGCGCTGATGCTGCTGAACTGGAGCACCGGTTCTACCGCCGGGATTAATGCGGACATGGCCGTTGAAGCGCTGATCGCCGCCGCCGTGCTGTGCCCGCTGGCGCTGCTGATGCAGCGCTGGCTACAGCTGTTAGGGCTGGGGCAACTCACCGCGCAGTCGCTGGGTATCCATTTACCGCGCACCAACCTGCTGGTGCTGTTGCTGATATCCCTGCTCACCGCCGCCGGGACGCTGCTGGTGGGGCCGTTAAGTTTTATCGGCCTGCTGGCCCCACAGTGCGCCAGGTCGCTGGGGGCGCGTGCGCTGCGCCATCAGCTTTGCGCCGCTGCGCTGATTGGCGGAACGCTGATGGTGCTGGCCGACTGGCTGGGGCGCAATATTGCCTGGCCCTGGCCGGTTTCCGCCGGGTTGCTCACTGCGTTTATCGGCGCGCCCTGGTTTTTATGGCAGTTTTCCAAAGCGCCATCACGATGAAAGGGGGAAATCGATCAGAGCAGGTTACCTATTACCAATAACGCCACCCTGTCAAATGACTTATATGCTATAAATAACGTTATATGGAAAAATTATAGTCATGATAAGCAAAGGGTTTTTGAAAAAAATGATTTCATTTAAAGAAATGGTTTCCCTGCGAAATTACTGGAAGGTTGTGCTGATCGTTATCGCTACATGCACGATAATCGGTGGGTATATTTTAAGAGAATGCTTTAACTCATTCACCGTGATGGTGTTAACCATTCTAATTGCTCAGCTCAGTTATATTGGCGCGCTGTTTTTCAAAAACGATCTTAAGCGCATGACGGAGATCATGCCGGACATTTTGGTCTGTGTATCACTGGCGTCAGTGATTTACGATGCGCTTAATATGGATAAAGAACCGACCACATTTAAATCCGTGCTTTTCTACACCATTCCCCTATTTTTCGTCATATTTTACTTTTTCAAGTTTGCAATAATGGCAAACAGGGCATCCCATCAGGACTCCGTTGCGGCGGTATTAATCCGTGAAAAGATCATCGGTCTTATCAATCATCCCGGAACCTGGACGACGAAAATAGACTATGCCTCCCTCATCAATCAGCAAGCATGCAATCATGCCGATATCAGAATCATCGACAGCGTGCTGGATAAAATGAATCAGGCAAACGAAATTCGTTTTATTCAGGCATCAATGAAATATGTCGGAAAAAAAAGAGATAACAAACTCAGATCGATTCATAAGTTCAGAATTTATGGGAAAACGGTGACAATCGCTCATCCCGACGCGCCTGCGGATTCACATTAACGCTGGCAATGTGCAGATTCCGTGTCCTGGGCCTGAATAGTCAATCCAGGCCAAGTCATTACCTGTCTTCACCAGGAACGGCTTGTGCCAGCCGTTTATCAATGACGGAATCTCACCCGCCAGGCTTTTTGAAATAGTGATCGGTGAGGATTTCCGCACCGTCATCGATCGCTTTCAGAATCAGCTTCTCGCAGGCATCGGCATCGCCCGCCGTTAAGGCTTCCAGCAAATGGTCGTAGTTGTGGTGCCCCTGTGCCATCTCCGTTGACTGCGGGTAGAGATAGTTGAAGCACGGGCCAATCTGTACCCACAGCTGCTCGATGATCGCTTCCAGCGTTGGCATCTTCGCATAGCTGTAAAGCGTAAAACGAAATGCGCGGTTGGCTTCCAGCGCCATCTCAACGTCACCGCTCAGCTTGGCCTGCATAAAGCGCGCACAGAGTTTTTTTAACGCCGTCAGCTGTTTTTTCGTCACGGCCGTCGCGGCAGACCTCACCGCTAAACCTTCAAGCTGCTTACGGATCAGCGTGATCTCCTGATAGCGTTGCAGCGTGATTTCCGGCACCAGAAACGCCGCCGCGGGCGTGGCATCCAGCGCGCCCGCAGAAACCAGACGCAGCAGCGCTTCGCGCACCGGCGTGATGCTGGTACCCAGCTGTGCCGCCAGATCGCGGGTCACCAGCCTGGCACCCGGCTTGAGTTTCCCCACAATCAGCGCGCTGCGCAGCGTGGATTCCACCTGTGCGGTGAGACTTAGTCGCTGCGCTTTTTCCATCTCAATCATGCTTTTTAGTCCTTTCCCGGATATCGCAAATGGTTATTTAA
Organism: Erwinia sp. S43; assembly: GCF_016624745.1. Taxonomy (NCBI): domain Bacteria; kingdom Pseudomonadati; phylum Pseudomonadota; class Gammaproteobacteria; order Enterobacterales; family Erwiniaceae; genus Erwinia; species Erwinia sp. S43. Next base: position 102,457 of record NZ_JACVTX010000002.1, on the reverse strand, counting down.
TTTTAATGTTTTATTGCTATTCAGCCTGACTATAGGATATATCATGTATTACAAAAACACAGCATTGTCCTCACAGTATTCACTCTTTTCACTACCTTGCCGATGGCAATTTGGGAAAACGTTATGAGACTACCTGCAGTGAAGTTTGCCACTACCGCATTGCTTATTGCTCTGCTGCCTGCCGGTGTGCAGGCGGCGGAGATCACCATTGGTCAGGCGGCCTCCGCCACGGCAATGGACCCCGGCTTTCTGAAAGAATCCGCCACCCTCGTGGATAATATTTTCGATACTCTGGTGCGCCGCGGTGACGATATGTCGCTACAGCCGGGCCTGGCTACCGAATGGAAAGCGGTGGACGCCACCACCTGGCTGTTTACCCTGCGCCCGGGCGTGAAGTTTACCGACGGCGAGCCGGTGAATGCCGAAGCGGTGAAATTCTCCATCGACCGTATTCTCGACCCGGCAAACCACGCGCCGACCATCTCCTACATCCGCACGATTAAATCCGTTGAGACGGTCGGTGACAATCAGGTTCGCATCATCACCAACGGCCCGGACCCGCTGCTGCCAACGCGGATGAGCCGCTATCCGGCGTATATCGTCCCGCCTGCCTACGTGAAAAAAGTGGGTGCCAGCGAGTTTGCCCGCAAGCCGGTTGGCAGCGGTGCCTACAAGCTGGAAAGCTTTATCCCGGATGAAAAAGTGGTGATGGTCGCCAATGACGCCTACTGGCGCGGCAAGCCGGCTATCGATCAGGTCACCTGGCGTCCAATCCCGGAAGCCACCGCGCGCCTGACCGCGCTGCTGACCGGCGAAGTTCAGCTGATTGAGAACGTGCCTGCCGACCTGGTTCCGGCGCTGAAAAACCGCCCGAACGTACAGCTGGAGCAGGTGAAAGGCGGCGGCCTGACCATCTATCTGGGCCTGAAAGATGAGGAAAAACCGCTTAACGACGTGCGCGTTCGCCAGGCACTGTCGCTGGCGCTGAACCGTCAGGCGTATACCCAGCAGCTGCTGCACGGATTTGGCACACCGACCGGGACGACCGCCGGAGCCAATGACTTTGGCTATCTGCCGGTTCCGGCCACCGTGCAGGACGTGGCGAAAGCGAAGTCCCTGCTGGCGGAAGCGGGTTACCCGAACGGCTTCACTCTGCGCTTCCAGGCACCGCGCCGCTATATCGCCAGCGCCGATGTTGCCCAGGCCATCGTGCAGGATCTGGCGGCCATCGGCGTGAAAGCCCAGCTGGAAGTGCCGGAATGGTCGGTCTACACCCAGCAGGTCGCGGCGCAGAAACAGGCTCCGGTTTATATGCTGGCCTGGGGCTCAACCCAGACCCTGGATGCCGACGCCGCGCTGTTCCCGATCCTGCGCAGCGGCGAGCCGTACTCCACCGTGCATGATGCCGAACTCGACAAACTGCTGGACCAGAGCCGTCAGATTGTTGATCCCGCAGCGCGTAAAAAAGTGCTGGAGCAGATCCAGCAGCGCGTCGCCGAACAGCAGCCTCTGCTGCCGCTGTATCGGGAAGACACCCTTTACGCCCACAGCGATTCACTGGTGTTTAAAGGCCGCGTGGATGCCCGCATCCCACTGTATGACCTGAGGCTGAAATGATCGCACCGACCGCCGTGCTGCGCCGTCGCCCGAGGCGACTGATCTGTGGTGATGCCGTGATTGGCGCGACCCTGCTGATCGCGGTTATCGCCGCAGCACTGCTGTCGCCGTGGCTGCCCCTGCCCGATGCGCTAAGTAATAATCTGCTGGAAATCTTCCTGCCGCCGGGTAGCCCCGGCGCGCAGGGCACCCACTGGCTGGGCACCCACTGGCTGGGCACCGACCAGCTGGGCCGCGATCTGCTGTCGCGCATACTCTCCGGTACGCGGCTGTCGCTGCTGGTGGTGGTACTGGCGGCGCTGATCGGCGCGGTCATCGGCACCACGCTGGGGATGATTGCGGGCTATCTTGGCGGCTGGGTGGATGCGCTGCTGATGCGCCTGATCGATATCCAGCTGGCCATTCCGTTTATCCTGCTCATTCTGCTGGTGATTGCCCTGATGGGGGCGTCGCTGACCAATATTATTGTGATTATGGGCTGCACCAGCTGGGCGATTTATGCCCGCGTGGCCCGTGCCAAAACGCTGGAAATCCGCGAACTGGAATATATACAGGCGGTACGGGCGATGGACTTCTCCACCCTGCGCATCCTGTTCCGCCACATTCTGCCCAATCTGTTTACTCCGCTGATCGTCCTGCTGACGCTGGATATCCCACGCCTGATCGTGCTGGAAGCCTCGGTCGGTTTTCTCGGCATGGGTATTCAGCCGCCGACGCCGACGCTGGGCAATCTGATTGGCGAAGGGCGCTCTTATATGCTGCTGTCTCAGTGGCTGGTGCTCTATCCGGGGCTGGTGATTGCTGCCCTGGTAATCGGCTGCAATCTGCTGGGCGATGCCCTGCTGCGCCGCACGCATACGAGGCTGGATTAAGATGCTGAATCTGCTGCTCAACCGCGTCGGCCAGTCGCTGCTGGTGATGTTTGGCGTCTCGCTGCTGATTTTCTTCAGCCTGCATATTACCGGCGATCCCGCTGCGCTGATGATGCCGCCCGGCTCCAGCCAGCAGGAAATTGACACGTTTCGCCACAGCATGGGCTTCGATCGCCCGCTGCTGTGGCAGTACGGCCACTACCTTAACGGCGTGCTTCACGGCGATTTTGGTGAGTCGCTGCGCTACAGCCAGCCGGTGCTGGCGCTGATTGGCGAACGGCTTCCGGCCACCGCTTTGCTGGCGGTCAGCGCACTGGCCTGGAGCTCCGTGCTCGGGCTGCTGCTGGGTATCGTCAGCGCCCTGCGCCCGCACAGCTGGCTGGATCTGCTGTGCCGTCTGGTGGCATTCAGCGGCCAGGCCATCCCGGTATTCTGGCTCGGCCTGTTGATGATCCTGCTGTTCAGCCTGCAATTACAGTGGCTGCCCTCCAGCGGCTACGGCACCTTTGCCGCGCTGGTGATGCCGGCGATCAGCCTCGGCGCGTTTTACATGAGTGCGGTTGCGCGCCTGTCGCGCGCCAGCCTGCTGGATGTGCTGCAAACGGACTATATTCGCACCGCCCGCGCCAAAGGGCTGAGCGCCTGGCGCATCGTTGTTCGTCACGGCCTGCGCAATGCGCTGATCCCGGTGATTACCGTACAGGGGATGTATTTTGCCTCGCTGCTCGGCGGCGCGCTGGTGACGGAAATCATCTTTGCCTGGCCGGGTATTGGTCGCCTGGCGATTCAGGCGATACAAAACCGCGACTTCCCGCTGGTGCAGGCCATCGTGCTGCTGGCTGCACTGGTGTTTGTGGTGATTAATCTGCTGATCGATCTGCTGTATCTGGCACTCAACCCGAGGATACGCCTGTGAGCCGCCTCGATGCCACATTAGAACTGCTGAGTGAACTGACCCGCTGGCGCACCGTAGCGGGTGAGAAGGACGCCCAGCGCGGACTGGCTGCCTGGCTGGAGCAGTGGATGGTCGAGCGGCTGGATGCTGCCGTGGTGCTGCCGGTGGCCGTACAGTCCCACGACACGCCGCCGCTGGTGCACGTGCGAATTGATAACGGCTTTGAGCGCACCGTGGTGCTCTACAACATGTATGACGTGATGCCCGCTGACGATAGCGGCTGGGACGTGCCGCCGTTTGTGGGCGGTCTTTGCGACTGGCCTGAACTGGGCCGGGTATTTGTCGGGCGCGGTGCCGAAAACAATAAAGGTCCGGTGGCCGCCATGCTGATCCTGCTCTGCGAGCTTCAGCAGCAGCAGCGGCTGGACTTCAATATTGAAATTCTGCTGGAAGGCGAAGAGGAAGTGGGCAGCGGCACCCTGCGCCGCTATCTGGCACAGCAGCCCTGCCCGATTGCACCTGCCGAGGCGGTACTGTTTCCGTCGCTGTGCGAATACGGTGGTGGTGCACCGCGCGTTTACCTCGGTTTTACCGGGCTGGCCACCGGTCGCCTGAGCGTCACCGGCGGCGAATGGGGCGGGCCGTCTTCCGCCATTCACGCCAGCAACGCCGGATGGATTGCCAGCCCCGCGTGGCAGCTGGTCAATGCGCTGAACGCCATTGCCCCGGCCGCCGACAGCGGTGTGCTGGGCCGCCTGATGCCGGACGAAGAAGCCAACCTGCTACTGGCCGAACTGGCCAAATCGTTCAGCCTGGAAGATGAATTGCGTTTTCGCCGCAGTCAGCGGCTGATGATTGAAGGCGACACGCTGAGCTGCCTGCAAACGCTGCTCGGCAGTGCCGTGCTGACGCTGGCCGAACTGCACAGCAATCCGCCCGGCGGCCGTGGGGTGATCCCGTATCGTGCCAGCGCGGAGCTGGCGTTCCGCATCCCGCCGGGATTTGACCAGGACGCGATGATCGAACGCGCCCGCCAGCGTATGGCGCAGTCGGATCTGGCCGGGAGTGAACTTGAACTGTTCGACAGCTATCCCGGCATTCGCTTCCCCCGCAGTGCCAGCGGCGTCGATGCGCTGATCGCCAGCTATCAGGCGCTGGACGCCACGCCGCAAATCTGGCCGTGGGCACCGGGCTGCGCGCCCGCCTACGCCTTTGCGGCGGTTGCCCCGGCCTTTCTGATCGGCGGGCTGGGCCACGGCGGTAACGCCCACGCCGTTAATGAGTTTGTCACGCTGGAAGGACTTGAACGCTTCCAGCAGTCGCTGAGCCTCTGGCTCACAGGATTCAATGATCCGGCCTCTGGCCGGGTCGCGCGCCACACCAGGGAAACACCAAAGACTATTAAAACAGGTAAAAAACCATGAAATCAGTTGAAGAGTTCGAACGCGTTCCGCTCGGCTTCTTCCCCACCCCGCTTGAGCCGCTACCCCGGCTCAGCGAGGCGCTGGGGATTACGCTGAGCATCAAACGCGATGACTACAGCGGCTTCGGCGGCGGGGGCAATAAGGTCCGCAAGCTGGAGTACCTGATGGCCGAAGCCCGCCGTTCCGGGGTTAATGTGGTGATCACCACCGGCGGGCATCAGTCTAACCATGCCCGTATGGTGGCCGCTGCCGCTCGTAAGTTCGGTATGCGTCCGGTGCTGGTGCTGCGCGGCAACCCGCCATCCAACTGGCAGGGTAACCTGCTGCTGGACAAGCTGTTCGGGGCCGAAGTGCAGTTTCTTGACCCGGACGGCTACTTCACCCAGATCGAAGGGGCGATGCAGGCACACGCCGATAAGGCGGTTGCCAACGGCGAAACCCCGCTGATTATCCCGCTCGGCGGCGCGACGCCGCTGGGTGCGTTGGGCTACGTACGTGCGGTGGAAGAGATCGCCGCGCAGCTTGAACCAGGCGGCACCGCTGCCCCGGACTTTATCGTCGCGCCGACCGGTTCCGGCGGTACGCTGGCCGGGCTGCATGTCGGCACGCGACGCTACTGGCCGGACAGCCGTGTCGTGGGCATCAGCGTCAGCGCGAAAGCCGACTGGTTCCAGCCGCGCATTGCCGGGATGGCGCAGGACTGCGCCGATCTTCTGCAGTGGCCGCAGCAGTGGCAGCCGGAAGATATCTGGATTGAGGATGGCTATGTCGGCCAGGCCTACGGCGTGCCGTCGGATGGCGGCATCGAGGCGATCTACAAACTCGCGCAGTCGGAAGGCGTGCTGTTAGATCCGGTGTATACCGGCAAGGCGATGCACGGCCTGTTCTCGCTGGTTGAGCAGGGCAAGATCCCGCAGGGATCGCGCGTTACCTTTATTCACTGCGGCGGTTCCCCGGCGCTTTATCCGTTTGCCGACCGCCTGCTGGAGCAGTAATGGACGGCCTGCTGCGCGTCCTTAATGACGCTGACGTCGCCCGGCTGGGCGGCGCAGACGTGGCGCTAGCGCTGGAGGATGTCCGCGAGGTGGTGAAGCTGATGCGGCTCGGCGAGGCGCAGATGCCCGCCGAGAACGCCGTCGACCTCGCCACGCCGCTGGGCAAAGCCTATGCGCTGCCCGCCCGCGTCGGAGGCCGTTTCAATGCGGCCGGAGTGAAATGGACGGCGCACCGGCCCCTGCGGCCGGATGCCCTGCCCGCCGCGCTGGCCGTAACGCTGATTAACGATGCGCAGAACGGCGTGCCGCACGGCCTGTTAGCCAGCGGCGCGTTAACCGCCGCGCGTACCGCCGCCGTTACCGCCGTAGCGCTACAGCACGCCGCACCGCAGCCGGTGAAGCGTGTGCTGCTGCTCGGCAGCGGTATCCATGCGCAGGCCCATCTGCAGATGCTCAGGCAGCTGTTCCCGGGCCTGGCGCAGATTGGCGTCTGGAACCGCACCCCCGGAAAAATACTGCCCGCCGCCGATCTGACGCTGGAAAGCGATCTTCAGCAGGCGCTGGCACAGCCGTATGACGCGGTGATTACCTGCACCAGTGCGGACCAGCCGATGTTAACCGAGACCGCCGTCCGCCCGGGGCGAATTGTGATTCAGGTGGGCTACCACGAGGTCAGCTTTGACGCCATTCGCGTCAGCGATCGGGTGGTGGTAGATGCGTGGGGCGATTTTGCCGAACGCAGCGCCAAGAGCCTGTTCCAGATGTACCGCGCCGGGCTGTTTCAGCCGCAGGAGGTGGCCGCCGATCTGGCCGCGCTGCTGCTGGACGGCTGGCGCGCCGCAGCGGATGACAGCGTCTACTTCTCTTCATTTGGCCTCAACGTGTTTGATATCGCCCTTGCCGCCCGCGTGCTACAGGCTGCGGAACGTGACGGGGTCGGGCAACGGCAGCCGCTGTTTACGGGAGCACTTCAATGATTATCTCAGCTCAAGCGCTGCACCTGCGCCAGTCGCGCGGCGAGCACTTTCTGCTGATAGACGTGCGCGATGCCGCCGAATGGCAGCAGGCCACGCTGCCCGGCGCGCTACACTGTAACGTTTATGACTATTTTATTGCCGACAGCACCGAAGCGGGCCTGGCGGTGATGGCCGCTGAGGCCGCCACCGCACTCGAGCCGCTGCTGGCGAGCTATCCCGGCGCCACTCCGGTCTTTTTTGAGAATCAGGTCGGCATGCGTTCACCGCGCGGTGCCTGGTTTGCCTGGCTTCTCGGCCATGAGGATGCGCTTATCCTTGACGGCGGCATTGAGGCCTGGCGCGAAGCCGGGTTTGCCACCGCTGCCGGGCAGGGATTAAGCCGGACGATCGCGCATCAGCCCGCCGCAGAAGCCACGCGCTGGCAGCGGGATCTGGTCTGTACCCGTCAGCAGGTGCAGGAGGCCGACGGCGTCGCGGTAATTAACGTTGATGCCCGTCGACCCAGCGAGTTCGACGGCAGTTTTGCCCACGACTGCTGCCCGCGCGCCGGGCGCATTCCGCATTCCGCACTGCTGTTCTGGGAGGATGTGGTGTCCGGTGGTCATTTCCTGGAGCCGGAGGCGATCCGCCAGCGTGCCCGGAATGCCGGACTGCGTGAAGAGGCAAAACTGCAGGTTTACTGCCATCGCGGTGCCCGTGCGGCAACGGTGCTGGCCGCACTGAAACGGGCGGGCTTTATCGATGTTTCAGTGTACGTCGGCTCGTGGCACGAGTGGGCCGAACATCCTGAACTGCCGCTACTGCGCGGCAGCTGAGCGCTGTGCCAGCGCCTGATGGACATCGGGCGCTGCGGCCAGCAGTTGCAGGGTATAGGGGTCCTGCGGCTGGCTGATAACCCGTTCGGTCGCCCCTTCTTCCACCACTTTACCGTGATACATCACCACAATGCGGTCGCACAGCTGACGTACCGCGCTGAGATCGTGGCTGATAAACAATACGGATAAACCCAGCTTGTGGCGCAGTTCGTTAAACAGCGCCAGGATCTGGCCGCGCACCGATAAATCCAGCGCGGCGACCGCTTCATCGGCCACCAGCAGCTTCGGTTCCATCGCCAGCGCACGGGCAATGACGATACGCTGGCGCTGCCCGCCGGAGAACGCGCCCGGCAGTCGACCGGCATGCTGCTCCTGCAATCCCACCAGCGTTAACAGCTCTTTGACCCGTGCCTGCACGGCCGCTTCGCCTTTGCGCAGCTGCCAGACCCGCAGCGGTTCGGCAATCTGCTCGCCGACGGTGATTTTGGGATTCAGGCTGGAGTAAGGGTCCTGGAAGATGATCTGACAGTGGCGGCGCAGCACTTTGCGCTGCCGCCCGCGCAGCGCCTCGCCCTCGAAGCGGATCTCGCCGTTATCGGCCTCAATCAGCCCAATCGCCGCGCTGCCCAGCGTGGTTTTGCCGGAGCCGGATTCGCCGATCACCCCGACAATTTCACCCTGCGCAATGCTGAGATCCAGCGGGTGCAGCACGGTCTGCCGCTTAGCGGGCCAGAACGGCAGCGGGCGCGGCAGCGGATAGCTTTTGCAGATGGCGTTCAGCTCAAGCAGCGGCTGCGTTTTGACGGCGGCCTGCGACGGCAGCTGCGCCACCGAGGCGTCTACTAGTTTGCGGGTATAGGGGTGAACCGGGCTGCCGAGCGTGGCGACCGTTTCCCCCTGCTCCACCAGCTGCCCCTGCTGCATCACGCACACGCGGTCGGCATAGCGGGCGACCACCGACAGATCGTGGGTGATAAGCAAAATACCCATGCCCATTTCCCGCTGCAGATCCTGCAACAGGCTGAGGATCTGCGCCTGAATGGTCACGTCCAGCGCGGTGGTCGGTTCATCGGCGATCAGCAGCTGCGGCTGGCCGCTTATCGCGCTGGCAATCATCACCCGCTGGCGCATACCGCCGGAAAGCTGGTGGATGTACTGCCGCGCGCGCAGCGCGGGGTTGACGATCCCCACGCGATCCAGCAGGGCAATCGCTTCCTGCTGCGCCTGCTTCCAGCTCATCTGGCGGTGACGCACCAGCACTTCGGCAATCTGCTCGCCGATGCGCAGTGTGGGATTCATGCTCGACATGGGTTCCTGAAATACCGTCGCTATGCGGCAGCCGCGCAGCGATTGCACGTTACCGGCTTCCAGCCGCTGGCCTGCAAAGGTCAGTTCGCCCGCCGCCTTCTGCACGCCCGCAGGCAGCAGATCCATCACCGCCAGCGACGTCAGCGTTTTACCGGAACCGGACTCCCCCACCAGCGCCAGGATCTCCCGCTGGTCGAGATGAAACGAGACGTTATCGACCAGCAAACGGCCTTCGGCAGTTTCCAGCGACAGATTTTCAACGGACAGCAGGCGGGAATGCGTCATCGGAACGGGCTCTCTTCGGGCTTAAAGAATACATGATATATTCTGTGTTATAGCGCCTCAAGAACAATAGGTTTTCATTCTGGCCCAAATGGAATAAGCCCCACGGGCCAGACATTTTACTTTTAACCCGATTGATTCAGTTTTACCAGGCCAATGGTTTTCTCAATCACCATCAAAAGCAGGATGGCAATGACGATAAAAATCACCGAAATGGCGTTCACCGTAGGATCGAAAGTCTGGTCGACATAGTTAAAGACCTGCACCGGGACGGTAATCGTGCCGGGAGCGGTCATAAACAGGCTGACCGACACCTCGCCAAACGAGGTAACGGCGGCAAAGACCGCACCGGCTAAAATTCCCGGTTTAATCAGCGGCAGCGTCACCGTGCGGAAGGTATACCAGCGCCCGGCTCCCAGGCTCATCGCCACCGACTCAAGGCGTTTATCCATCGCCGCAAGGCTGACGCTGACGGTGCGCACCACGTAGGGCAACGCCACCACCGCATGGCCGATCGCCAGCCCGCTGAGCGTTCCGGCGATCCCGGCGGCGGTCAGCACGTACAGCAGCGCGATGCCCAGTACCACCTGCGGGATCATCAGCGGCGACAGAATAAATGCCTGTAGCGCCTCGCGGTAGCGGAAATTAAGCCGCGCCAGCGACCAGGCGGCAAAGGTGCCCAGCACCACCGTTAGCGGCGTGACAATCGCCAGCAGCAACAGGCTGACCCACAGTGACTCAGTCCAGGCCGGGTCCTGCAACAGTGCTTCAAACCAGCGCAGCGACAGCCCCTGCGGCGGAAACTGCGGGTAAGGCTCCGGGCTGAACGCCGACAGCACGATCACCACGACCGGCAGCGCCAGAAACAGGTAAACAATAATACCGGCAAGGGTGACGGCCAGGCGGCTCAGCCGCAGCGACAGACGGTGTAAGGCATCAGCCATGATTTTTTTTCTCCCAGCGTTTCAGGAAAATACCGGCCACGCCCGCCACCGCCAGCGTCATCACCAGCAGCGTCAACGACAGCGCCGCCGCCAGCGGCAGATTAGCAATCTGCATCGCCTGCTGATAAATCGCAATGGGCAGCAGCGGCTGCAGGCGTCCGCCAATCAGCAGCGGGGTAATATAGCTGCCTGCGGCCAGCGAGAAGACGATGATAAAACCGGTCAGCATTCCCGGCAGCGTCAGCGGCAGGATCACCCGGCGAAAGGTCATCCCCGGCGTGGCACCCAGGCTCATCGCCGCCAGACGTAGCGCGGGGGCAATCTCATTCAGCGAGGTGATCAGCGGCAGCACGGCAAACGGCAGCATGACCTGCACGAAGGCGATCACCACCGCATTCATATTCCACAGCAGGCTCAGCGGCTGCGGGATCAGCCCGGTAAACAGCAAAAAGCCGTTAATCAGGCCGTTCTGCGCCAGCAGCACAATCCACGCAAAGGTGCGGATCACCACGCTGGTCAGCAGTGGTGAAATCAGTACCACGTACAGCAGCGTGCGCCAGTGACGTTGACGGGCGTTGACCAGCAGCCAGGCGGCGGGCCAGGCAAGCAGCACCGTGATGGCCGCCGTCAGCAGCGACACCCACAGCGTGGTCCAGAGCGCGTGCAGGTACTGGGGATCGCGGAAGATCGTCACGTACTGCGCCAGGCTGAACCCCGGTAGCGGATTGAGCAGGCTGTCGACATCGGTCAGGCTCTGGTCGAACAGCAGCAGCAGCGGCACCAGTAAAAACAGCAGCAGAAACAGCAAGCAGGGCATCAGCATCAGCCAGGGAAACAGGTTACGCGTGCGCATCATCACCCCGCACCTGCTGCGGCAGAACAATCACATCCCCGGCCTGCCAGTGCAGCCAGCAGCGGTCACCCGGCGCGGGCAGCCGGGCGAAGTGTGACTCGGCGGGCTGTACGCGAATTTCTCCCCCGCCCGGCAGATCGCACGCCAGCCGCAGCGTTGCGCCCGCAAAGCTGACCTCTCTGACCACGGCGGCACAGGCATTCACTGCGGCGATACCGGGTTCAGCGCTGTACTGCACGCGCTCGGGGCGAACCACCAGCAGATCCGCATTCACCGCCGTGGCCGCCCGTAGCCGCAGCGGCACGCCGTCGGCGACAAAGTGCTCGCGCGCGGCGTACTCTTCACCCTGTGTCGCGACGGGAAAGAGATTGGCCTGGCCGATAAACTCCGCCACAAAGCGATTGGCGGGCTGGCGATACAGCGCCGCCGGGGTGCCAACCTGCTGCAGCTCGCCGTGGCCGAGGATGCCGATGCGATCCGAGAGCGTCAGCGCTTCTTCCTGATCGTGGGTGACCAGGATAGTGGTGATACCGACGCGCTGCTGGATCGCCCGCAGCTCGTCCTGCATCTCTTTACGCAGCCGCGCATCCAGGTTAGACAGCGGTTCATCCAGCAGCAGCACCTGGGGTTCAATCGCCAGCGCGCGGGCAATCGCGACACGCTGCTGCTGCCCGCCGGAAAGCTGATGCGGCATACGCTGCGCCAGCCCTTCCAGCCGGACCAGCCGCAGCGCATCGGCCACGCGCTTCTCCTGTTCGCTGCGGGAAACCTTACGCACCTTCAGGCCAAACGCCACGTTGTCCCCCACGCTCAGATGCGGGAACAGCGCGTAGTTCTGAAACACCATACCGATATTGCGCTGGTAGGGCGGCAGCGCGGTCACCTCCCTGCCGCCCAGTAAAACCCGCCCCTGATTCGGGGCGAGAAAACCGGCGATGATGTTAAGCAGGGTGGTTTTACCGCAGCCGCTCGGCCCGAGCAGGGAAAAAAACTCCCCCTGCGCGATGGTCAGGCTGACGTCATTCAGCGCGCGGTGGTTGTCGAACTGCCGCGCGACGCCGTCGATGACGACAGAACTCACTGGTTACCGCCCAGCGCCTGGCTCCAGCGACGGGTCCAGTCGGCCAGCTGCGGGGTGGCCGTGCTGTAGTCGATCCAGATCAGCTTGCTGTAGGCCTCTTCACCCACCTTCACCTGGCTCTTGAGGCTGTCGCTGTACTGCACGTCTTTGTTGGTCATGCCGTACAGTGACTTATCCGAGAACGCTTTCTGCACCTCGGGGGCGGACATGGCATTCACCAGTTTGTAGGCGTTGGCGAGATTCGGTGCGCCTTTCGGGATCACCCAGTTTGCCGCACCCACCACCGGGCCGTCCGACGGATAGACAAAATCAATCTTCATCCCCTGCTGCTTCAGCGCAAAGACCCGACCGTCCCAGTACGGCACCACCCACGCATCGCCGCGCTCCAGCAGCGTCTGAATCGCCCCCGGGCTGTCCGGGAACGCCACGGCATTGCCGCGCAGCTCCTGCAGTTTGCTGAACGCCTTGTCCACCGCCGCAGGCTGGTTCAGCTCGCCGCCGAGCGCATGAACCAGACCGGCAAAGAACTGCAGCCCGGCCGCATAGGTCGGTGAGGAAATAGCAACGTGGCCTTTATATTCCGGGTTCCACAGATCCAGCCAGCTTTTCGGCGGGTTTTTCACCAGATCGGTGCGGTAGGCCAGGCCCAGCTGACCGAGGCTGAACGCGGCGGCATAGGTCTGATTATCGTAAACAAAACGCGACTGCACGGTTTTATACAGGTTGTTCAGGTTCGGGATATCTTTGGCATCCAGCGGCTGCAGCAGCCCCGCCGCCTGTGCGCGCTGGACGGTATCGGGCTGGAACACCACCACGTCATACGGCGCGCGGCGTCCCTTGGCGGCACGCAGTTTGGCGAACCATTCCGCGTCCGCGCCCGGCACGATGGTGAGCTTCAGGTGATTATCTTTGGCAAACTGCTCAAGGCCGGAGGCGCGGATGTTTTTTTCCCAGTCTCCGCCGTAAACGCCCACGACCACCGAATTGCTGGCCTCGGCCGCAACGGCGGCGTGGCCGATAAAGATGCCCACCAGCGCGGCGAGCAGACGTTTTTTATTATGAATATTAGGCATGGTTGTCTCCTGGTATTAAGGTCTCTGAAACGGCAAGCTGCTCCGCCAGCCTTTCCAGCGTGTCGGCAAAGGCACGCCGCGCAGGGGTTGGATCGGCAGAAACAGAACGGGGGAAATTCTCCGGCAGGCTGCCCAGCGCGGCGGCAAAGACCGCCTGCTTATGGCGCTGCCGTTCGGCCGGGCTGAGCGGATACAGCAGCCGGTTCAGCCGGGTCAGTGCGGCACTGTCAAACACGCTCAGCCAGTTGGCCCGCGCGTCAGACGTTGCATTATCGGATTGGCGCGGCTGGCTGCGGGCGGCTGCCGTGGCGGCGTCATCAACGCCCTGTGCGCCGATCGCCACGCCGTAGTGCCGCAGCGCCTGTTCGGCGGTCAGCAACTGGTTATCCACATCCCGCTGCACCGCAAGGGGATCGCGCAGCCAGGGATCGCCCCAGCCGCCGCCGCCCGGGGTTTGCAGCAGCACTTCATCGCCACGGTTGACGCTGAGCAGATCGATTTTGCCGAGTTTTTTCGCCTCGGGGCTGTCAGGATTTAAGGTCAGCGTGGTGGGCGCACCGGACTGACCGCCCTGCACGCCCCACGGCTGGAACAGCATACGCTCCAGGCCGCGCGCCAGCAGGGTGCTGTCGTCCTGTAAAATCCGTACACGGATCTGCTGGCCCATACCACCGCGCCACTGGCCCGCGCCTGCGGAACCGGGCCGCAGCGCGTACTGGCGAATTTCGATTTGAGTTTCCGCCTCTACCATCTCGACCGGGTTGTTCGCCAGGTTGGAGATACTGTTATCGCGGCCATCGATGCCGTCGCGCCCTGCCCGCCCACCGCCGCCGCCGACCAGCGGCTCAATCACCTGCACATTCTGTTCCCGGCCGTGACGCGCCGACTCGGCAATCACCAGCGGGATAATGGTTCCGCCGCTGGCGGCAGGCATCACGTCGGGCAGCGGCTGGCCCAGCAGTCCGTTCAGCAAGTCGTTTACTCTTACCGCCGCCGCATGGCGCACGCCCACCGCGGCCGGGTAGTGCGGATTGACCAGCGATCCCGGTGGTGCATACAGCGTAACCGGGGCCAGCAGGCCCGCATTCAGCGGCACCGTTTTATCCAGCGTGCACACCAGTGCAAGTATCCGCAGCGTCAGCCACGCGTGGGGATCGCCGTGGCTGGGAATATTGATGGCGGCCGCCACCTGCGCGTCGCTGCCGGTAAAATCCAGGTGGACCTGGCCGTCAGTAAAGGTGGCGGTTATCGCCAGCCGTACCGGCAGGCCGCTGCCTGCGGCATCATCCAGATAGTCTTCAAACTGATAAACGCCGTCGGGAATGCGTTTCAGCACCTGTCGCGCACGCGCCGCCGAGTAAGCCTGCAAATCCTGCTGTGCCTGGCGCACCGCCGGAACACCGTGCTGTGAGGCAATCCGGCTCAGACGCTCGCGGCCCGCATTCAGCGCCGCCAGCATCGCCTGAATATCGCCGCTAATCGCCTCCGGGGTGCGGCTGTTGGCGGTGAGGATCGCCATCACATCGCGATTCAGCTCCCCGGCGCGCAGCAGCTTCACCGGTGGGATCTGCAATCCTTCCTGGTAGATATCGCTATTGGTGGGGGAAATGCTGCTCGGCACGCGCCCGCCAACGTCTGAGGCGTGCAGGAATGCCCAGCCCCACGCCACCAGCTCACCGTCAATAAACCACGGCGCCAGCAGCTGCAGGTCGGGAAGATGGGTGGCCAGCCCCCGTGAGCGCCACGGATCGTTGGTCAGGATCACATCGCCAGGAGCCACTTCTCCGACGGCGGAAATCGCCGTCAGGGCATTCAGCCCGACGAAGCCGGACACCCCAATGCCTTTGGGATAGGCAAAAAAACGCCCCTGCAAATCCGCTACCGCGCAGCAGAAGTCGGCGGTTTCTTTCACGTACAGCGTGCGGCCGGTGCGTTGCAGAATATGGCACATCTCTTCCGTCAGCGCGGTGAGTTTCTGGTTGAGAATTTCAAGCGTAATCGCATCAAGCTTCATGCCGTGCCTCCCGGAATACGGACGATCAACAGATTGCCGTGGGCATCGGGACGCGCCGTCCAGCCCGGTAAAATCACCGTGGTCGTGTCATCCTGTTCGATGACCGCCGGGCCGTGAATCGTACTGTCGGTGCGCAGATTCTCACGCTGCCAGATCGCGGCGTCCATCCAGCCGTCGGTCAGGAAAACCGGCCGACTCGCCGGGGCAACGTGGGCCGTTTGCGCATCGAACGGTTTGTCCTCAGGCTGCGGCAGCGCCGCATTCAGATACAGGCGCAGCGTCGTCAGCTCAACGGTGGCTTCCGGGGTAATAAAGCCGTAGCGCTGCTGGTGCAGCTGCTGGAATCTGGCCCTGAGCTGTTCCAGCGTAACGTCCTGCGGAGAACCGAGGCTCACGCTGAGCTCGTAGGCCTGCCCGACATAGCGCATATCCGCTTCCACGCCATAATCAACCCGGCGGCTGAGGCGGCTGGCCTGCTGAGTAAACCAGCCTTCGGCCAGCTGATGCAGTTCTTCAAGCGTGGCGGCGATTTTGCTCCAGCTGCCCGCCGTGAGCGTTATCCGCAGGCTGCGGACAAAATCTCGCCGGATATCTGCGCCGATAGCGCCGTCGGCGCAGAACGTTCCCGGGCGCAGCGGCACCAGAATACGTTGCAGCCCGGCTTCGGCGGCGAAGAAGTTGGCGTGCGTCGGGCCTGCGCCGCCAAACGGGATCAGCGTCAGCTCATCGGAGGCAAGACCGCGCTGCGCCAGCGCCTTGTTCAGCTCGGTGGCCATCTGGGCCGTTGCCACCGCAATCGCACCGCGTGCTACCTCGGCTGCTTCCATCCCCAGCGTTTCGCCTATTTGCTGAAGCGCACGCGTGGCGGCTTCACGGTCCAGTTCGATACTGCCCGCCAGGCGGTTTTCAGCAGACAGGATGCCGCTGACCAGGTAGCAGTCGGTCAGCGTCGGCTGCGTGCCGCCGCGCCGGTAGGCAACCGGTCCGGGATCGGCTCCGGCGCTTTCCGGCCCGACTTTCAGGATGCCGTATTCATCCACCTGCACAAGCGAGCCACCGCCTGCGCCGATGGCCGATACGCCGACCACCGGCAGGATCAGCGGCAGGCCGCCGATTTCGGTGCGGTTTACCCGCTCGATTTCCCCTTCTGCCGACAGCGAAATATCGCTACTGGTGCCGCCCATATCGAAGGAAACGAAGCCGCGGCCCGCGGCAAGCCGCGATGCGGCCGTGACCCCGGAGGCCGGACCGGAGAGCAGCGTATCCACCGGGCGCTGCTGAGCGGCATCCAGCGGCAGCACGCCGCCGTTAGAGGCGGTGATCAATAATGGAACCTCAATCCCCTGCCCGGTCAGCAATGTGTTAAGGCGGGTAAAGTAGCGCTGCATCAGCGGCTGGATATAGGCGTTAAGCCCGGCCACCAGCGTACGTTCATATTCGCGAATTTCCGGCCACAGCTGCGCTGAAGAGAGTACCGGCACATTGCCGAGCCTGGCGGCCAGTGCTGCCGCCAGTTCCGCTTCCCGCGCCGGGTTGGCATAGCCATTGATGGTCACCAGCGCCACCGCGCTGACGTTTAACGCGGCCAGTTCTTCGGCAGCCTGTGCCAGCGCGGCCTCGCTGGGCCACTGCGTTACCTCACCCTCTGGGTTGAAACGCGCCGGGATCTCCACCACGCGACGGCGTGGTAAAAACGGTGCTTCGCGGTCGGCGTGAAAATCGAACGAGGACGGCATACGGGCGCGGGCAATCTCCAGCACATCGCGAAAGCCCTCGGTGATCGCCAGAGCAATATCCGCCCCGCGACGCTGGATAATGGCATTCAGCCCCAGCGTGGTGCCGTGCAGTACCAGCGACAGCGCGCTGGCCGGTAAATGGCTTTTTTGCAGGATCGCCTGTAGCCCTTCACTGACGGCAAGGGCAGGATCGGCGGGCGTACTGGGTTGTTTATGGTAAAAACGCTGCTGGCGCTGCGGGTCAAATAGAACAAAGTCGGTAAAGGTTCCGCCGACGTCCACGCCGACGGTTGCGTCGGCTGCGGGGCTGTTATCCACCTTACTTCTCCTGCATTACAAGTCACTGAGATAATCGGTACGGTCTGTAACCCCTTAATCTCCCTTGATTTGCCGGATATCACGACTAACAAAAATGACTTAGCTTTGCCGAAAAATGCATGAAGTGGATTCTTCACTTGATGGCTACTGAGATAAAATATCACTCACAATAGATTTAAGAGTTTTAATATAAGCTTTTAGAGTGGATTTATCGCTTTTAAAGGCGTTAAAACAACTCTTGTGATAGACTTGCGGTTAAAATTATTTGCTGACATAAAAGAGCTTAAAACACCCCTTGTCGGTGATTTAAACTATCAGGAGCGTTTATTATGTCTCTTAAACTCTATTCTGAATCGACACTGATTGCCCAGCTGGGGCAACGCCTGCGCGAACATCGTTTACGCCGCAACCTGCTGCAAAAAGAGCTGGCCGAAAAGGCGGGGATTTCAGTCTCAGCGCTGAAAAAACTGGAAAGCGACGGTAAAGTGACGCTGGAAAACTTTATGAAGGTCGTGTTCGCGCTGCGGCTGGAGAGAGAGATGACCGGCCTGTTTCAACTCCCGGCGATGAGCATTGCGCAGGTTGAGGCGCTGAAAGCGCCCACGCGGCAGCGTGCGGCTAAACGCAGGGCGCGGCCTGCGGCGCAGGATGCAGGCAGAACGAGGGGAAATCATGAAAAATAACTACGCCCCGCTCCGGCGGCTGGACGTGATCTACGAAGGCTGGGGAGAACACTGGGTGTTGGGTACGCTGGCCGAAGGTCGCCAGCGCGGCGAATGGCTGTTTGAATATTCCGCACAAAGCATCGATCGCGGCATTGAGTTTTCGCCGCTGCTCCATCCGCCGGTCAGCACCACCTACGCCGATTTTGAACGCCATCAGGAAGGTATCCCCGGTTTTATTGCTGACTCGCTGCCCGACGGCTGGGGGCGGCTGTTAATGGACCGGCTCCTGCGGCGCAATGCCATTGAGCCTGCGGCACTCTCTCCGCTGGACAGGCTGGCGATGCTGGGCAGTAACACCATGGGTGCGCTCACTTACCGGCCGGTGATGGAGGTTCCGGGGCAGGCAGCGGAGCAGCATACGATTAACGATTTGATGCTGCTGGCGCGTGAAATCGAAGTGGAGGTTGCCGGACTGGATTCTGACGTGCTGCCGGAGCTGGTGCGGCTGGGCGGTTCCCCGCACGGTGCGCGCCCCAAGGTGCTGCTGGATTTCGAAGCCGCCAGTGGAAAAATCCATTCGTCGCCGTTTGCCGGCAGCGATCCGTGGCTAATCAAATTCCCGGCGGCGCAGGAAGCCGCCTGGGTCTGCCCGCTGGAAGAAATCTATGCCCGGCTGGCGAGAAAAGCCGGTATTGAATTCCCCGAAAGCCGCTGGTTTGCGCTGGGCGACGGACTGTCGGCCTTCGGCGTGAAGCGTTTCGATCGCCAGCAGGGCATGCGGGTGCCGACCCTCAGCATGGCGGGTGCATTGCAGGCCGATTTCCGCCTGCCCTGCCTGGATTACAGCGATATTTTGCAGGCCACGGCGATGATTACCCGTTCGGCTACCGAGCGGGAAGCGCAGGCACGCCGCATGGTGTTTAACGTGATCATGAATAATCAGGACGATCACGCCAAAAACTTTGCCTTCAGTCTGAATCAGAACGAGGAATGGCGGCTTTCGCCCGCCTACGACATCACCTTCCAGAGCGGACCGGGCGGCCAGCACCAGTCTTCCGTTGCCGGACACGGGAAAAACATCAGCCGCAGGGCACTGATGACGGCCGCGAAATCGGCCGATATCAGCGAAAAGACGATGAATGTGATTATCGAAGAGGTCTGCGACGTTGCCACCGCCTTTGTCGCTACGGCAAAAGCGCTGGGCGATGCGATTCCGGCGGCGGTGCTTAACGAGGTAAACGCGAAGATTCAGGCCAGCATCCGCGCGCTTTAACCCGGTGAGAAGGCGAATGCCGGTTCCGCCGCTGCGGGCAACGGCGGCTGACGCGCTTCCGCCCCGCCAACCGCCGACAGAAGCTGGCGGGTCCAGGCGTGCTGTGGCCGGTGCCAGACATCAGCCGCATCCCCTGCTTCAATGATTTCCCCCTGATTCATCACCATAATCCGGTCTGACATATAACGCACCACGGCCAGGTTGTGGGAGATAAACAGATAGCTCAGACCCAGTTCCTGCTTCATCTCCAGCAGCAGATTAAGGATCTGCGCCTGCACCGAGACATCCAGTGCGGAAACCGCCTCATCGCAGATCACCAGCCGGGGTTTAACAATCAGCGCACGGGCAATGCCAATACGCTGGCGCTGACCACCGGAGAACTCATGGGCGTAGCGATGCAGCGACTGCCTCGGCAGGCCCACCCGGTCCAGCATGGTATGAATGCGCTGTAATCGCTGTGATGCCGGAGCGGGATCGTGCAGATGCAGTACGGAATCCAGAATAGTGAAAATGGTTTGCCGTGGATTCAACGACGCGTACGGGTCCTGAAAAATCATCTGCACGCTGCTGCGCAGGTTTTTCAGCCCGGATTCCGGAAAAGGGGTAAGATCCTTGCCGTCCAGCAGAATCTTACCGCTGTCCGGGCGCAGCAGGCGCAAGATACTTCGCGACAGGGTTGATTTCCCGCAGCCCGATTCGCCGACCAGGCCCAGCGTTTCACCGGCGTGTAAATCAAAGCTGATGTCTTTCAGGGCGGGGATGCTTGTGCGGCCCCGGCTGTAGCTCACATTGAGCTGGTTTACCGACAGCAGCGGCTGCGTTTCCCGCTGGCTGGCCGCCTCAGGAAACGACAGCGTAGCGGGCTGATGGAGATGAAAGCGATCGGCACCGTCGTGGCGAATTTCGGTGAGCAGGCGCTGGCGATAGTGCAGATCGCGCTCGCCCATCAGCGAGGCGGCCATCAGGCCACGCGTATAATCATGGCCCGGCTGGTGCAGTATCGCCTCGGCGGACCCCTGCTCGACAATCCTGCCGTTGTGCATCACGGCGACGCTATCGGCCCAGCGGGAAACCAGCCCCAGGTCGTGGGTGATCATCAGTACGCTCAGCGAAAGTTCCCGGCGCAGCCGGTCCAGCAGCGACATAATGCTGGCCTGCACCGTGACGTCGAGTGCGGTCGTCGGCTCATCGGCGATCAGCAGTCGGGGTTCACAGGCAACGGCCATCGCAATCATTACCCGCTGCCGCTGGCCGCCGGAAAGCTGATGCGGAAAATCATCCACCCGCCGGGCAGGATCGGGAATATTCACCAGCGCCAGCAGTTCGATGGCGCGGGCGCGGGCCTGTCTGTGCGACAGACGCTGATGAATCCGCAGGGTTTCTGCGATTTGCGCCCCGACGCTGTACACCGGATTCAGTGAGGTCATCGGCTCCTGGAAAATCATCGACAGCGCATCACCGCGCAGTTTTCGCAGGGCGGACGGCGGCAGTTTCACAACATCGCGTCCGGCAAATTCAATGCGCCCGCTGACCTTTGCCTGGTCTGACAGCAGCCCCATAATTGCCAGCGCGGTGGCGGATTTCCCGCTGCCGGATTCGCCGACCAGCGCGAGCATTTCACCCTGTACCAGGCTGAAATTCACGTTGTTAACCGCGGCATGACTGCCGAAACGAATGTGCAGATTTTCCACGGAGAGAAGCGGTTGCATTATTGGTCACTCAGTCTTGGATTAAAGGCGTCATTCAGCGCATCGCCCAGCAGATTCAGCCCCAGCAGCGTTATCACCAGCGCAACGCCCGGCTCGGCGGTCAGATACCATGCGGTGCGGAGCATTTCCCTGCCGCTGCCGATCAGGAAACCCCAGCTCACGACGTTAGGATCGCCCAGGCCGAGGAAGGACAGTGCGGCCTCCATCAGTATGGCGGAAGCCACCATCACCGATGACGTCACCACGATAGCCGGGAGGGCATTGGGCAACATCTCGCGAAAGATGATGTGCGCAGAGGAAAAACCCTGGCAGCGGGCGGCCAGCACAAAGTCAGACCCGCGCAGAGTACGGAATTCAGCCCGCACCAGTCGCGCGATGGTCGGCCAGGTGGTGGCACCAATACTGAGGGTGATTAAGGTTACTGTCGGCGTAGAGATAGCCAGAATGATAATCACCAGCAGAAAGGCGGGCATGGTCTGAAACAGCGTGGTGATACGCATCAGGAGATAGTCAACGCTGCCGCCGAAATAGCCGCTCAGGCTGCCGACCAGCGAACCGAGGAGCAGCCCGATCAGCGTGGCACCCAGCCCAATCAGCAGCGAGACGCGCGCGCCGTGAAAAATACCGGCGGCCAGATCGCGCCCCATCGCATCGGTTCCCAGCGGCCACGCCGGGTCGGTAAACGGCGCCAGCAGCGGTGAGGCGACCATATCCAGCGGATCGCCGGGGAACAGCCAGGGGGCGATAACGGCCATCGCGACGGTCAGCAGCAGGATAATTAACCCGGCGATGCCCGCCGGGTTGCGCAGAAACTGGCGCAGGGCGCGGCGGTTAACCGGGGAATGAACAGATACAACGGACAGAGTGGCCATAGATCATCTCGCAATACGGGGGTCTAACCAGGCGTGGAGAAGATCCACAATAAAGTTGGCGAGTATCACCATCAGTGAGGAGAACAGCAGGATGCCCAGCAGGATATTAACGTCGCGCGCCATCACCGCATCCAGCGCGAGCCTGCCCAGCCCCGGCCGGGAAAACACCGTTTCCACCACCGCCGCGCCGCTGAGCAGCGTCGCGATATGCATACCGCTCACGGTGACCAGCGGAATTAACGCGCAGCGGAGGGTGTGAACCAGCGTGACGCGCAGCGGCGACAGCCCTTTGGCATGAGCGGTACGCACAAAATCCTGATGGGCGATTTCCAGCATCGCCGCGCGCGTCAGGCGAGCGTAAATCGCCAGGAAAAAACTCGCCAGCGACAGAACCGGTAACACCGCATGCTTCAGCCGATCGCTGATATAGGCCCAGCCGTGCAGATCGGCACCGATAGTCATATTGCCGTTGCTGGGCAGCCAGCCGAGGTGCACGGAAAACAGCACCAGCAGCATCAGTCCAATCCAGAATCCGGGCAGGGAATAAAGCAGCAGGCTGACGAGTGATAATACCCGGTCAGGCCAGCGCCCGACGAATAACGCCATCAGCACACCGAAAATTACGCCAATAATTAACGCAATGGCCTGCGCGGCCAGCATTAAAATAAGCGTGGCGGGGAGCCGTGAAAGAATCAACGTGCTGACCGGAGTATTAAAGCGGGGGGAAAATCCCAGATTACCCTGCAGGATGTGGCTGCCCCAGTTAAGAAACTGCTGCCAGCCGGGCAGGTTCAGACCGTACTGCTCACGCATCAGCGCCATGCTGGCGGCGCTGGCTCCGCCCGACTCCCCCGCCAGTACGTCAACCGCATCACCGGGAATAGTTTTGAGGATGATAAACATAATCAACAGAATACCAATAAACGTTGGCACGACCTGAAGCGCACTTTTAAACAGAAATATCAGCAGCCAATGGCGCTCTCGCTGCATAGCCAGCGTCCTTAAATCACAATCTGTGGAGAGGGTCGAAATTAACAGGCGATGTTTTTCTCACTTAATAATTTTTCCGGGAAACCTTTTCTGAAATAAGACGATTGAGGAGCCATGACCGCTTTTGCAAATATCGAATGAGTTAACCCGAAATACTCAGTAGCCATCGTTTACCTGATGCCGGTTAATGACGCCCTCCACTTTTTATTATGTATAAAGGCGAAGGTATGTCAGAGAGAGGGGGTAACGGCCCCGTTAACCGGGTTGCTGTAGATGTTGGCGGGACATTTACCGATATCGTGATGCTGCACGGCAGTACGCAATTTTCCGCAAAAATTCTCACCAGTGCCGACGCACCGGAACGTGCGGTGATTACCGGCATCAGCGACGTGCTGGATCAGGCGAAATTAACGTTCAACGATATTGATGCGCTGATTCTGGGGACGACACTAGCCACCAATGCGCTGATTGAACGCAAAGGCGCGCGTACGGCATTGATTACCACTGCCGGATTCCGCGACCTGGTTGAAATCGGCCAGGAAGATCGCTTTGCCCAGTATGACGTTTTTCTGCAAAAGCCCCGGCCGCTGGTTGAGCGCGAATGGCGCTTCACCGTAGAAGAACGCATTGATGCCCAGGGACAGGTGCGCATTCCGCTCAACGAAGCGCAGGTTGTCGCGCTGGCGGCAGAGCTGCGGGCGCAGCAGTTCGAGAGCGTGGCGATTGGCTATCTGCAAAGCTTTATCAATCCGCAGCATGAACAGCGCACCGCTGAGATCCTGCGCGATTTGCTGCCCGGTGTGACCGTGTCACTTTCCAGCGAGGTCTGCCCTGAAATACGCGAGTACGAGCGACTGTCAACGGTTTCAGCCAATGCTTACGTGCAGCCGCTGGTCGCGGGCTATCTGCACCGCCTGCAACAGCAATTGGCAACGCGCGGTCTGCGGGTTCCGCCCTATCTGATGACCTCCGGCGGCGGCATTACCACCCTGGAAAACGGCATCCGCGAACCGGTCCGTCTGGTGGAATCCGGCCCGGCGGGCGGTGCGATTCTGGCGAGTAATATCGCCAGCCAGCTCGGTCTGCAAAAGGTTCTGTCATTCGATATGGGCGGTACTACGGCCAAAATTTGCTTTATCGATCGTTTCCAACCGCAAATCTCCCGCAGCTTCGAGTTTGGCCGCGTGCATCGTCATCAGAAAGGCTCCGGCTTACCGATTCGTATTCCGGTGATCGACCTGGTGGAAATCGGTGCCGGAGGGGGATCGATTGCCCGCATCGATCATTTGCAGCGCCTGCAGGTGGGGCCCGACAGCGCCGGTTCTGCCCCCGGCCCGGTCAGCTATAACCTCGGTGGTGAACTGGTCACGATTACCGATGCCAATGCGCAGCTGGGGCTACTCGATCCGGCCAGTTTTGCCGGTGGCAAAGTCGAGCTGAATGTTGCTAAAGCCGCTGCGGCGCTGACGCAGCAGATCGGCAAACCGCTGGGGCTGGGAACGGATGAAGCCGCACTGGCGGTTACTGAAATTATTGCCGAGAACATGGCTAACGCGGCGCGTGTTCACGCCACGGAATCCGGTAAGCAGGTGGACAGCTACACGCTGATTGCCTTTGGCGGTGCGGCACCGCTGCATGCCGCCCGACTGGCCGGCAAGCTGGGCATCGATCGCGTGGTGATCCCGCATGCCGCAGGCGTAGGGTCGGCGCTGGGTTTTCTGTGGGCACCGGCGTCCTATCAGGCCGTGCGCAGCTTTTATCAGCGACTGGATAACCCCGACTATCCTGCCGTCAATGCACTGCTGGAAACACTGAGCGAGCAGGCCCACCGCATCGTTCAGCAGGCCGATGAAACGGCGGAAGTCACGCTACAGTGCAGCGTTTATCTGCGCTATGCCGGTCAGGGACATGAGGTGGCGATACCGCTTGAGGGGCAGCACGTTGATGAGCAGGAGCTGACCGCACTGCATGAACGCTTTACCCGGACCTATCGCCAGCTCTACGGCCGCAGCCTCGATCACGTGGCGGTGGAAGCCATCAGCTGGACGGTCACTGCCACCACGGCCGCGCCGGAAATTGCCTTCCCTGCTCCCGGCGAGCCGACCGTGCCGACTGCCGGTGCGGCCGAACGCACGATCTACTCCCTTCAACAGCAGCAGCGGATTCAGGTGCCGGTCGTGACCCGTGCCGATATTGCGCACGCGGGGCAGCGCCCCGGTCCACTGGTCGTGGTCGATCCCGAAACCACCACGCTGGTGGATGAACGCTTTACGGTCAGCAGCACCCGCGAAGGCCATCTGCTGTTGGAACGTCAACCCCTGTCAGGAGCGGCACAATGAGCCAACAGGTTATTCAGTCTCAGGTGATCTGGAATCGTTTGATTTCGGTGGTAGAAGAGCAGGCGCAGGCGCTGATCCGCACCGCATTCGGTACTGCCACGCGCGAAGCGGGCGATCTGTCCGCCGGGGTATTTTTACCTGACGGGCGGATGATCGCTCAGGCGGTTACCGGCACGCCGGGGCACGTCAACTCGATGGCGGAGTCGGTTAAGCATTTCCTGCGTGAATTCCCGCTGGATACCCTACAGCCTGGGGATGTGCTGCTGACCAACGACCCCTGGAAAGGCACCGGACACCTGTACGATATCACCATGGTTACGCCGGTATTTCATCACCAGCGCCCGGTGGCGCTGTTTGCCTCTACGCTGCACGTGATTGATATCGGCGGCTTAGGCCCGGGACCGGACGGTCAGCAGATCTGGCATGAGGGATTATTCCTGCCGATCCTCAAATTTATCCATGCCGGACGGCTCGACCAGACCGTGCTGAATATCGTGAAGGCCAACGTTCGGGAACCGGCGCAGGTGGAGGGCGATTTTCTGGCGCTGGTGGCCTGTAACGATGTGGGTGCCCGCCGTCTGCTGACGCTGCTGGACGAGTTTGCCCTGACCGATCTGCTGGAGGTGGGCGAGTATATTTTGACGCGTTCCGAGCAGGCGATGCTGGAAGCGGTCAGAAGCTGGCCTGCCGGCAGCTGGGAAAGTG
Organism: Erwinia sp. S43; assembly: GCF_016624745.1. Taxonomy (NCBI): domain Bacteria; kingdom Pseudomonadati; phylum Pseudomonadota; class Gammaproteobacteria; order Enterobacterales; family Erwiniaceae; genus Erwinia; species Erwinia sp. S43. Next base: position 76,700 of record NZ_JACVTX010000002.1, on the reverse strand, counting down.
AACTGTGGGTTGACGGCTACGACCAGCCGCTGCGGCTACAGGCGAAACTGACCCTCGGCCACGACGGCATTCACGTTGATTTTGCCGGCAGTGCGGGCTTCGTTGCTAAAGGGATTAACGTCGTCAAGGCCTATACCGACGCCTATACCTCCTTCGGCATTCGATGCCTGATCGGGGCCGATATTCCCAATAATGCCGGTTCTCTCGGCGTGATTAAAATTGATGCGCCGGAGGGGTCGATACTCAATGCGCCTTATCCGGCGGCGGTCACCTCCCGCCATATTATTGGCCAGATGCTGCCCGACGTGGTGTTCAACTGCCTGCGGCAGGCACGCCCCGGAGAAGTCCCGGCCGAGGGGGCATCCTGCCTGTGGAATATTCAGCTCTCCGGCGGCCATATTTTGCCGGAATACGATGCCGTTAATACCCTGACGCAGCCTCGTTTTTCCATCACCAGTTTTTCAACCGGCGGCACCGGCGCACGTCCCCGGCTTGACGGGCTGTCCACCACGTCGTTCCCCAGCGGGGTACGTAACGTGTCGCTGGAGATCCTGGAGTCGATCAGCCCGGTGGTGTTCTGGCGCAAAGAATATCGTCAGGATTCCGGCGGAGCGGGCCAGCAGCGCGGTGGTCTGGGCCAGGTGATAGAACTGTCACACGGCCAGGATCTGCCAATGGAGCTTGGCGCGGCGTGGGATCGCATTCACTTCCCGGCGCAGGGTGCCGAGGGCGGTCTGGCCGGTGCACCGGGCCGGGTGACGCTCTCCACCGGCGAGACGCTGTCCGGTAAAGGTCGGCAGATTGTGCCGCCAGGCAGTCATCTGATTGTGGAAACGCCCGGCGGCGGCGGGCTGGGCAATCCCCGCGAACGCCCTGCCGCCAGCGTTGCCCGCGACCTCACCCACCAGCTTATCAGCCCCCAGGCCGCTGCGACATCGTACGGCCATTCGGCTCAATCAACGAATAAAACGGAGTAAAACATGCTTGAGACATTTCGCCGCTCGCTGCTGGCGCTGGCACTGGGTGCCAGCCTGATTGGCGGTGGCGCACAGGCCGCCGAGCCGCAAAAGGGCGGTACGTTAAATCTGGTGCTGAACTATGAGCCACCCGCGCTGATTGCGCTGACCACGGTCGCCACGCCTGCACTCAGCGTCAGCGCCAAGGTTACCGAAGGGCTGCTGAGCTATGATTATGAGCTCAATCCTCAACCCCAGCTGGCAACAAGTTGGGAGGTCAGCCCGGACGGCACGCGATACACCTTCCATCTGCGCCCCGGCGTGAAGTGGCACGACGGGCAGGATTTCACGTCTGCCGATGTGGCGTTTTCCATTGAGCTGCTGAAAAAGGTGCATCCGCGTGCCTCCAGTACCTTCGCCAACGTCACGAAAGTGGAAACGCCCGACCCGCTGACGGCGGTGCTGGTGCTGTCGAAACCCGCCCCCTATCTGATTAAAGCGTTTGCCGCCGCCGAGTCACCGATTGTGCCCAAACACATTTACGACGGTACTGACGCTCTGACCAATCCGCACAACAACGCACCGATTGGCACCGGTCCGTATGTCTTCGACAAGTGGGTGCGGGGCAGCTACATCCTCTATAAGCGGAATCCTCACTACTGGGATAACAATCGCCCGTACCTGGATCAGCTGGTGGTGAAGTTTATTCCCGATGCGGCAGCGCGCTCGGTGGCGTTTGAAACCGGCGATGCGGATCTGGGCTATCGTACCCCGGTGGCGCTGAATGATGTGGCACGGCTGAAAACGCTGCCGCAGCTGGGCTTTGAAACCAAGGGCAACAGCTACTCCTACAACGTCAGTTCGTTACAGTTCAACCTCGACGATCCGCATTTCAAAGATTTGCGGGTGCGGCAGGCCGTTGCTCATGCCATTAACCGTAATGTGATTTTGCAGGTGGCCTACTTTGGTCTGGGCCAGGTGACAGCGTCACCGATTGCGCCGGGGATTAAGGCCTATCACGACCCTTCTCCGTCTCCTTATGACTTTGATATCAAGAAAGCTAATGCGTTGCTGGATCAGGCGGGCTTTGCCAAAGGCAGCGACGGTACGCGGTTTAGCGTGACGCTGGATTACAATCCAATCTCAGAGGATCTGCGCAAAACGGCGGAATACACCCGCTCGGCGCTGGCGAAAATCGGTATTAAAGTCACGCTGCGCGCTCAGGATCTCTCCAGCTTTGTGCGCCGCATCTATACCGACAGGGACTTCTCTTTCACCATAAACGGGCACAGCAATCTGTACGACCCGACGGTGGGCGTGCAGCGCGTGTACTGGTCGAAAAACTTCCGCAAGGGCGTGCCGTTCTCTAATGCATCGGATTATCACAACCCGGAAGTTGACCGTCTGCTGGAAGCCGCTCAGGTTGAAAACGATCCGCAGAAGCGCGTTGAGGAGTTTAAAGCCTTCCAGAAAATCGTTGAACAGGAACTGCCCGATATCAATCTGATATCACCGCAGTTTATTACTATCTACAACCGCAAGGTTCACGATCATTCGGTGACCGCCGACGGCGTGGAGGGGAATCTTTCGCAGGTCTGGCTGGAGAAGCAGTAAGAGATGAGGGAAGCCGTCGCTGACGGCTTCCCTCACGCGATGTCAGGATCAGAAGCGATACTGCAGACCCGCGGTCACGGTGTAGTTTTTGTTAGCAATACCGGCCGCATCACCGCCGATTGAGCCAGACTCACCGGTGCTGTTGTCGATAATCTGCGTGCCGCCCTTACCTTCTTCGTATTTGCTGTAGCTGAATTCAGCGAAAACTTTGGCGTTTGGCGTCACGTAGTAACCGGCATCAACGGACACGCCGTAATAGCGAGAGCCGGACGTCTTCTCACGGAAAGTCAGTTCGCGAACGTAGTGTTCGTCGTTATCGTGCGCGCGGACCCAGTCACTGAATTTGAACTGAGTATTGAATTCAAAGTCATTGAAGCGGTACTGACCTACCAGACCGATATACGGCAGGGTGAAGCGCTGGCTGTAGCCAATGCCGACCTGATCATTCGGGAAGTTACCCACGGTACTGCCGTTATCGTAGTTGTAAGACCCACCGGTCGCCGTCCAGCTAAAGCGCGTTTCCTGATAACCGGCCACGATCCCGGCTTTGTAGTCCTCGCCACGCAGCAGCCAGCCCTTCACGTTCAGGTCATACTCGTTGGCGTAGTTGACGTCGGTGCTCGGGTGAGACGAATGGTCGGTCCAGCCTGACTGATTGCTGTTGTCCCAGTCGTAATCATCCATATGACCGGAACCGGATGCCAGCGATGTCCAGCCGCGCGCGTTCAGCGTCAGGAATGAGTAGGCATCCCAGGAGAAATCCGCTTTCAGGATCGCCACATTTTTGATTTTCCAGTCCAGCTGGCTGAGTTTACGGCCGGTCGTTTCGTCATAAACCAGCTCGGTTGATTTGCCGCTCAGCAGGCCCACGGAGGTGGCAACGCTGAGGCTGTCAGAGGATAAATTCGGTATATATTGTGAAGACTCAGCGGAAGCCGTTCCGGAAATCCCAGCCATCACCATCATGCAGATAATACTTTTTTTCATTATATTTCCTGTGGGTAATTATATTAATCCTTAAACTGCGCGCGCAGATTAAAACATGACAAATTGTAAAGCAAGTGTAAGGATTCTATTAAGATGAAATCGGAATCATGCGGGTGATATGGTGATGGGATGATTCGTAGTAGATTTTAAAAATCCACCGCCTTATTTCGCGTAATGAAATTTGTCACTGGGTTTATTTTTCCAATGAATAACTTTCATGTTGTGTTAAAAATAGCCTGATGTCAGGATGTGTCGCTACATTTGATAATCATCAGACACCGATATCTTAATAAGCAGAACGGTGGACATCCTCAATCTGAACGCGTCAGGCAGAGCCAGGACGTGACACGACTGAGGATCATGGAAACGCAACTTAGCGTGCGTTATGACAGGTTTATGGAGAGGTAACCAGATGAAATACAGTGTTTTTATCGCCGCAGCGATGCTGTCCCAGCCCGTCCTTGCCGAAACGGATTACGATAAAGCGGTCAGTGCCTATATTGAATATAACTGCGATTACAATGCCAAATCGTTAATCAAAGAAGAGGCAAAAATCCCCTATAACGACCTGATTGAAGCCTGCAAGAAAGGTGCAGCGGATATTAAAAAGTTTATTACCGACTGGCCCGACTTTGGCACCAATGAAGGTATTATGGCATTCCAGGATACCGTGGCACCCTATGCGAAAGAAGCCAGCGCTGAGGGCGCGTATAAAAACCAGATTTACCAGTATGGCGTGGGCTCGTGGGGGATTGGTTATATTCAAAGCCCGGCAGCAAAAGCCAATACGGTAAAACAGTGGAAGCAGGGAAAGTTTAAGGTGAAATAACCGCCGGGCGATCCGCCGATGGATTGTCTTCGGATGACAATTCGTCCGATTCAGAAAGCCGCCTGCGTTAACAGGCGGCAATGTCATCAGAAAAGTACCGAATAATTCAGGCCAAAGGTGCGGCCACGGCCCTTATAGGTATACAGCCCAGCAGCGCCGTAGGTCGGGCTGTAGAGCCCCGGCGCACGCTGCCCCCATGCGGTGGTGTAATCCTCGTCCAGCAGGTTTTCCACGCTGAAGCTCAGCTTGCCGACCGGCAGCGCGTAGCTTCCCAGCAGATCCACCGTGTTGTAGCCATCAATTTTCTTACCGGCCTCATCGGACAGTGAGAAGGTCTGGGTGCTTTGCAGGCGCAGCGTCCAGTCTCCCGGTGCCCAGCCGATCCAGGTGCTGACTTTCGACGGGCTGGCGCTGTCTACGGTCAGCTTCTTCCACTGGCCGTCAACGCGGGTTTCAGATTTGATGGCGTTAAAGTTGGCACCGGTACTCCATTCACCGTCGTCAAAGAAGTAGTCCACCTGCCCTTCCACACCGTAAATCCGACGCTTATCGTCATCAATATTAATAGTCATATCGGATTTATTGATGCTGATGGTTTTATCCGACAGCGAATAATAACCGGCGATTTGCGTACGCAGGTTATCGCCGATAAAGCGCCAGCCCAGCTCGTAAGAATCGACCTTGATACCATCGAGTTTGGAATTATTCACGTTGACGCTGTTAAGCAGGTTGTAGTGGCCGTTGTTCAGTTGATAGGTGCCGGAACCGTAATACTTTGCCAGGTCCGGTAGCTCAAAGCCCTGCGAGAAGTTAAACCACAGCTGCTGGCGTTCCGTCAGGTGGCCGAGGATGCCCGCGTTGAATAACAGATTGTTGTAATCGGTTTTGCCACCCGGCACGGCATCGGCGGAGGTCGCTTTGCCGCTGGCGATAGCCTGCTGCTGCGCGTAGCCGACGAAATCCTCAACCTTGTTTTCGGTGTACTGATAGCGCACGCCGCCGCTCAGGGTAATCGCGGCGATGTCGTAGCTGCTTTGCAGGAACGGGGCCAGATTGGTAATGCTGTAGCCCGGATAGCGCCCGACGTTGTAAGCATTGTCCAGCTTCATGCCGCCGCTGGCCGCCGCCTGGGCAAGGTCAAAGAACTGCTGGTTGGCATTGAAAGATTCATGCTCGGCATCGACACCCCAGGTCAGGGTCAGATCGTCCAGCGGCTTACTGTTGATGGTCAGCTTGCCGCCGTAGAAATCGGTCTTCTGCTGCGAGGCACCAATCGAAGTGACTTTACCGGCGGACAGCGTCGGGAACGGATAGAAACTCAGGCTTTCATCACGATAGTAAATCTGCGCCACCAGATCCTGGCCCCAGAAATCGGTATTGGCGTACTGCAGGTTAATCAGGTGGCGTTCGGTGCCCGGCAGCCGGTCGGAATCCAGATTGCCCTGGTTATAGGCATTGCCGCTGCCGGTGACCGCCGAGAAGTTTTCGCCGAGGTACAGGCCGTGCTTACCGTCGGACTGGCTTTTGTAATACTGCGTGGTCAGCTGCAGCTGTTGGGTCTCGTCGATATTGATCGTGCCGGTGCCCATCAGATCCAGGCGGTCTGAATACTGCAAGCCGGTCTGGGTATTATCGATGATCACTTCGTTGCCTTTGCCGTCATACCAGCCGCCGTAGCGCTGATACGCTACTGATACCCGGCCAGAGGCTTTTTCATCACCGCCGCTGACCGCAGCGGCAATGTTCTCGTCGCGATCGTTATGGCTGTTAAAGCCGCTTTTCAGCCCGGTCTGAAACTCGACCTGGGTGCCCGCCTGGCCTTTTTTGGTGACGATGTTGATCAGGCCGCCGGTGCTGCCGCCGCCATAAAGCGAGGTGGCTCCGGAAATCACTTCGATGCGCTCGATATTAAACGGATCGATGGAGTCCAGCTGGCGGCTGTCGCTGCGCGAGGAGTTCAGGCGCACGCCATCCACCATCACCATCATCGAGCGGCCGCGCATATTCATGCCGTAGTTGGTGCGCCCCTGGCTGCTGACATCCATACCGGGGATCAGCTGCGCCAGCACTTCTTTCAGCTCTTTCCCGCCCTGCACCTGCTGCTCGATTTCACCCTGCTCTATTACCCAGGTGGTTTGCGCCATATCGGTCACGCTGTGGTTAGCGCGGCTGGCGGCCACCACCAGCGTGTCGTCTTTCTTTCCCTCTGCCCAGCTCCCGGTGGAACACATCATCAGTAAACAAGGATTTAAAACCCAAAGGTAACGGTACTTCATGGTAATCAAATTCCCTTATAAGGAGAAAAATGCGGCTGTCAGCGTCCTCCAGCCGATAAAATCATATCTGCCAGCGATAATGATAATTCTTATTATATTAATAACTGTTAACATGTAAACACTATTTGTAACATCAGTGCGGCAATCTATCAGTATGAAAATTCCCGGGAAAAAGAATGGCGTTGATGATAAAACTCAGATGAGGGTGAAATAAAAACGTTATTCAACGATTCTGGTCAGAGTTTTAAATAAATTTGGTTAATTCAAATTTCGTCTTAAATGAATACCTGATTTTGTTTTAAAGCCAGAATCTTAGGGCTAATTATTAAGACTGTCTGCGTTATTATCAATAATTCCCACCCCGCAAAATAAATGATATTCATTAGTGTTTTATGCTAAAGCCATGATAAAGTTGTTGTTAAAATCGTCTGAATTTCCACTGGTGTAGAATTATGCAACATGAGATAGATCAGTACATATCAGTCATTCTTAATGAATGGATTCCTTTAAGAAAGAGCCTACGCGAAGATACCGTGGCGTTATTATCTCAGATAGCTGAATGCGAGTCGGAAAAGCTGACCAGTAAATTCTACGACAGCATGCTGAAAGACCCTGATACCGCCTCGCATCTTTCTTATGAACTGGTTCAGGTGCAGCTGAGTCGCTCGCTGATCAAATGGCTAAAAGCCGTACTTTGCGTGAAGACCGATGAGCTGGAACCGCTGGCCAAACAGCAGTACCACATTGGCGGAGTCCATGCACGAATCGGCATTCCCATCCAGTTTGTTCAGCGCGGCTCCCGCCAGATTAAATACGGCATCTACCAGTATCTGAAAGAGTATGACGCCGATCGTGCGGTCATTTTTGAAGTGAAGCATTACTCATCAATGGCTATTGATATGGCGATAGAACTCATGAGTCATGCTTATGCGATGTCGCATCACCGCGCTACGCAGAACGAGGAGTCCTATCGTCTGCACGTGCTGATGAACAATTCTGACCTGGAACAGGGCAAGCAGCAGGCGGCTCTGTCCAGCTGGGAAAACACAGTCATGTACGATCTGGTGAGCGGAGCCAGGAACACGGAGTCGTTAATCAGCCTGTCCAGTTCCGGGTTCGGCCTGTGGTTCCGGCATAAATGCGTTAAGAATTTCGGTGAAGATCGTAAGGTTAGTGAAATTCGCCAGTTAATCGATGTTATCGACCGGGAAATACTGGGCATTGATACCAGCGTGGAGCTGGAAGTGAAAAAAACGCAGGAGCTGTTACGCGTTATTCATTCCAACTGCCAGCAGATACATATGAATCTGGAGATGTTATTCAGCGATGCTTCTAATATGAAGGACGGTAAAGATGCGCTGACGAATCTGCTCAACAAACGCTATCTGCCAACAATATTAAAACACGAGGTGAGTCTGGCAATTGAAAATAAATTGCCGCTCAGCGTGGCGATAATTGACGCCGACTACTTTAAGAAAATAAATGATAAATGGGGCCATCCGGTTGGCGACCGTGCGCTGATGCATATTGCCGGGCTGCTGGGCGATAATATCCGCTCGAGCGATTATCTGTTCCGCTACGGCGGCGAAGAGTTTTTGCTGATCCTGGTGGAGGCCGGCGAGTTCGACGCCCGCACCTCGCTGGAGCGGATAAGAAGAACGATCACCAGTACGCCGTTTGAAGTGCTGCCGGGGGAAACTATCCAGATCACCGTCAGTATCGGCTATGCGATCCATAACGGCCATCCTGACTATAACCTGTTATTGAAAAACGCTGATGCCGCGCTGTACACCGCGAAGGGTAACGGCAGAAACCGCATCGAGCGTTTTTAAGTTTGAGTTAGTCGATTAGCGAGTAAACCCCGTGGCGTAGCATCCCTGCTCCACGCCATCCGGAGTCTGAACGGAAGAGAATTAACGCAAAGGCTTGCCGCGAACCGGCGCATCGCCCGCCACGTAGTAGTCGGCGGTGCTGCGCGGCAGCGGCGCGCGGCCGCGAACGGCGTCGGCAATCTTTTCACCGATCATAATGGTGGTGGCATTCAGATTGCCGGTGATAATCAGCGGCATAATCGAGGCATCCACTACGCGCAGGCCGTCCAGGCCGTGCACGCGCCCTTCTCCGTCGACCACCGCCATCTCGTCGGTGCCCATTTTACAGGTGCCGCACGGGTGATACGCCGTTTCGCCGTGATTGCGCACAAACTCATCCAGCTCTTCGTCCGTCTGGTACGCGTCACCGGGGCTGATCTCTTTGCCACGGAAGGCATCCAGCGCAGGCTGATTGATAATCTCGCGGGTGATGCGGATTGCCGCACGGAACTCAACCCAGTCCTCTTCATCTGCCATGTAATTAAACAGAATGCTCGGGTGCTGGCGCGGATCGCGGGATTTCAGCTGCACGCGGCCCCGGCTTTTGGAGCGCATTGAACCGACGTGGCACTGGAAGCCGTGAGCTTCTACCGCGTTGGAGCCGTTGTAGTTAATCGCCACCGGCAGGAAGTGATACTGAATATTCGGCCAGGCAAACGCGGCATCGCTGCGGATAAAGCCACCGGCTTCAAACTGGTTACTGGCACCAATACCGGTGCCGTTGAACAGCCACTCCGCGCCGATTTTCGGCTGATTCCACCATTTGAGCGCCGGGTAAAGCGAAACCGGCTCTTTGCACTCGTACTGCAGGTACATTTCCAGGTGATCCTGCAAGTTCTCACCCACGCCGGGCAGGTCGTGCACCAGCGGGATATCAAACTGTTTTAACAGCTCAGCCGGGCCCACGCCGGAGCGCTGGAGGATCTGCGGCGAGGCAATCGCCCCGGCGGAGAGCAGCACTTCTTTACGGGCGCTGGCGCGATGCAGCGTATCGCCGTCACCCACCAGGTATTCCACGCCCACGGCGCGTTTGCCGTCGAACACAATGCGGTTGGTCAGCGCGTGAGTGATGATTTTCAGGTTCGGGCGCGGTTTGGCCTGGTCCAGGTAGCCGCGTGCGGTGCTGGAGCGGCGGCCTTTCGGCGTCACAAAGCGATCCATCGGACCGAAGCCTTCCTGCTGATAGCCGTTCAGATCGTCGGTGCGCGGATAGCCTGCCTGCACCCCCGCTTCCACCATCGCCGCGAACAGCGGATTGTTGCCCGCTTTGGGTGTGGTGATGCTCACCGGACCATCTGCACCATGCCAGTCGTTGGCGCCGGTGTCGCGGTTTTCCAGCTTGCGATAGTACGGCAGGCAGTCAAGGTAGCTCCAGTTCTCCAGACCGGGCTGCTGCGCCCAGCCGTCAAGATCCAGCGCGTTGCCGCGAATGTAACACATGCCGTTAATCAGCGAAGAACCGCCCAGGCCTTTACCGCGCCCGCACTCCATACGGCGGTTGTTCATGTGCGGCTCAGGGTCGGTTTCATACGCCCAGTTATAGCGTTTTCCCTGTAGCGGGAAGGCCAGCGCCGCTGGCATCTGCGTGCGGAAATCAAAGCGGTAGTCCGGACCTCCCGCTTCCAGCAGCAGCACGTTAATGTTGGCGTCTTCGGTCAGGCGGGTGGCCAGCACGTTACCTGCCGAACCCGCACCGATAATAATGTAATCAAATTCCATGAGTTGCTCCTCTAAGCAGGGATTAAAACACCGACTGGAAGGTGGCCATCTCAATCTGTACTGACTTCAACTGCGTGTAGTTTTGCAGGGTCATCACGCCGTTTTCGCGGCCGATGCCTGAATGCTTGTAGCCGCCCACCGGCATTTCAGCGGCGGATTCGCCCCAGGTATTAATCCAGCAGATACCGGCCTCAAGCTGGTGGATCACGCGGTGCGCGCGGTTCAGGTCGCGGGTGACCACACCGGCGGCCAGGCCGAACTCGGTCTTGTTGGCGCGGCGAATCACTTCCTCTTCGTCGTCATAGCTGAGGATCGACATCACCGGGCCGAAGATCTCTTCGCGGACGATGGTCATCTCGTCGTGGCAGTCGGTAAATACGGTCGGTGCCACCCACGCGCCGTTGTCGAAGCCTTCGCCGGTTAAGCGCTCACCGCCGCACAGCACGCGTGCGCCTTCGGCCTTGCCGCTGTCGATAAAGCGCATCACATTGTCGCGATGGGCGAAGCTGACCAGCGGGCCGAAGTTGGTTTGCGGATCGTTGAGGTCACCGGCGCGAATGCGGGAAACGCGGAAGCGGATCTTGGCTTCAAACGCGCTCTTCAGCGCCGACGGAATAAACACCCGGGTGCCGTTGGTGCAGACCTGGCCGGAACTGTAGAAGTTGGCCATCATGGCGATATCCGCCGCCAGATCCAGATCGGCATCGTCGAAGATAATCAGCGGCGATTTACCGCCCAGCTCCATCGTCACCTCTTTCAGCGTTGAGCCTGCGGCGTTGGCCATCACCTTCTTGCCGCTCACGACGCCACCGGTAAAGGAAACTTTGTCGATGCCCGGATGCTCGGTCAGCAGCTGTCCGGTGACCGCACCGATGCCGGGCAGTACGTTAAACACGCCGTCCGGCACGCCCGCCTCGGTGTAGATTTCAGCCAGCTTCAGCGCGGTCAGCGGGGTGACTTCGCTCGGTTTGAAGATCATCGCATTACCGGCGGCCAGCGCCGGAGCGGATTTCCACAGGGCGATCTGGATTGGATAGTTCCACGCGCCGATACCGGCCACCACGCCCAGCGGCTCGCGGCGGGTATAAACGAATGCGGTTTCACGCAGCGGGATCTGCTGACCTTCCAGTGAAGGTGCAAGTCCGGCGTAATACTCCAGCACGTCCGCACCGGTGACGATATCAACGCTGGCGGTTTCGCTCAGCGGTTTGCCGGTATCCAGCGTTTCTAATGCTGCCAGCGCGTCGTTGCGCTCGCGCAGGATGTCGACCGCACGGCGTAAAATGCGTGAGCGTTCCATGGCGGTCATCGCGGCCCAGATCTTCTGGCCTTTGCGTGCGGATTCGACGGCGCGGTTGACGTCGGCGGCACCGGCGGCGTGAACCTGGGCCAGCACTTCACCGTTCGCGGGGTTGATGGTGTCGAAACGCTCACCGCTTTCTGCTGCGACGTAGCCGCCATCAATATAGAGTTTCTGCTCCGGGAATCGTGACATGGTATCTCCTTTCTCAGGTTATTCGGTTCGTGCAAGCTGTTGACGAATAAACTGACGGGTCAACGCCAGCGCCAGCTCTTCATCAAACGGTTTGCCGCTCAGCGCGGCACGTAGCCAGAGGCCATCAATCAGCGAGGCCAGTCCGTGCCCGGCAATGCGCGCCGCTTCTCGCGGCAGTTCCCTGCGAAATTCCACCACTAACATGCTGAACAGTCTGCCGCTGCTGACCCGCTCCAGGCGGTGTAAAGAAGGCTGATGCATGCTGCTGGACCAGAAATCCAGCCAGGCCTTCATGGCGGCGCTGTGGACCTGCGTTTTATCGAAATTCCCTTCAACGATCGCGCACAAGCGGGCTTCTGCCCCGGCATCGATCAGTTTTTCCAGCCGCGCCGCGACGGCGTCGCGCAGCTGACGGGTTACGTCACGCATGGTCGCTTCCAGCAGACCGTTCTTGTCTTTGAAGTAATGGCTGATGATGCCGGTAGACACGCCAGCCCGCCTGGCAATCTGCACAATGGTGGCATCGTTAATGCCGACTTCATTGATGGTGTTCAGCGTGGCATCTATTAACTGTCTCCGCCTGATTGGCTGCATCCCTACCTTTGGCATAACCTCAACTCCACGAGTAAAACGAGACGCTAGTGTAACTTTTTATTGATTGAACGTTCAATATAAAATGTTTTGTTGCTAGTATGTATGTGTTGCAGGCGATTCGTTACGAACCGCAAGTAATTGTTGTGAATTCTTTTTGTTGATTTAAAAACCAGAGGTAATTGATGAATAATCCACCTGCCAGTGAAAAGGACAAAATCAATCCCGTGGTGTTTTACACGTCCGCCGGGCTGATTTTGTTGTTTTCCCTGATGACGATTCTCTACAGCGACCTCATGGCGAGCTGGATACTGCGCGCCGTTAACTGGGTTTCCGCCACGTTTGGCTGGTATTACATGCTGGCCGCTACGTTATATGTGGTGTTTGTGATTTTTATGGCCTGTTCGCGATTTGGCGCGATCAAACTCGGGCCCGAGCAGTCGAAACCGGAGTTCAGTATCCTGAGCTGGGCGGCGATGCTGTTCGCCGCAGGCATCGGTATCGATCTGATGTTCTTCTCGGTGGCTGAACCGGTAACGCAGTATATGCAGCCACCGGAAGGCCAGGGGCAAACGTTCGAAGCGGCCCGTCAGGCGATGGTCTGGACGCTGTTCCATTATGGCCTGACCGGCTGGTCGATGTACGCCCTGATGGGCATCGCGCTGGGCTACTTCAGCTACCGTTACAACCTGCCACTGACCATTCGCTCCGCACTGTATCCCATCTTTGGTAAACGCATTAACGGCCCCATCGGCCACACCGTGGATATCGCCGCCGTTATCGGCACCATTTTCGGTATCGCTACCACGCTGGGTATCGGCGTGGTGCAGCTAAATTACGGGCTGAAGGTGCTGTTTGATATCCCGGAAGGGCTGGGTGCCCAGACGACGTTAATCGTGCTGTCGGTGATTATCGCCACGATTTCTGTCACCTCCGGCGTTGATAAAGGCATTCGTATTTTATCCGAGCTGAATGTGGCGCTGGCGCTGTTCCTGATCCTGTTCGTGCTGTTTTTCGGTAACACTGAATTCTTACTGAACGCGCTGGTGCTGAACGTCGGGGACTATATCAACCGCTTTACCGGTATGACGCTGAACACCTTTGCCTTCGATCGCCCCGTTGAGTGGATGAACAGCTGGACGCTGTTTTTCTGGGCGTGGTGGGTGGCCTGGTCGCCGTTTGTCGGACTGTTCCTGGCGCGTATCTCACGCGGCCGTACCATTCGTGAATTCGTGCTCGGCACGCTGATTATCCCCTTCACCTTTACCCTGCTGTGGCTATCCGTGTTCGGCAATGCCGCACTGTATGAAATCATTCACGGCGATGCAGGATTCGCGCAGGAAGTGATGAGCCATGCCGAGCGCGGTTTCTACAGCCTGCTGGCACAGTATCCGGCCTTTAAATTCAGCGCTTCGGTTGCCACCATTACCGGTATGCTGTTCTACGTCACTTCGGCGGATTCGGGATCGCTGGTGCTGGGCAACTTCACCTGCAAACTGAAGGACATCAACAGTGATGCGCCGAACTGGATACGTATTTTCTGGTCGGTCACCATCGGTCTGCTGACGCTCGGTATGTTGATGACCAACGGCATTTCCGCGCTGCAAAACGCCACGGTGATTATGGGGCTGCCGTTCAGCTTTGTGATCTTCTTTGTGATGGCCGGTCTGTATAAATCGCTGAAGGTGGAAGATTACCGCCGGGTGAGTGCCAACCGCGATACCGCCCCGTATCTGGCCAGCGCACACGATCGGTTAAGCTGGAAAAAGCGCCTGTCGCGCCTGATGAACTATCCTGGTTCGCGCTATACCGAGCAGATGATGCAGACGGTGGTTTATCCGGCGATGCAGGATGTGGCGAAGGAGCTGGAGCTGCGCGGCGGCAAAGTGATGCTGGAAAGCCTGCCGGCCCAGGAAGGGGAAGACCTCGGCCATCTGGAACTTCGCGTGCATCTGGGCGACGAGCAGGACTTCGTCTATCAGGTGTGGCCGCAGAAATACTCGGTGCCGGGCTTCACCTACCGCGCCCGCAGCGGGAAATCCAGCTACTTCCGCCTGGAAACCTTCCTGCTGGAGGGCAGCCAGGGCAACGACCTGATGGATTACAGCAAGGAACAGGTGATTATTGATATTCTCGATCAGTACGAACGTCACCTGAACTTTATCCACCTGAATCGCGAAGCGCCGGGCAACAACCTGACCTTCCCGGATATCTAAAGCCCCCCGCACGCGGCGTTCTGCCGCGTGCTTTTACCCCATAGACTAATTACTCTTCTCATTGACTGACCCTCTGAGGCGGCATGCAATATCATTCATCGCCTTTGCACCGGGGAATAACCCTTTCGTTGATGATAAATATAAGTCGTGATGCTGCCGTGCACTGGCAGGATGGTTCTTATGTTACTGAACAGGTGACTATTTCTGGTTAGTCATCATTTAAATCATGGGGGATTTTTTGTTATTACCACCTCGACGGTAATTAATTTAACGATGGTTAACTTTCAGTTCGGATAATTCTCATAATGCTGTCAGGTAAGGATTATTTATAGGGAAGGCCTAATTTTTCCGTGTAACTTTATGTATACAAAAATACGCAAAAAGACATGGATTATTACAATCAAAGGGCTTTCATTAATGTTCAACTTTAAAACGACCTTGTTACTTTCCGTTATTGCACTTACTGCCTGCGGTGGAGGCGGCGGTGGTGGTGGCGACGACAGCGCACCTCCGGTCACCACCTCGCCGGGCGAAACCGACAGCGGCAGCGGCGGCGAGAATAACGGCGGCACCACCCCAACGCTGCCCACGTCACCGGCAGCCAGCTACGCCACCGGCGGGACTGTTTCCGGCTACACCTACACCACGCCGGACGGCAGTAAATACACCATGCGCCAACCGGGCCTTGTCGTGACTGGCGTATTCACCCAGATGCTGACCCGCACCGACGGCACTCAGGTTTCCGCCACGTCCTGGTGCTGCGGCACGATGAGCTACACCACCTACGGCACCTGGACGCATTTTGAAAAGGGCACGCATGACGTCTTCTACACCGGCGATGCCACGCTGGCGGCCAACGTACCGACTCAGGGCACGGCGACCTATGCCGGTAGCGGCATGCGCGAAAGCACCCGCAGCGACGCGACCTTCAACGTGGATTTCGCGGCGAAAACCATTAACGGCAACATCGCCGCCGGTGACGATTACGGCAGTGCGGTCGCCATGCAGGGCAAGATCAGCAACGGTGGCTTCAGCGGTGATGCCCAGTCCGGCGGCGAGAACGGCACCTTTATCGGCTACTTCAACGGCCCGGCAGCCGAAGAGCTGGGTGGCATCACGCAGTTCAGCGATAGCACCAAGAACACCTCGTTTGGTGCGACGAAAAAATAATCCCTTTCCGGCCAGCCAGCCTGGCCGGTTTTCCTGCAATGGTAATGTCTATGAAAGTCCGGGCTTTAGCTGTACTGGGATTATTGTGCCCGGTCAGTATGCTTTTCGCTGCACCACCTGAAACCCAGTATCTTCCCGCCGCCAGTCATTTAGACCGGCTTGAACAGCCGACCGACACCGGCGACAGCCGCCGTACGCAACACATTAACAATAGCGATCTTGCGGCGCAGCCTGAGTTGGCCAAAGCGATGCTGGACCGTGCCGTCAGTGAAGGCCAGTGGCCGATCGTGCGCGCGATTTTACCGGTTTACGCCGCTTCCCCGCAGCCGGACGAGATACTGATTCACTTCGCCCGCGCCGGTCTGGCCCGCAGCGAAGGCCATTACGATCGGGCGATAAAACACTATCGCGCGATACTCAGTGCCCACCCCGATTTTGCTGCGGTACGGCTGGAACTGGCGCGGGCGATGTATGAAAACCGGCAGACCGACGCCGCGGAATATCAGTTCCGCCGGGTACTGAGCAGCAATCCGCCGGAGAATGTTCAGCAGATTATCGCGCAGTACCTGGACCGTATTCACCGCGGCAGCCCGCTCACCGGGAGTTTCAGCCTCAGCTATCTTAACGACAGCAACGTGAATAACGCCTCGTCGGGCGACACCGTACGCATCGGCGATCGCCTGTTTATCCGCAATAAAGACAGCCTGCCGCAGCGCGGCGAGGGCGTGCAGTTCAGCGGCGCGCTGCAAAAAGACGTGCAGCTGTATAACCAGCACGGCCTGCGCTTCCTCGGCACGGTGTATGGCAAAAGCTACTGGAACAACCACCGCTTTGATGACGTCACCGGGCGCGTTTACGCTGGCTATCAGTGGCGGGATTTCCGTCAGCAGTTTGCCGTTCTACCGTTCTATGAACAGCGCTGGTACGGCACCGAAAGCTACTCTTCCGGCCCCGGCGTTCGTGCGGAATACAGCTATCTGCTCTCGCCCCGCTGGCAGATAAGCCAGGCGCTGGAGTATCAGAAACTCGGCTATGACAACAGCGACTATGCGTTCCTGCGCGGCCATAACCGGCTTTCCTCCACCTCGCTTTCCCACGCGCTGAACTCGCGGGTTTCCCTGTTTGGCGGCGTGGATTTGCTGGAGCAGCAGACGCTGACGCAGAGCGAAAATAACCGCCGCATCGGGCTGCGCACCGGCACACAGGTTGATTTACCCTGGAAACTCTCTTTCTCCGCGATGGGGGCGTTTTCCCGCCGTCAGTACGAGGCGGACAGCGATATCTTTTCCATCCGTCGCAGGGACAACGAGCAGTATTACAGCCTGGCCGTCTGGCACCGCTATCTCGACCTGTTTGGTCTTATGCCAAAGTTGAATTTCACCTACAAACGGGTAAACAGTAACATCGATTTTTACGACTACCATCAGCGCAATATCAGTATTTCGCTGGATAAAAACTTCTGACGGCCGGGTCGTCGCCCAGGGTTATGCGGCGGCGATGAGCGGCTAAGGTGGACATAATCGATGACGACACTACGTGATTTCAATCGTCTCTGGCGTGACCGCAACGACACCTCATCACTTAAAACGCCGCGCGTACTGATCCGGGTTTTTGTTAAACCCGGTGAACTGGAAAGCAGCGTGGCCTTTTACGAGCATCTGCAATCAACCCGAGCGGATGGCGGATTCCCGTTCCCGGAAGCAGGCTTAAGGCTGGCGATGGTCGGTGCGTTTTTGCTGATTGAAGGCAGCGATGATGCGCTGGCCCCGTTCACGTCCACAACCGGCACGCTGCTGGTAGACGACGTTCAGCCCTGGTACGACAAACTGGTTGCTGCCGGTGCCACGATCATTTTTCCTCTTCAGGTCGTGCCGACCGGTGCAGCGTTTAATGCCGTTCATCCTGATGGCACGGTCGTGGAATACGTTCACCATCGGCCTGATGGTGAGGGTCGCTAGGGTTTATATGGTGATAAATATACGGCGATAATTGCCGTGTAATTGTGTGTTAGTAAACTTACTGTCTCTTCTGGTTTTACAAAATCGCTAAACACGGCGATAATTGCCGTATATTTTACTTTTTGTAAACCCGAGGCGCTATGCTCGATCTTGAAAGCAGGAAAAGGCTAACTACGCTAGTCCCCCATGAACTGATCGCCACAAAAACATGGTTGCGCCAGCAGGGACTCAGTCTGCATTTTATTGATAATGCGGTAAAAGGCCGTGTGCTGAAAGTCCTGGTGCCCGGCGTTTACGCACGATATGAATCCACGTTAACCTGGAAAGGCATTATTGCCTCTCTCCAGCGTATGTCTGATGCTTCAATCGGAGTTGGAGGGCTGTCTGCGCTAAACCTTGAAGGACTTGCCCATTACCAGGAAAGGGGAAAACTCAGCCTGGTGCATCTCTATTCGGATGCTCCACCACCGGCATGGTTGGGAAAACTTGACGGGAATACCCGCTTTAAATGGCATGGGACACGGCAGCTATGGCAGCCGCTTAAGACTAATGAAGCAAAATTTTTTCGTCAGGATATCTGGCGAGAAACACTTCCACCCGTTATCTATTCAGTGCCCGAAAAAGCCATTGTTGAGCTACTTTCCGATGTCCCAAAATTCATCAGCTTCGAACACGCTGACCGGCTAATGGAAGGATTGTCTAACCTTTCTCCCCGACGTCTTGACGTTATTTTGCAGGCCAGCACGAGTATTAAGTCTAAACGGTTATTCATGTGGCTGGCCGGGCGGCATAATCATCCCTGGCTTAAACATCTGAAGCCGGAGAACTATGACTTTGGCAGCGGCAAGCGTGAACTTGTATCGGGTGGACGTTTAAACAAAGCATGGAATATTACCGTACCCAGGGAGATGTCGTTTTAAATGGACAGAGAGAATATTTATTACCGGCAGGTACAACTGCTGCTAAAACTGATACCTGTGATTTCAAGGCACGATTGTTTCTCCTTAAAAGGCGGCACGGCAATCAATCTGTTTGTGCGGGACCTGCCGCGTTTATCTGTTGATATAGATTTGGTCTTTTTACCCGTGATGGAAAGGGATGGCTCGCTAATGGCGATCAAATCGGCACTGGATGAAATCGCAAATGAAACTGCGCAGATTCTCCCTGATTGTCGGGTGTCGAAGTCATATGAAGATAAAAATGACGCACTGCGACTGACTATCGACCGCGAGGGGGTGATCGTTAAGATTGAACTTTCACCTGTGTTACGCGGAACGGTTTATGAAAGTCAGATCATGGTGGTAAGTGAAGCTGTTGAAGATGAGTTTGGATTTGCAGAAATGCAGGTTGTGGCATTTGCTGATTTATTTGCCGGTAAAATTTGTGCTGCGCTCGATCGCCAACATCCCAGGGATCTTTTTGACGTTAAGTGGTTACTCGAAAATGAAGGTCTTTCCGATGAGCTACGTAAGGCTCTGCTGGTGTATATCATCAGCCATCCTCGCCCGATCTCAGAGCTACTGCAACCCCAGTTAAAGGATATTGCTGCCATATATGAAGGTGAATTTCGTCATATGGCGGAGATAGACGTCCCTCTTGGCGAGTTGGAAAGCTGCAGGTCAGCATTAATCTCCCTGGTTAATTCCTCACTCACCGATTCTGAACGTCAGTTTTTGCTGTCATTCAAAAACAGGTTGCCAGACTGGTCGCTGTTGGGGCTGCAAGGCGTAGACCAGCTTCCCGCCGTTCGTTGGAAGCTACAAAATCTTGGCAAGATGTCTGCAGACAAACACGCTGTAGCATTGGACCGACTTCGTAAAATATTAGGTTGATCGTCACTTTCTGCGGGAATGCAGAGTCCGCAACTATGCTTATGTCACTTCCCCTACTCCGACACAGGACGGGCTGAATATCTCCGAAGATGATTTCCTTATGGAGCTGCGCCAGAGCGGGGTTGAGCACCAGGGACAGGTGCGGCTGACGCTGATTGAACTGGACGAGAAGCCGAGCCTGTATTATTTCGACGATCGGGACGTGCGACCCGGCCTCAGTGTGTTGCCGCCGGAACATCGATCCGCGTTTACCCGGGTGCCAGATTCGGGGTTATATGCCTGCATCCGCTGCGGGCTGAGCTTGTATATTGTCGGAGGTGAAAGCCCGCCCTGCCCCCGTTGCAAAAATGCGCTGTGGTCGGCGGCACTGGCGACCCGACGTACGCAGTAGCAGTTAATGAGAGTTCAGTTGCTAACGTTATCGATACCCGTGAACTCAAATCGTGCGTGCCATGTGGCAGCCAGGAACAGACTCAAAAAAGTAGAGACAGACTGATATCTCTCAACTATCTCAAAATCAGCGTTTTTTGCGATAGTCTGTTGTGATTACCCACCCGAACCTCGTATAACTTAGCTCAGTGCGGCGGTGATGCTGAATTACCGGACCGCAGACATTTTTCTGAATCAAACATGGGAAACACGATGAAGCTACATATCTATCAGCACTGCCCTTTCTGTAACCGCGCGCGCATGATTTTTGGTTTTAAGAATCAGCCCGTTGAGCTTTCGGTGATTATGGAAGGCGATGTGGAAACGCCAACCCGGATGGTGGGTAAAAAAGTGGTGCCGATCCTTGAGAAAGATGACGGAACCTATATGCCGGAGAGCATGGATATCGTTCACTACGTTGATGGCCTGCAGGGCGATCGCGTGGCGGCGGAGCCTGCAGATCAGGCGATCGTTGAGTGGAGCAAGCAGGCGTCCGGGGCGATTTATAAACTGGCTATTCCCCGCTTCACCCGCGCTGATTTTGCCGAGCTGGCAACGCCGGAAGCCCGCGCGGCCTATACTCAGCGCGAAATCGCCGCGTTCGGGAATCTGGAACAGTTGCAGGCGCAGAGCGAGGCGTTTATTGCTGAGGCAGTGGAAAAGCTGACCGAGATTGAACCTTATCTGCAAAACTTCAGTAAGGTATCCACCACCGAGTTTATTCTTTTCCCCGTGCTAAACAGCCTGAGCATCGTAAAAGATTTCCCGTTCAGCCCGGCCTGTTTGGCCTATTTGCAGAAGGTTTCTGCGCTGAGCAAGGTGCCGTTGTTTATTGAGAAGGCGCTCTGATTCACTTGTTCGCCCTCTTCCCTGAGGGCGAATCCTGGCTTCCTCATTCGTTCTGCGCTGCGGATTATCCTGGTGAGGCAGCCGCCAGTCCGCTCAGCAACATTAGTGATAGCTTTCAAAGTCAAGGGATTACCTGCTTACCTGCTTTCCCGCCCTCACCCGATAGTATAAAAGCGACAGCAGGATCAGCGCACAGCCCAGCATCTGCTGCAGGCTCATCATCTCGGTAAACCACAGCGCGGCGGCGACCACGGTCAGCAGCGGTTCCAGCAGCATAATCAGCGCGGCGTTGGCGGCGCTGGTCATACTCTGCCCTTTCAGCTGTAGCCAGAAGCGCAGGCTGGTGGCGATAAGTACGCTGGCGGCCAGCCATCCCCATGTGGACAGCGCAACCTGCGGCGGCCAGGTTTCCAGCAGTAGGGAGAGTACGGAAGCAATAACGCCGGTACAGATCAGCTGGAATGACGCCAGCGGACGTACGGAAACAAAGCTGGCGTATTTGGTGTTATAGCAAAAGTAGATCGCCTGCAGGATGGCCGAGCCGAGGAAAAAGAACTGGCTTGGCTCAAACACAATGTTCTTTTTCAGGGTCAGCAGGCCCAGCCCCACCATACCCACGGGCAGGGAAACCCAGAATGACGCCGACGGACGAGCCTGTAAAATCACCCACGCGACAATCGGAACAAACAGCATCGACAGGCTCATAATAAACGCTCCCTCCCCCAGCGATCGGGTGGTGGCGACGCCGTATATCCACAGCAGCATACAGCAGGCCAGCAGCAGGCCGCTGATCAGGACCGACCGGCGATGATGCAGAGCCTGTCTTAATTCGCTGCGTTTGCAAAAGCAGAGCAGTAGCAGGCCGGCCAGCAGGAAACGCAAACCAAGAAATGCCATGGTGGGCATACCGGACACTGCCTCTCTGGAACAGATCCAGCCAAATGCGGCAATCATAGTGGTGCATACCAAAAAGATATCTGCGTGGCCCTGCCGTGACGACATGTTAAGTCCTTAAGTCGTTGAAAAATTATGTCTGCTTTGCTGGTGCGGCGATGCTGGCTTTCGCTCGTTCTCTGCCAGGATGAGTCGTGATACCGGTAAATTGTATGGAATTTTTCTTCCGCTTTATATATCAAGCGAAAATATTAATTCACTAAAAGGTTAAGGCGGCGCGAGCCCGCAGAGCCGCTCATCCCCCCAGCATAATTAAACTCACACTAAAACCACATGTTGGTTTCTGATGCCAGGAAGGCGAATGAGGCGTATTAAGGCCGCCTGTTTTCGTCGAAGATTGATGTATTTTATCTTTATAACAGCCAGTTACCTGTGGATTTCCGGCGTTAACGGGCAACTTTCTGGAAAAGTTTGATGTGGTTTTAGTGTGGCTAATACGCTGTTTTGTTGTTGTGGTTGTGTGGTTTTTATGTTTAGATAATGACAGAACCTGAAGCCGGGATGATGTTTATGACACAGTTGAATGAAAATGTTGATGTGGTGGTGATCGGCGGTGGCGTTGTCGGATGTGCGGTATTCCGGCGCTTCACGCTGATGGGCGCACGCACGATGCTGCTGGAAAAAGGGGGAGATATTCTTTCCGGTGCCAGTAAGGCGAATAGCGCCATCCTCCACACGGGCTTTGACGCCCCTACCGGGAGCCTGGAACTGCAATGTATGCAGGCTGGTTACGAAGAATATATGGCCATTCATCAGCAGATGAATTTGCCGCTGCTGAAAACGACGGCCATCGTCGTTGCCTGGAACCAGGAGCAGCTGGAGGCCCTGCCGGGAATTGTGCAGCAGGCCCATAACAATGGCGTGTTCGACGTCGAACAGATTTCTTCTGAGGAAGTCTATCGCCGCGAGCCGCACCTGGCGAAAGGCGCACTCGGCGGCGTTTACGTTCCGGGAGAATACGTCATCGATCCGTGGAGCTCGCCGTTGGCCTATATGACTCAGGCGGTGATGCACGGCGGTCAATATGCTTTCAACTGTGAAGTACAGCGTGTGAAATCCACCGATGACGGCTGGGAGCTGACGACCAGCAGAGGCCGTGTACAGACCCGGCTGGTGATCAACTGCGCCGGGAATCACGGCGATCTGATTGACGGCATGTGGCGCACCCCGGAATTTGAAATCCACCCGCGCAAGGGGCAGTTCCTTGTGTATGACAAGGCTTCGGCATCACAGATTAACGCCATTATTCTTCCGGTTCCTACACCGACCACCAAAGGCGTACTGCTGTGTAAAACCATTTTTGGCAACATGATCCTCGGCCCCACTGCGGAGGAACAGCAGGACCGTAATCGTGCGGACGTGGATGAAACGGTCATGCAGGGGCTGATTGAGAAAGGCAGCCTGATGTTACCGACGCTGACAGACTATCCGGTCACAGCGACCTACGCCGGTCTGCGCCCTGCCACCGAGAAAAAAGAGTACCGCATTTTTCATTACCCGCAGGACAGCTGGATCACCGTCGGGGGAATTCGTTCCACCGGGTTAACCGCCGCGTTGGGGATCGCCAGCCACGTGGAATCGCTTTATCAGCAGCACTTCCCGGCGTTATTTACCCTGAACCCGCCCCCCGAGCTGCAATGGCCACGTATGCCGATGCTCTCAGAGTATGAAACGCGGGATTACGCCTGCCCGGGTAACGGCGGCATTGTCTGCCACTGCGAGCTGGTCACACGCCGCGAGCTGGAAGCGACGTTTGACTCCGCCATCCCGCCGGAATGCATTGGCGCGTTACGACGCCGCACCCGGGTAATGATGGGGCGCTGCAACGGCTTCTTTTGCAGTAATAACGTTGCTGAAATCATCGGTCATCGTTTTGAAAACACACTGGTCGTCGGGAAAGTCGAATGAGCAATCAGTATGAAGTCATTATTATCGGTGCGGGCCCATCCGGGCTTGCCGCAGCCCGCTCTCTGCTTGAGGACGGCATTCGCAACGTTCTGTTAATTGAACGCGAAGCAGAAGCCGGTGGCGTTCCCCGCCACTGCCGCCACCCTACTTTTGGTTTACAGACCTATTTCCGACCGATGAACGGCCATAACTGGGCGGCGCGCATTCTCAAACGTGTTGCCGGAAAATATGAAATCCGCACCAGCACCACCGTGGTGAATATTAAGCCCGGCGGTGAAGTTGACGTGTCGTCCGATCGCGGTTTTGAAACGCTGAAGGCGAAGCGGGTGATTATCGCCACCGGCGTGCGCGAAACGCCCCGCCACGCTCGCCTTGTCAGCGGCCTTCGGCCACAGGGCGTACTCACAGCCGGTGCGCTGCAACAGTTTATCTATCTGAAGAAGCTGAAACCCTGTAACCGTCCGGTGATCGTGGGTTCCGAACTGGTGAGCTTCTCGACTATCTGGACATTGCGCAACGCCGGAATCAAAGCGCTGGCGCTGATTGATGAGAATTGCCGTACGGTGGCGTTTCGCCCCAGCGCGCTGTACGCAAAACTGATGGGGGTGCCGCTGCATCTGGGGGCGCATATCACGAAAATTAACGGCGCTGAGCGGGTGGAAAGTGTGGAGTTCACCGATGCGAAAGGCCGGACGCAGTTAGTGGAGTGCGACAGTATTATCTTCACCGGGCGTTTCACCGGCGAGTACACGCTGATCCGTAAAAGCCATCTGGCCTTTGAACCGAGCAGCGGTCGGCCGCTGTTCGACCAGTCCGGGCGCTGTTCCGATCCCTGCTATTACGCGGTTGGTAATATGACCCATCCGGCGGACATGGGCGATCAGTGTTATCAGGAAGGCCAGCAGGTCGGGCATGCGGTCGCGGATTCCCTGAAGAGTAAGGATGCAGGAGGTTTCAGCGTGCCGGTTTCACTGGCCGAGGTGTTCCGTATTTCTGCGCCGAATGTGATTCGCTGTGGTGAGGACGGCCGTGGTGCGGTGACGCTGAATGTGCGTGTGAATGCGGCTTACAGCGGAGAGATTGTGATTCGCGATGGTGAGAAAGAGCTTTATCGTAAACGTCATCGCTGTATGCCGGAGCGGCGCGTTCTGCTGAAGAATATTGATGTGGCGGGGCTGACGCCGGAGAGTGTGTTGACGGTCTCTGTTCGCTGATTATTAGCAGATGCCGGTTGTTTGCAGTCGTTATCGACTCAAGCCAAAGTAAACGTTTAGGAAGCCGCGAGTCTATTAGATCGCGGCTTTTTTGTTGCTGGATGGGTGGTAACGGCGGCCAGCCTTTGCGGCTGCCGTGTGGTCCTCGCGCCGCTTGCGCGGTTCCCTCGGTTACGGCATCCGGCCTGCCGGACCGGTGAAGATGGTGCCTCCCTGCACCAGCTTCACCTGACGCCCACATCCCTGTTGGCGTCTCCTGGCCTGCTGCCTTCACCTCAGCGCTGCGAATTACCCGGCAGCCGCAAAGGCTGGCCACCTGCATCGATCCAGTCCGCTGTTAAAAAAGCAGTGAAGTTCGAAGTGAAGCGTGCTGTATTGAACTCCTGGCCATAAGCTTCTTTCAATGAACAGCCGCAAAGCTGCGGATTTTCCTGTGAATGCGACTACTTTTGCCACATACGTTTAGTCGCTGAGCCATACTTGCCAGAACTGCCCGACGCGCTGTGGCTACCTTGAAAGGGGATTCCGTAATTGTGTTCTGCTGCTAGTCCTCACCTCGACTTTTATCCCGACGCTACAATGGCTTAAATGACCGAATGCGTCAGTTTGCCTGAAAATAATCCGCAGCGCTGAGCCTGGTCAGGAATCCCGATTCAGTTCATCAGCCCAACACGACGTTCCCCCCTGGAAAAATTCAAGCGATATAGCTATCAAAACTCGGGCGGGTGGCGGAGACTGTGGGCAATCCGCAGCGCTGAACGTAGAGAAGATGCTAAATTCGGACACAAAACAGATCGGTCTTTGCCTCCTGGTTTTCTCAGATAACACAAATATCAAAACGCGGGCGGGTGGCGGAGACTGTGGGTAATCCGCAGCGCTGAACGGAGTGACGAAAGCCAGGATTCGCCTGCAAGGACGCAGGCGAAAGGCACAGCCGCGCAGGACGCGCGTCTGTGCCGGTCCGTGAGGCTGACGAGAGAAATGAAGGAACCGCGAAGCGGCGCGAGGACCGCCCGCAGGCTCCGCCACCCGCCCGAGTCAGCACTATGCCAACCAGATTAATTAAACTCCCCCGCCACCTCAGACCACAAACTCACCCGCTGATCTCTTCCTTTATAAAATTCGATCTCACGCTGAATCCCCGCGCTCTTATCCCAGCCTTCAAGGTCCAGAATAATCAACTCGCTCATGGCATCAAGAAACACAGCATCGATCGGCGCCCACATCTTGCCGATATTCGCTTTCTCCGTTTTCTCCAGCACCAGATTAATCGGATGAGACATAGTGACCTGGCTGAAAATAACATTTCCCGACTCGGCAATTTTTGCCGCAACTTTATTACACGCCAGAAAACGTTCGTGAACGACCTTCTCGTCTGCGTGGCTGTACGGGCAGGCAAGGAAAATTTTACGCATATAAACCTCAGTAATATAAGAGTCTGATAAAAAATATAAAAGTTATTCAGATGGAAAACATGATTGCTTACGACAGCAATACGGTTAACCCTGATTTAAAATATCGGCCATCTGCAATAATTCGGTAGTGCCTTTTCTGGTAGCAACCAGATGAGTGCCGCCTGCTAAATAACACCTGAAAGAATAAAGATTATTATTCAACCTTTCTGCACAAACTTTATTAATTAAAAGAGTACTTCAACTCATGGCACGGATGATAAAAAGCTGATGCTATTAATCATTTTTCATCACAGGCAGTATGTAAACTTCATGAATACAATCGTGTTTATCGCATTACTGGCTTAACTGTGCGGCCATTTTAGTTTCGGATGATTCACTCTCATTTAATTCATCGCGCTTTTCCATTCGCTGCGCTTCTGGTACGGAAATAAATATCGCAATCGCCACCGCAATCGCCCCTGCCATAAATTTACCCACCATAATCGGCAGTACCAGAGTCGGCTGGAAGTTAGCCGTGAAGGCCAGATGGTCACCTAACGTTGCCTGAGCACAGATCCCGAAGGCCACGCAAAGCACTTTGTCACGGGCGCGCATGTCTTTAAAGAGATGATACACCGCGATAATGTTCGCCAGCACCATCACAATCCCCAGTGCACCGGCTTCGGTCAGCTTCAGCTGGCGACCAATAAATTGCATCGGGCGGTGACAGTATTTCTGGAACAGATAGCAAATCGGGAAGGTTCCGGCCAGCATAATGCCGATATATCCGGCGATCTCAATGGCTCGATACAGCTCCTTTTCATCGGCGAACAGCGGGTCGAATACCCAGCCGCCGAAGACTTTAGTGAATACGCCGGTGAAATGCTGAATAATACAGGCCGCCAGCACCAGTTTAATAAAGGCGTCCATGATTTTGCCGAACATCAGGAAGCCGCGAACCATCCATTCAGTGCGGTATTTTAATCCCAGCGCCAGCAGGAAGCAGAACGCAAACAGCGGTGATAAAAGCTGTAGTGCATTAACAAAATCAATCGTCAGATAGTGACTGGCCGGTGACGATGTGGAAATAATATCGCGTACCGGGATGTTATTTACGGTAATAATCATCAGTGAGATCAGTACGCCAAACGGAATGCTGATTAATCCCGCCATTGCACCCAGCGCCAGATATTTATGGTCGCGCTTTTGCAGCATAATTAAACCTACCGGGATCAGATAAACAATACTGGCTCCCGAGGTGTAACCAATCAGCATCGCGGTGATCCACTGATCGCGGTTCGAGGCAATCACATCCGCCAGCTGGTAGCCGCCCATATCCACGGCAATAATCGACAGTGCGGCAATCGACACATCCGACCCCATCGACTCGAACAGCGGGCCGATAGTATGCGTAATACCGTAGGAAATAATCGGAATGGCAGCCATTATCCCCGCCTGCGCCAGAAATACCGGGCCGATGGAGTGAATACCGTTAACAAATTCTTTCCCCAGTCCGCTTTCCGGGCGAACGATCGACGCCATTGCTCCTAGCAGCGTGCCAGCCATGATGATGTAAATAATGATATTTCCAATCTCTGACATGATAGCCTCTTATTATTATGCTTTCCGCAGGTTGCGTGAGCGATTAATGATGTCCTGATACCGTTCAAAATAGGGCGTGAAGTCCCTGCTTTGTGGTTCAGTGATGGACTGCTGGTTTCTGACTTTCATCGGATGCGTATTGCCTAACCCTCTTCTCGCCAGCAGCGCCACGCCCTGGGCGGTGATCTCGCGGTTAGAAGGGGAAACAATGCGTTTCTGAATCAGGGTGGCAAGGAACTGCTTGAAATAGGCGTTGGAAGACAGGCCGCCGTCGACGGAGATGGTGTCGCCAATGCTGCGCACCTTGTCCATGGCGTTAATCACTTCGGCGGAGCGCACGGCAATCCCTTCCAGAATGGACTGCAGCATGTCTTTGCGTTCGGTTTCCAGCGACAGCCCGGCCCAGACGCCCGCCGCTGAGCGATCCCAGTGCGGGCAGCCCAGCCCGGAAAGCGCCGGAACAAACGCCAGGCCGCGTGCAATCGCCGGTTCGTCCGGAAAATCGGAGAACTCCTCCAGATCGCTGTACAGGCCGATTTTTCCCGCCCAGTTGATCGCGGAGGCCGCGTTATAGACGCCGCCGTCCAGACCATACAGTGGGTTTTCACCCGGCAGCTTCCAGCACAGCGTGGGGAGCAGGCCGGAACCGGCGGCATCAGGCACTTCTGCGCCGGTAATTGATTGTAAAAATGCGCCGGTGCCAAAGGTGATCTTCATCTGGCCTGGTTCCAGACAGCCGTGGCCGTAGGTTCCGGCAAACTGGTCAACGATGCAGGCGGTCAGCGGGGTGGTGTTCCCTTCATAGCGCACGTCGCCAAAGTGGCTGATGTTGTGACGCACTTCCGGCAGGGCTTCTATCGGCACGCCGAAGATGCGGCACAGCTCCTCATCCCACTGCAGGGTGTGGATATTGAACAGCGAAGTGCGGGAGGCGGAGTTGTAATCCGTGGCATGCACGCCGCACAGGTGGAACATAAAGAAGGAATCCATCGTCCCCAGCCGCAGATCGCCACGGCGCAGTAGCTCCTGCGCGCCGGCCACGTTCTGCATCACCCAGCCCATTTTGCTGGCGGAGAAATAGGTATCCAGCGGCAGCCCGGAGCGTGCACGCACCGTCTCTTCTACGCCGTCGGCGCGCAGTTTACGAATGGTGGCTTCGGTACGCTGATCCTGCCAGATAATTGCATTGCACAGCGGCAGCCCGCTGCGTGCGTCCCAGGCAACAATGCTTTCTCCCTGATGGGCCAGCCCGATAGCATCCACCACGCCACAGTGATTCAGGCAGTTGCGGATGTTACGCAGGATCTCCATTGGATCGTGTTCAACCCATCCCGGGTTTGGCGTGAGCTGTTTGTGGGCGATCGCGGCGGGCGAAAAGTGTTTGCCGTCCTCGCTGAACACGACAACGCGCGTTCCGGTTGTTCCCTGGTCAATGGCTGCATAGCGTTGGTTAAGCATATAACCCTCAGTTCTTATGTGTTACTTAAATGTTGCCAATAAGCGATTTCCCACCATTTAGCATCATAACCACACATCAAATCAACATTAATATCACATTACACTGTACAAACGTGACATGCCTCATACTTTTTCCTTATGTCCATGTGGGTATTTTGCAGCAGTTTTCAGGGATATAGCCGAGCCATAAAAATGGGTCATATGATGGCGAAAGATACCGTCAATCCCTTGAGTATCGCGGTTCTGACGGGAAACGAGGCGCGGTGGCTCACAGAGATGAAAAATGTTCTGAGGGGGAATTTGCAGATAATCGCGGCGAGCCGGTGGGGAAATCAACAAACAAAAACAACATGAAAACAACATTGAGATGTGGTTTCTGTTGACGGTATCGTACTTGTCCGACATTTAGCGAATGCGTACTATTGCGGTTTACGATCGGATGACCGGAAATTTACATGGATCACTCAAACGGTTCGGAACGCAGGAACATCATCCTGGAAAAACTCAGGGAAAGCGGCCAGGTATTTGTGAACGACCTGGCGGAGTTCTTCAACGTCTCTCAGGAAACGATTCGTCGCGACTTCAACAAGCTTGAAGAAATGCGCTATATCAAGAAGATCCACGGCGGTGCGGTCAGCGCCCAGTTTGGTTTTGAGCTGGAATTCAAGGAACGGGCAAAGCTGGCAGAGGAAGAGAAAAAATCCATTGCCGCACGCGCCGCAGAACTGGTGAAGCCGGGAGATTCCCTGTTTATCGACTTTGGCACCACCACCATGGAGTTCGCCCGCCAGATTAGCGCAATTAACAATCTGACGGTGATCACCAATTCGCCGGTGATCGCCAACCTGTTCCATGATAATGCCACCATCAAGCTGATTCTGATCGGCGGCGAGTTCGGTTCGTCGAAGATGGAGTGCATCGGCCCGATTGCCCTGCAGTCCATCAGCGCGTTCTACGCCGATTATGCGTTTATCGGTGCTGGGGCCGTCAGCCCGGAAGCCGGTGTGATGGACCAGGATCTGAACGAAGCTGCCATCGCCAGGCAGATGATTAAACAGAGTAATCAGGCGGTGGTGCTGGCGGATGGCCACAAGGTAAACAGCCGCGCAACCGCGCTGGTGGCAGTGTGGAAGGATATTTCCTGGCTGATTACCACCGATCCCGACCGTAAACTCAGGCAGCTCTCGTTCCCGAAACACCTGAATGTGGTTGTGGCCTGAGATAACAGGATGTTCTGATGGATGTTAATCTTGCAGGCTTTCTCCCCGCTCTGCTCCCCGTTGCGCTGTCTCCCGGAGCCAGTTTTACGCTGGCGATGAACAGCGCCTTCGCCGGAGGCCGCAGCGGCCTGGTTCGTACGCTGGCGGGCACCGCGCTGGGGATTTATACCCACGCGCTGCTGATCGGGCTGGGAGTGACTGCCGTTCTGGTGGCTTCCCCCGCGATGTTCGGCGTACTGAAAGTGGCCGGGACACTGTATCTGCTGTGGCTCGGCGTGCAGCTGATCCGCAGTGGACTGCGAGCTGGCGCGATGGACTTCAGCGGCGATGAAGGGGCGATTACGCTAAAGAATGCCTGGCTGGCGAACGTGCTGAATCCCAAGGCCATCGTGTTTTATCTGACCGTGGTGTCGCAGTTTGCCGGGCGGCAGGGTGACATAACCGATTATCTGGTTCTGGCGTCGGTACATATCGTAGTGATGGTGTTATGGCTGATTGTTGTCAGCTATTTACTGATTTTCTCCGCCAGCAAAGCCGATCCGGTGAAGATTAAAAAAACCGTGAATATTGCCGGTGGGGCGTTGCTGATTATATTTTCGGTTTTGGCGGCTTTTCATTGAGCAACTTCTGCTACGGCTACTGTTGCAACTGCAACTGCTGCTGAGGTGCACCAGCCTGAGGTCGTGAATGTCACTATTTAGATAAAAAAACACCGCCAGCACAACGCCAGCGGTGTTTTCTAAGCAGAACGACTAACCCGTTACGTCCTGACCCGCAGCGCGGCCTCGATCTTATCGGCGACCTTGGTCACCACCCATGCAATCACCATATAGAACAGCACCGCAATGGCGAAGGCTTCCAGATAGTAGAAGTTCAGCGCGGCGGTCAGCTGCGCCTGAGCGAAGATATCCACCACCTCAATCGCAAAGGCCAGCGACAGCGCCTTCATAATCACCATAAACGAGTTCGCCAGATCGGGGATTGCCGAGACGATAATCTGCGGGAACATCACCCGGCGGAAAAGCTGCCAGTTGCTGTAGCCCAGCGCATGTGCGGCATCGGACTGGCCGCTGTCAAAGGCGTTCAGTGCGCCCTTCACCACTTCGGCCTGAAACGCCGACACGCAGGCGGTCAGCGCCACGATAATAATCACCCAGTTTGGCAGGGAATGGGCGTTCACTTCCACGTTCAGCACCGAGGCAACAAAGTGCAGCGCGGGCGGCAGGCCGTAGTAGGCGAGGAAAATCACCACCACCATCGGCATCCCTTTGAAGGCCACCTTCCAGGCGATCACCAGCTGACTCAGCACCGGGATGCGCCGGTATTCCACCAGCGCGAACAGGCCCCCGACCAGCGTGGAAGTGATAAAAATCAGCACCGCCATCGCCAGCGTAACGGGCACGGCATCCAGAATGCTCCAGAAGTCCGGCAGTAATACATCAATATCAAACATCACACTCTCCCGGTCAGAGGCTTGCCGTGAACTTCACCTTCGAAGCGGCCGTTTTTGAGCTGTACTTTGCATGGCGGCGTTCAAAGAAGCGCACAATAAGCCAGGCCACCAGGCACAGCAGCGAGTAGATCACCGCCAGCACCAGATAGGTGCCGAACTGATACTGGTTATAGTCGCGCTCCATAATCAGATGCGCCGTTGCCATAATGTCGGCGGCCCCGATATACATCACCAGTGCCACGTTGTGGATCAGGTAAATGATCGCGTTGCCGTAGCCGGGCAGCGCGATATGCACCGCCTGCGGGCCGATGACGCGGAATATTTTTTGCTGGAAGGAATAACCGAGACTGTCCGCCGCATCGTGCTGTCCGCGCTCAACGGCCAGATACGCCGGGCGCAGTACCTCCGACAGATAGCCTCCGTGATACAGGCTCAGGCCAATCATCGCGGCGATATTGGCGGAGAACACATCACCCAGTCCCAGCAGCGATGACACCAGCGGCAGCCCGTAAAAGGCCACAAACAGTTGCAGCACCACCGGTACGCTACGCGCATAGGATACGTACAGATCGGCAAGCTGACCGACCACGGGGATACGGTAAACCCGAAGGGTTGTGGCGATCAGCGCGAGGATAAACCCGACGATGATGGCGACGAACATAATCCCGAGTGTCAGCGGCAGGGCCGACAGCAGCTCGGGAATCATGGAAGCGAGATCCACGTTGCAATACTCCTGAATACAGTTTCAGCCGGTATGCCCGGCTGAAAACCTCGGGTTAAAGCGGAGGCGTTATTTGATGTACTTGCTGACGTCTTCGCCAAACCATTTCACCGACAGCTTATCCAGCGTGCCGTCATCCTTCAGCTCTTTCAGCGCCTTGCTGATGTCATCGCTCAGGACTTTGTTCTCATCCGATTTGTGGATCAGCGCGTAAGTGTTGTTGATCACCACCGGCTCGCTGGCCACGATGTTCAGCTTCTGGTTGTCGATAACCGTCTGCTCGCCGAGGTTGGAAGGCAGGATCAGCGCATCGTATTTGCCGTTCTGAACTTCTTTCAGGCGATCCGGGTAAGGGATACCGGCGCTGGAGGCTTTGATATCAATCTTGTCGGCCGGGTTTTCCTGCTGCCACTGGGTGATGAACTTGTACACGCCGCCACCGGCGGTGACCGGTACGATTTTCTTGCCGACCAGCCCTTTCATATCGTCGATCTTGTCGTCTTTACGGCTGTAGATTTTCATCAGACTGGCACCCATCGGGCTGTCCGGGATCAGGAACTGCTTGCTGCGCGCGGGCGCTTTGTAATAGCCGCCGGTGGCCATATCGTATTTCCCGGTGACCAACCCGGTTTCCTGCGCGATATCCGCCGCGCCTTCCATCACAAACTTGTACTGCGGCAGCTTCGCGTTCACCGCCTTCAGCACGTCCGGCTCGTAGCCCTGCGGCTCCACGCCAATCGCACCCCAGGAGAGCGGCTTGGATTCTGCGGCGGTGGCGATTTTAATGGTGCGAACGGACTCTGCGTAGCTGGCTCCGGCGGCGGTCATCGCCAGCGTGACGGCAACCGGCAGGGCCAGGCGGCGTAAAACAGTTTTGAATGCAGGCATGTCTTCGTTTCCTTTTAATTATTAGATGATGCGTTCAGCGTTAAGGAATTGCGCAAGTCGTGGCGTTGACGGGTTGTCAAAGATTTCCGCCGGGCTGCCTTCTGCGGCCACCACGCCCTGATCCATAAATACAATTCGGTTCGAGATATTTTTGGCAAACTGCATTTCGTGCGTCACCAGCAGCGAGGTAATGCCGGAAGACGTCACATCTTTAATCACCTTCAGCACTTCACCCACCAGTTCCGGGTCCAGCGATGAGGTGGGTTCATCAAACAAAATCACGTCCGGGCGAACCGCCAGCGCGCGGGCGATGCCGGTACGCTGTAGCTGCCCGCCGGAAAGCTGAGACGGGTAATTGTCGAGCCTGGTCGACAGGCCAACCCGATCCAGTTCCTGACGGGCGATTTCCCGCGCTTCCTCTTTCGATTTGCGCTGAACCACTATCAGAGGGTCCATGACGTTTTCCAGCACCGTCATATTTTTAAAGACGTTGAACTGCTGGAACACCATGGCGGTACGCAGGCGGATAGCCTGAATCGCCGCTTTATCCGCCGCGCGATAATCCATGCGGATATCGTCGAAGGTGATGGTGCCGGAGGACGGTTTCGCCAGATAGTTAATGCAGCGCAGCAGCGTGGTTTTACCGGTGCCGCTCGGGCCGATAATCGACACCACATCGCCACGATTTACCGAAAGGTTGACGCCTTTCAGGATCGGGGTGCTGCCGTAAGAGAGCGTAATATCGTTAAGTTCAAGCATGGAATTCAGTGTCCTCTCGGCTGTGCCGGGCGCAGAACGGGTTTATTTTTCCACCCCGGCATGGCCGAGGACGTGCATCAGGCGGTTTGCCCAGCCAAAAATGGCGGTGGCGTGGATCAGGTCGATAATTTCGCGATCGTTCATACCCACTTCGCGCAGCGCCGCCACATCTTCCGGCGTGGCTTCCGACGGCGTGACCGACAGGCGGCGGGCAAAGCGATAAATTGCCGCATCGCGCGGACCGAGCTGGTCTTCGCGGTGGTAATACAGGGCGCTGACCAGCGCGTTATCTTTGCGCAGCTGCGCGTGGCGGCGGGCGTGAACCACGGCGCAGTATTTGCAGCCGTTGACCAGCGATGCGCCCAGCGCACCCAGCTCGCGGTCGGCGCGGTCCAGGCCGCCTTCCACGTACATAATGGCGTTAAACAGCAGCGTGCGGGCCACGTAGCTTTCCGGGTCGTGCGCCAGAGTGCGCACGTACTCCGACACCTTCTTGTTTGACGGCGTGACCTGCATGGCAGCCAGCTGTTCCGGGGTGGCATCGGCCAGTTCAACCGGGGCGATCCACGGGTGCCAGCTCAGCGGTTTCAGGGTAACGGACGGGATCATTCGGACCTCATCAGACGCAGACCCGCGGCGACGCGCGTCTGGAAATTCACAAAGGCAATCAGTTCAGACAGCGCGACAATCTGCGGGTTGTTCAGCCCGGCCTGCTCAAGCCGCCGGATCGCGTCGGCGTCGGCGCGGTCAGGCGTCAGGGTAATCAGGTCGCTGTGGCGGCCCAGCGTTGCCAGCGGTTCCGGCAGCGCAGACTCCCCGGCGGCCAGCGCCAGCAGCGATCCATCCGGCTGCTGTTCTGCCAGCAGCGCATCGTATTCGGCAATCAGCGGGCTATCGTCGTTCAGCGCGGCGATGCGGCGGGCCAGCGCCAGGCGCAGTGCCGCATTCAGACCCAGATCGTGTTCGGGCGTCAGCACGGAACGGCGGCAGGCTTCTGCGCCATCAACAAATTCGGTGCGGAAGCGACGGGCGTGGAACAGCGCATCGTCCGGCTTCAGCCCGGCGGCTTTATCTATGGCGTCGATCACAACGCATTCTCCTTTTTCAGCAGAGGTGAAGCATCCACCCACTCGTCGCCCTGCAGTTCTGGGGTGTCGTAAGCCTGTAAACTGGCGTAATGGCTGGCGACGTCTTCGGCAAACAGCGACGCGGTAATGCCGCGCACCAGCCGCTCGGCCCCGGCGCTGACCGCCGGAATATCGCCGGATACTTTGCCGTGCGTCAGCATGGCGGCGTCGTTAAAGCAGTAGATATGAGCAAGCTGCGGGCAGGTTCCCGGTACTTTCTCGCGGAACTCGAAATCCGGACCGAGGTCGGGCGCGTCCAGCATGCTGGCACGCGGGGTGCCCATTTCCGGCGTGTAGCGGCCGTCAGACCAGCTGCGGATAAACGGGGCAACGGCGGCGAACTCAGGCCGGCCGTTAAAATCGTTGGCAAAGCCGGTGGCGGCAATCAGAAAGTCGTAATGCTTCTCGCCCTGCGTGGTGGTAATCGCCAGACCTTCACCCTCTTCCCGCACCGCCTCGATGCCGCAGTTCAGGTAGAAGTGCGCCTGCGGATGACGGGAAACGCGCAGCGTGGAGGATCGCGGCGGCGGCGTCTGCGAAGCGGAGGTGTAGTCAACGAACTTCCACTTCCAGTCGTCCGCCAGGCGATGCATACCGTGAACCACGCCCTGGCTGCCGATGCCGGTCATTTTATTGATGCGCGGCATTTCAGCACGGCGGATCAGCATATCTACCGCAGCGGCACCGGCCTCCAGCGCCGTGGCGGCGTTATCCATTGAGGATGCGCCCGCACCGATCACCGCCACGCTTTTCCCGCTCAGCGCCGCGAAGTCGATATCGTCAGCGGAGTGCGCCCAGAAGCGGCGATCGACGCCCTGCAGGAAGTCAGGAACAGCGGCCCCGCCCAGACCAGAGCGTCCGGTGGCCAACACCAGCCGACGGGTATAAATTGGCCCGGTTTCGGCACCGGTGAGGTCCAGCGCAATCAGGTCGTCGATTGGGGTGATGGCGGTAATGCGAACATTGTTACGCACCGGCAGATCCAGCACCTGGCGATACCACACCAGGTAATCCATCCACTGATTTTTCGGGATTTTATCCAGTTCCTGCCAGGCCTCTGCGCCCCACTGGGCTGTAAACCAGGCGCGGAAAGTCAGCTGCGGCAGACCGAGCGCCGGGCCGTGCAGCGTTTTTGGTGAACGCAGGGTTTCCATGCGGGCGAAGGTGATCCACGGGCCTTCCTCTCCGGCCGGAGCGGCATCGTAGGCCACCACGTTGCTGATGCCGGTGAACAGCAGTTTCGCCGTAGCCGCCAGGCCGCACATTCCGGCTCCAATCACCACCACGTCGCGCACGGCTTCACCGTGCAGGGTGCGCGGCGGCACCCAGGATTTTGCCGGGAGCTCAAGCAGTTCAAGATCGGATCGGAGCCGCTCTTCCAGAGCCTGAAGGCCGATCGCCGTTGCTGGTGCAGCAGAATGCGTCATGGTTATTTTCCTGAATGCTATCTTGCCCGAGCGGCAGGCAGCCTGCCTGCAAAACCCCGGATAGCGTCAATTTTATTATTCAAAAAAAGCATGATTAAGCATTAAGAATTAAATATTCACATAATCATGCGCAATCGCTGGATAATCCTCCGCGCTATGATTTGTGTCAAGAAAGTGCTTACATTTCGAACGACAGATTTCTTATATCTTATGCCGAAATTGATATATAGACGGGTTTGGGAAGGTCAGAGCAGCGGCGCATTCCTGAAGGAGATGCGCCGTGTAGCGATCAGCTGTCCTGGTTGATCAGCCGCATCACGCGCGGGTGTTCAGCGGCAGGCATCTGCTGGAAGCCGGGCAGCAGCGCGGCGGCCGCCGTAGCCAGCGCGCTGACCAGCGACTGCGCGGCGCTGGAAAGCGGCCGCCCCTGCGGGGTGATCACGCCGAAGAAATAGGGGATCTCTTCCTCAAGCGGGCGAATCGCCACGCCCGCCAGCGGCATACCCCAGGCGGTAACCGGCTCCAGAATGGCTACGCCCAGCCCGGCGCGCACGCAGGAAAGGATATTGGCGGAAGAGTTAGTTTCGATGGTTTCGTGCAGCGGCGTTTTCAGCTTTTTAAGCGCTTTTTCAAAGCGGCCGCGCAGGCGCAGCGGGTTCCATGGCGCAATCAGACGCCGCCCGGCCAGATCGCCGAGCGTGATCTGCTCCTGCGCCGCCAGCGGGTCGTCCTGCGGCAGCGCCACCGCGCAGCGCGACTGGCCGATCCAGTGCAGTTCCACCGCGTGATGCTCAAGCGGCAGGCTGCACAGCGCAATGTCTGCTTCACCGGAGATTACCGCGTGCGCCGTGTGCTCGGCGGATTCACTGATAATCTGCACTTTGTTCTGCAGGCTCAGCGAGGCCAGCGCCAGCGGCAGCAGCCCCGCCGCCAGCGCGGGCGTGGCGGCGATATGCAGCGGGCGATGCTGCTGGCTGCCAATTTCCTGCGCCCGCAGGCGGATCTGCTGTAGCGACAGCAGCGCTTTTTGCACGTACTGATGCAGCTGTAGCGCTTCCGAGGTGGGGTGGATGCGCGGCCCGTTGCGGATAAACAACGGATAGCCCAGCGACTGCTCAAGATCCTGAATCAGCCGTGAAACAGCGGGCTGTGAGCGATCCAGCGCTTTCGCCGCCGCCGTCACGCTTCCGGCGGAAATCACCGCGGCGAAGGCTTCCAGCTGCTTTAAATCCAAATCCTGCAGTGGCGTCACGGCTTCACTCCTGTGCCAGGATGGCTTCGGCCAGCAGCGTATCAATCACCAGCGTGTTGGCAAAGCCGCCCTTCAGCGCGGCAACGATGGCGGTGAGCTTATCCAGCCCCGAGGCCACCAGCAGGCCGTTCATCTGGCGCAGGGTATCCAGCTCAATGCCGATCACGCGATCGTCCACCTCGCCGAGCAGCGGCTGCCCTTCACTGTCAATAAAGCGACCGGCAATAATCCCCGCCGCGCCGTGGGCAACGTAGCGTTCAACTTCTTTTTCGGTAACGATTTTAAACTGGGTGACGTGGCCGTCCGGGGTGCAGGGGCTGACGGTGAAAATGGCTTTATTACAGCGGGTCAGATGCTGTAGCTGTTCGGCGATAATCGGCTCTTCGCGCAGCAGGCGGGCCAGCTCGTTGTTGCTGCACACGGCGGGTGCGTTGAGAGTGACGCACAACGCGCTCAGCCGGTGGGCTATTTCAATCGAGCAGCGTTCGGCGGTGGGCAGCAGCGGGTTGGACATCGCCCCGATCAGCTGCCGTACCGTCAGATTTTCAATCGGCCAGTACGGCACCTTATCCGAGATCAGGCTCAGCGTGGAGCCCCAGCTCACGCCGAGCTGATCGCCAGGCTCAAGGAAATCAAGCAGGACATGCGCAGCCGCTTCACACACTTCGTTAAACCGACTTTCGTCCGACAGACCGTCAGCGGGAATAACAAAGGCATCGTCCAGAGAAAAACGCTCCGCAAGACGGTCAGCAAGATCGTTGGTGCGGAAGTGCTCACCGCTTAACCTTACCGAGACAATCTCCCGCGTTTTGGCCAGCCTGAGGTAGTTAATCACCGTCAGGCGGGACAGCTTCATGCGGGTGGCGATTTCGCTTTGCGTCAGGTTTTTCACGTAATAGAGCCATGCCGCTTCGGCAATGATCCTGTCTGACGGCGACGTACTCTTGGGCTGCGTCTTGATATCCTTGCTCCTGGTTAGGTTAAATCTGACCGGAGCACATCTTCCGTTATCTCGCTATCGGTTTCAAGATGACGATCGGCACGCAGGCCTAATCGTTGTAAATCCGCATGATAGCCGCGCACGGCTTCCAGCGAGGTGGCTTCGCGATCCACCACCCGGCGCATCCAGTTCACCATGGTCGGCTGATGCTCCGCGCCGTTGATCTTGCGGCCAAACAGCGCCAGCCTGCCGCCGTGCCGTTCTGCCTGCGCCAGCAGTTCGAAGGTATCGCGATGTGTACCCTGCCCACCGCCGAGTACGCCCACCACCACCGACGGATCGTGGCTGACCAGCTCTTCCAGCGCCTGCGGCCCGTTATAGGCCACTTTAAGAAACTCCGGGCGCTCTGCACGGGTCAGCGAGGCCAGCGTGCGGATAATGCAGTCGTTAATAAACGCCGGAGTATCCCGGGCGCTGAGTCCGGTATCCACGTTCGGGTTAAACACCTCCAGGAAATGCATAATCCCGTGCGAGCGGGCGTCAGCGCGGAAGCGTGCGTATGCTTCCAGCGAGGCGACATCGTGTCGTGCATCATTGATCCAGGTCAGCGAGTAAAGGCAAATCGGCGCGCTGGCAAACTCCAGCGCCGCGCCGCGATACGGCAGCGGGGCAAACTCGCGGTAGCGGCCGCCGCGCAGCCCGACCCAGGCATCGGTGGCTTCATTGCCGCGAAACGCCGCCAGCATCCGGCTGCCCTCGAAAGCACCCTCTTCCTTCAACTGCTCCATGGTGGCGGTAGAGGTCAGCATGATATCCAGCGTATCCTGCTGGATCAGATCGCGGATCTGCTGATGGAATTCAGGCCGGGTGCGCAAACCCGCAGCGGCACCGCTGCCGTCGCGGCGATAGCCCATTGCGGTTACACCTGCGGCCAGATCGCCGTCTTTGGCATCGGCCAGCATAAAATCACCCGAACGATATTCACCGCGACGGATACGATCGATTTTTTCAGCAAATCGCGTGGTTTGAAACGGTAGTAACGAACTCATTTTTTACCCTTATCAGTAATCGGAAGGTTGAACGTCAAGCAGCGCTTTGATTCCCTGGTCGAGGCGCGTGAATTCCCGGTAGCGGGCCTGCAGTACCGCCACATTTTCGGCAACGGGTTCATGGCGGCGCAGAATGCGGCTCATGGCGGCAGTAGCCTGCTCCAGCGAGGTATAAATCCCGCCCGCCACGGCGGCACAGATCGCCGCGCCCAGCGCGCCGACCTCCGGCGTATCCACCACCTCAACCGGACGGTTACAGGTATCGGCGAAGATCTGCGCCCACAGCGGTGAACGCGCCGCCCCGCCGGTCAGACGGATAGCCTCCGGCCAGGTACCGTCGGTGTGAACCAGCAGCGCTTCGGCGTGGCGGCGGTGCTCAAACGCCACACCTTCGCAGATGGCGCGAATCATCGAAGCCTCGTTGTCCGTGGCGCGCAGGCGCATAAAGCTGCCCTGGTACGGATCGGGGCCGTGGATATACGGCATAAAGAAGCAGCGCTGGCTGTCAACCGGGCAGCCTGCCGCGATGTTCATCGCTTCGTCTACGTCGATCCGGTTGCCCAGCGCGTGTTTGAGATACCAGCCTAAATTGGCGGCCGATGACGGG
The DNA here is from genome assembly GCF_016624745.1 of Erwinia sp. S43. Classification (NCBI taxonomy): domain Bacteria; kingdom Pseudomonadati; phylum Pseudomonadota; class Gammaproteobacteria; order Enterobacterales; family Erwiniaceae; genus Erwinia; species Erwinia sp. S43. The sequence goes on along the minus strand of NZ_JACVTX010000002.1, from coordinate 35,935 downwards.
CTGCCTTCGGCGACCAGTCTGGCTGCACCGTCGCGGTAGAGCATATTCAGCAGCGGATAGTTCTCGCTTATCGGGCGCGGCACTTCGATGGCGTTAATCGCCCAGGTACCGGCAATAAACACCATACGATCCGGCGAAGTAACGCCCGCGCCCAGTGCGCAGGAGGCCACATCCATCATGCTACCGGCGACCGGAATGCCCTCGCGCAGCCCGGTCAGCTGGGCAATCCCGGCGGTGATCCGCCCGCCGATGGCGGAGCTGTTGACCACCGGCGGCAGCTTCTCCGTCAGCGGTCGATGGCCCAGCAGTTCGAATGCCTCCACGGAATAGTCCTGCCTGTCGAGATTCATCAGTCCGCCGCCGCTGGCATCGGACGGATCGGTCAGCGCCTCCTGTGTCAGGCAGAAACGAATGAAATCCTTGCAGGCCAGGCCCCAGCGGGTTTTCGCCATCACCGCAGGCTCATTCTCCGCCAGCCCGGCCAGCTGGATCAGCGTCTGGCCGCCCCATGGACGGTGGCCGTTTTCATCACTTAACGCACGGTCCTGCCCGGCGGCAATGGTGCGATCGGCAATCGGCTGGGCGCGATGATCCACCGAGACAATGCCGGGACGGGTGGGCTGTCCATGCTGGTCAACGAGGAAGATGCCGTTGCCGAAACCGGTACAGCCAACGGCAACCACCCGTCCGGCGGTATCGCCTTCCAGCACGTCGCGGATGGCGGTGAGCGTGGCCTGCCAGAAGGCATCACCGTCGCGTTCTACCCGGCCATCCGGATAGTGTTCGGTGGTCACTTCGGCGTTGCGGTGGCTGACCAGACGCCCCGTACTGTCAAACAGCGCGACTTTGACGGCGGTGCCACCGGCATCGATGGCGAGAACGAGAGGTAAGTAGGATGCAGACATAATTATTATTTTCCATTCCAGAGAATGCGGGGATCGGCGGCGCAGCCCTGTGACTGCGTTTGCGCCCATAAATCATCATGGCCCAGCGTGTCGGCCATAATGTCAGCGATGTTGTCGAGCGTGCAGGTTGAAAGGCGTCCGGTCATGACGATATTTGTCCGGCGCAGGATCATATCCTCCAGATTAAGGGTCATACGGTTGCGGGTCAGCCAGATGATTTCGCGGCGCGAGTAGCCCGGCGCATCGGTAACCGGCGCATCCTCCTGCTGGCCACAAAACGCCGCGACTTCGCGGGCCACGGTACCGTAGCGGCTATAAAGCTCTTTCGTTCGCTGGGTGGTCAGTCCGCTATCCTGCGCCAGCTGCACCACATCCAGAGTGCCCGCTCCCGGGTAGGCGCGATCGGCGGTACTGGCCGTTCGCTGTCGCCCCAGCAGGTTGAGCACGCTGTTGGCCGCCATTTCGGCAAACGAGCGGAAGGTGGTCCATTTTCCCCCGACCAGCGAGATAACCGGCGTACTGCCCGCGCGGTCTTCAAACAGAGCATGATCGCGGGCGGCCTGCGTCGCGCTGCCGTTGCCCGCCTGCAACGGGCGGATGCCGCTGGTGACCGCGACAATGTGTTCCCGGGTCAGGGTGATATCGTCAAACAGGTGATTCAGTGACGACAGCAGATAGTTCACTTCATCATCCACCACCTGGCGGTCCTGCGGATCGTCGGTTTCCACCTCGGTGGTGCCGATCAGCGTTACGTCCTGCACCGGCATACAGACCACCATCCGTCCGCGCCCGTCGTCAAAATAGAATGACCGACCGCCCATACGTCCGTGAAGCTGAGGATGACGCAGCACCAGATGCGCGCCCTTTACGCCACGGACGCGGGTTGCGTCGATGCCCAGCTGCGAATTGACCCGGTCAATGGCCGAACCGGCGGCATTAATAATGACTCGGGGCCGCAATTCTGCCGTCTCGCCGCTCAGCGGATCGGTAACGGTAATACGTCCATCCTGCATGTATTGCCAGCGGATGTGATTCACTGCGGTTACGCCCTCAATACGGCTGGCGGCCTCCAGCATTTCAAAGACCAGCGCTTCCGGGCCGGTGATTTGCCCGTCGTAATAGCTGATCACCGAACGCACGGCTTTAGGCAAGCCTGGCGGAAAGTTCCTGCCGCTGAGAACCACTTTATGATGCGGCAGCGCACGGCGGATCGCCCCAAAACGTTCATAGGCCAACAGGCCACTTTTCAACGCCACGAAACTGAGTGGACCTGGGCTGCGGGAAAAGCCAAAAAAGCGCAGCGCCGTGCCCGGCAGCCCTTTCACCCAGTGACGTACCGGCACCACCACCTCCAGCGGTTTCACCAGATGGGATGCGTCGTGCAGCAGCATATTACGCTCCCGCGCCGATTCCCGGACCAGATCGAACTCGCGGTTCTCCAGGTAGCGCAGTCCGCCGTGAGCCATACGGCTTGACGCACTGCTGGCCCCGGCGCAGAAATCCCCGCTGTCGATCAGCGTTGCCGATACGCCGTTGAGGGACAGATCCCGCAGCAACCCCACCCCATTGACACCCCCACCAATCACCAGCACGTCCGGCACCGGGTTCGCTTTCAGCTTTACCCAGGCTTCCTGACGGCCAGTCTGCGATTGATCCCTAATTTCAGAACTCAACATGCGATCTGCCTCACGAAACTTTGATTATTAAACACGTTGTACGCATTACATATGTCAATAACGATAGACTAATGTCAATATCGATGTAACAGTAATGTGAAGAAAAAACACCTGCCCGCGGGATTTCACCACCCGACAGCCGCAGGTTTTTTTCTTCTTACCTACTGAAAAACAACGAAAACCTGCATAACTTTGGAGTGAAATGATGGATAGAGTGAAAAATAACGGGCTGCTGCTGAGCGGAAGCATCATTGCCTTTGTACTAATGGGGGCCGGGCAATCGCTGATGGGGCCGGTGCTGCCGGAGTTCCGCCAGATGTTCGATCTGACCATTGCTTCAGCCAGCATGGTGGTGACTGCTCAATGGGTCGGCGCGTTAATTGGCGTTATCGCACTGTTTTTCGCCGGTAAGCGCGACTGGACAGCGCTGGCCTTTACCCTGCTGGTGGTGGGTGCGGCGCTGATGGCGTTTCATCTGAACTGGCCGCTGACGCTGCTGGGATCGCTGGCGTTTGGAGCAGGTTACGGTGCCAGTCTGGCGCTGGTGAATACCCGCCTGCTTGACGCCTTTGGCAAAAAGGGGCCGTCGATGGTCAGCCTGGTCAACGCCCTGTTCGGCGGCGGTGCCATTGTCGCCCCGCTGGTGTTTGTGGCGCTGGCGCGCAATCCGCAGCTGTGCTTCGGCATTCTGGCTGTCGGGCTGGTCCTGCCGCTGCTGTTGTCGTTCCGTTTTCCAAAAACGCACGCGGCAGAAGAAACGGCTCAGGGTAATAGCGGTTTCACACTCTCGGTGCCGACGCTGCTGGTGGGCGCATCGGGTACGGCGATTGAGGCCTGCCTGATCGGACTGGGTCCGGTGATCCTGGTAGCGGGGAATTTCAGCGACACGGCGGCGGCCAGCGCGCTTTCGCTGTTCTTTGTCTTTTTCCTCAGCGGGCGTATTGCGCTGAGCTTTGTCGGCCATCGCCTGCCGGCCGCGCCGATGCTGATCGGCGGCTTTGTCGGTGGCGCTGTGCTGCTGGCCTGCGCCGGGAGTGGGATCGCCCCGACGCTGACCTATCCGCTGGTGGGCTTCTTTATCGGCAGCATCTTCCCGAACTTCTTTGTGTTTGGTTCGGCGCGGATGGGCAACGACCCGCGCACCGGCTCTATTATCGTGACCGCAGCACTGGCCGGAGGCGTGGCCGGGCCGCTGATTGTGGGACAGGTGATGGCAAATCTGCCGCCGCTGACGCCGTTCTGGCTGCTGGCAGGCTACAGCGCGTTTGTTGCGCTGTGTGGTCTGCGCATTCTGAAGACCAGGACGGCATCGCCGCTGCCCGTCGCCGGGAAATAAGATTTTGTGATGGTTGATAATTCTGCTGCCGATAGCCTGATGACCGTGGTTTCAAGCTTCGCGTTAGAAAGTGAACCAGAAGGGTACTGCCGTTTATCGGAAGGGGTACGCAGTGGAATGCCCGCCTGGCAGTAAAGTAGCGGACAGATGAGCAGACCAGGTATCCCCGCGTACTGCGGGGATACCTTCTGTTACGCGGGCGAGCGGCTTAGCTGCCGACGTTCGGCGATCTTCTCGGCGTGCAGCAGCACTTCCTGCAGATCGCCTTCATCGATATCGAGCAGCTGGCCTGCCAGCAGTGCCTCATGCAGGTCGTCACGGGTAATCGATACGGTGATGTCAACCGGCGACGGCGCGGGTTCCGCAGCGGCCAGCGGGTGCGGATAGCGACGCCCGGCAAGGTTGTTGAACAGAATGGCCAGCAGCGCCAGCGACACCGAATTCAGCAGGACCGGGGTAAACGCAAACTCGTAGCCCGTGTTGTGGATGCCCGGCCCGCCGAGCACGGCGGTCAGCGCCACGGCCCCACCGGGCGGATGCAGGCAGCGCAGCTTAAACATCAGTGCAATTGCCAGGCACGCCGCCACACCACAGGCAATGGCCGGATTGTCGATCCACATCCCGACGGTCACCCCGGTCAGGGCGGAGATAAAATTACCGCCAACGATCGACCACGGCTGGGCCAGCGGGCTGTTGGGTACGCCAAATAATAAAACAGCCGAGGCCCCCACCGGGGCAACAAACCATAAGTTAACCTCACCCAGCACCCAGTGGCTGAACAGGCTGGTGATCGCCAGCCCGATACCGGCACCGATACTGGCAAGAACCATCTGCTTTCTGGCAACCGCCAGCGGATGGGGTTTCAGGCGACCGAAGAAAATTCGAACCTTCGCGAGAAGATTATCTGGAGTGGAGTGATTCATAGCGCAGGTGACTAATCCATAGAAAATTCTTATATTATGAGCGGCGATTCTCCTCCGATTACGCCCCGCAGGCAACCTGAAAAAAGTAAGGTTTTTCATATTCAACCGACCGGTTTTCGGCTACGGTATTTTTTATCTTTATAAAATCGCTGTGTTATTTTTCAAGGAGCTGTAATGCGTCGTTTCGTACTGAAGGGATTTATGCTGATGTTAGTGGGTTCTTTGGCCGCCTGCAGTCAGTCCACGGATAGCGTCACCGCCCACACCAAAAGTTATGTTTTTAAAGCCAAAAACGATTTTGACCCCAACTACACCACCCAGATTTCCGGCACTATCCAGTTAATGAAGCCTGTTTTTAAAACGTTTTATGATGACGGGATAAAGGATCGTCAGGCGGGGATGACGCGCGAACAGGCGCTGCTGAAAGCGGAAAACTTCAGAAAAGAAAAATCCTCAGAAAAGATGGAAAGCCAGCATACCTTTATTAACAGCAGCTATACCAGTTCGCTGAGCGACAAGCAGCGGGCGCTGTTTATTAATGAGGCGATGGGAACCTATCTGGACGGTTTTGACGGCCGCTGATCGAAAACCACTGCGGGGCCGGGGCCAGACCCGGCGATTCATCTGGCCCCGACGAGCCGCCTTTGGCCAGCGGCTCGTTACCCTGACTGAGGCAGGTCAGTTAAACCAGTGCGGCAGTGGATCGGGCAAATGAACCCAGCTACGTGGCCCGGCAGCCAGTTCGCTGTCGGTCAGCAGCGCCGCATTCAGCTGGCGGCGCAGTTCCCCTTCATCCATCTGCATACCGATAAACACCAGTTCCTGTCGTGCATCGCCTACCCCATCCTGCCAGTGCTGCATAATCCAGCGCAAGGATTCTTCATCCTGCGGCCAGCGATCGCGCGGTACGCCTACCCACCAGCGGCCCGCCATCTCCTGGCGCGACACACCACCGGCCTGTGACCAGCTACCGGCAAATTCAGGCCTGCTTGCCAGCCAGAAATAGCCTTTGGAACGCACGACCCCCGGCAGTTCGCCGCTGAAAAATTCCCAAAAGCGCTGCGGGTGGAACGGTCTGCGCGCGCGCCAGACAAAATTGCTGATACCGTACTTTTCCGTCTCCGGCACGTGGGTGCCGCGCAGCTCCTGCATCCAGCCGGGAGCCTGCGACGCTTCGGCAAAGTCAAACAGGCCGGTATTCAATACTTTATCCAGCGGCACCTGGCCGAAACGAGCGATTTCAATACGTGCGCGGGGATTGAGGCTGCGCAGGATACCGGTAAGCTGTTCGCGCTGCTTTTCGCTGATCAGATCGGTTTTGTTGATAATCAGCACGTCACAGAATTCAATCTGTTCAATCAGCAGATCGACTACCGAGCGTTCGTCAAACTCGCCGAGCGACTCGCCGCGGGATTCAATGCTGTCGCGTGACTGATAGTCGCGCAGGAAGTTAAAACCATCGACCACCGTCACCATGGTGTCCAGCCGTGCCACCGCCGACAGGCTTTCGCCGCTGTCGTCTTCAAAGGTGAAGGTTTCCGCCACCGGCAGCGGTTCGGAGATGCCGGTGGATTCAATCACCAGCTGGTCGAAGCGGTTTTCCCGCGCCAGGCGGTTGACCTCCAGAAGCAGGTCTTCACGCAGCGTGCAGCAGATACAGCCGTTGCTCATCTCGACCAGCTTTTCATCGGTGCGGGAGAGATCGGCTCCGCCGTCGCGGACCAGTGCGGCATCGATATTGACTTCAGACATATCGTTGACGATAACCGCGACGCGTCTGCCCTCGCGGTTATTGAGAATATGGTTGAGCAGCGTGGTTTTACCCGCGCCCAGAAAGCCGGAAAGCACGGTAACCGGCAGGCGACCATCACGATCGGTGTTGATGCGTTGTTGTGACATAGTGACATCCTCAGGTGCGTTAACGCGGAGATGAACGGGCGTTAAACCGTATCCCTTATGGGGTAATTGTTATGTTATAACATAACAATCGAGGCTGTCATCTGTTTATCGTTGTTACGGCCCGCATTAGCGGGCACGTTCAGCCAGTAAACCCCGCAGCAGCAGCGCCAGCGCTTCGCTACTCTGCGCCAGGCGGGCGTCGCTATCTTCTCCTTCCGCGATCCAGAATGCGGCTTCGGCCAGGCTGCCGTATATCAGCGAGGCCAGCGCCTGCGGATTCGCTTCGGCTATCACGCCCTGAGCAATCAGTTGGCCAATCAACCGCTGCATGGCATCAACGCAGTGGCGCTGTGATTCCTGAGACGGTCCACCCAGCACGGAACGGGCATCGCGCAGGACAATACGCTGATATTCAGGCTCCAGAGCCATGGTCAGATAGGCATTGCACCGATGGGTAAACCCCTGCCAGCCATCTTCAGCCGTGCTGGAAATCGTCTCCAGCCGTGCGTCCATTTCTGCATCGATCTGCTCAACCACCGCCGCGAGCAGTCCCTTTTTATCGCCGAAATGATGATAAAGCGCCCCCCGGGTTAGCCCCGCCTGCCCGGTCAGATCGTCCATCACCGTATCGGCATAGCCGACCTCACTAAAAACCTTTCGCGCCGTTGATATCAGCGCGGCACGGGTTTCTTCCATCTCTGCGCGCGTACGTCGCACCATCATCCTCTCCTTCAGCTAACGAGTCTTGACTGTTTACATACGCGACGTATGAATATATGCTTTTTCATACGCCACGTATGTATTATGTCTGCAGCCGTTTTTCGTGGCAAGCGGATGCATTATGGAGAAGGAAATGATCGCCACTTATCGTGAGTTATTTGCTGCACCGGGCACGCGGGCTTTTACCCTCGCCGGAATACTGGCAAGGCTTCCGCTGCCGATGACGGGTATTGGTATCATCGTCATGCTATCGCAGTCCGGTGGCAGCTACGCACTTGCCGGGGCCGTTTCTGCAACTTTTGTTTTGACCTATGCGCTGATATCACCGCAGATTTCCCGTCTGGCGGACCGCTACGGCCAGCGCCGGGTGCTGCCTGCTGCCACGGCAGTCAGTTCGCTGGGCTTTTTAACTCTCTCAGTGAACAGCCTGTGGCAGGATACGGCATGGCTGATGTTCGCTGGCGCAATGCTCACCGGATTTATGCCTGCGGTCTCGGCGATGATCCGCACTCGCTGGACGGCTCTCTATCGTGGGCGACCTCTGCTACAGACGGCCTATTCACTGGAAACGGTGCTGGACGAACTCTCTTTTATCGCGGGGCCTCCGCTGGCGGTGGCGCTCGGAGTGATTGTGCAGCCCCAGGCCGCTTTGCTTGTGGCTATGTTGCTGCTGATCGTCGGCATAGCCGCGCTGCTTGCTCAGCGAGTAACCGAGCCGCCGCAAATCTCACGTGATATCAACGGCGGCAGCCAGGCTCTTATCCATCTCCCGACGGTGCGCTTACTGGTCATTTTAATGATGGCGATGGGCGTTATCGTTGGCACCATCGACATCGTCAGCGTAGCTTTTGCCACCAAACAGGGGCAGCCCGCTCTGGCCAGCCTGGTTTTGTCTGCGTATGCGTTGGGATCGTGTTTTGCCGGGCTGCTGTTTGGCACGCTCAAGCTGCGGGCCACTTTGAATCAACAGTTGGTGTTCGGTGGGCTGGGGACCGCTTTAGCCACTCTGCCGCTGATAATGGCAGGTAGCATCCTTTCCCTGACCGCAGCGGTCCTGCTCTCCGGTCTGTTTTTCGCCCCAACGATGATCGTCGCGATGTCACTGGTTGAGCGAACCGTACCCGAACATCGTGTAACCGAAGGGATGGCCTGGCTGCTTGCCGGGTTGAATATCGGAGTTGCACTCGGCGCGGCAGTGGCGGGACAGGTACTCAATCATGGCTCGCCTTCACAAGGGTTTAGCGTAGCGGCGGGAGCCGCAGCGGTGATTCTTGCCGTCGTTTTTTATGGCTTCCGCCGCCCGGAGCCCGCCGTCACCGGTGAATAAATACGATCGGGTTAACGACGAAATCGACTGATTTTAATAAGGAAAAAAATGAGCGCTGAACTAAAACCCTCTGCGGTTGCCCCGGAAAACAGTTTATGGATGGCGGTGATTTGCGTTGGCCTGGCAACGTTTGCCGTGGTTACCACAGAAATGCTGCCCGTGGGGCTGCTGACGACAATGGCAGAATCCTTAAACACCACTAACGGAAAAGCCGGGATGGCTATTTCACTGCCCGCTCTGCTTGCCGCCCTGTTTGCACCGTTTGTCGTTATTGCATCAGGAGGAACTGACAGACGCATTATTTTACGCTGGCTATTGGTGCTGTTGGTGATTGCCAATGTCGCATCAGCGCTGGCTCCCTGTATCCTTCCGCTGCTGGCTGCACGTATCCTGGTGGGGTTTTGTATGGGAGGGATCTGGGCGATTGCCGGGGGATTATCTTCGCGTCTGGTTACCGCACAATCCGTCGGCCTGGCAACGGCCATTGTGTTCGGCGGCGTGGCCGCAGCCTCTGTGCTTGGCGTTCCGCTTGGCGCATTCATCGGGGATTATGCCGGATGGCGTTGGGCATTTGGCGGCATGGCGCTGTTCAGTGTTTTAGTTCTGACCCTGCACTGGATCTTTATTCCGGCGCTGCCGGTAACGCATTCCGTTTCGTTCCGCCAATTTGTGCAACTACTGCAAAACCCCCGGATACGGGCCGGTCTGGTACTGACTCTGCTGCTGGTGGCCGGGCATTTTATGGCTTTTACCTTTGTTCGCCCGCTGCTGCTGGATGTGGCGCTGTTTGAGGTGAAGTGGATCGGTATTCTGCTGCTTGTTTATGGTATCACCGGCGTGGTGGGGAATTTCCTGACCGGGATCGTCACCACAAGGCGCGCCGCATTGACCCTGTTAGTGATTTCGCTGGGCTTAATGTTCACTCCGCTGCTTTTTTTGAGCATCGGACACTATCACACCGGCAGCGGAGCCGCGCTGATACTCTGGGGCCTGGCTTACGGCGGAGTCTCGGTCGGTTTGATGAGCTGGATGATGAAAGCCGCACCGCGAGCAATCGAAATCGCCACGTCGCTCTATGTTGGGGTGTTTAACATCGGTATTGCGGGCGGTTCCTGGTTCGGAGGGCAGATCGTCGACCGGTTTGGTCTGGTGCCGAACCTCTGGGTGACAGCCGCGATACTGACGGCTGCGGCGCTGCTGTCACTTTACCTGTTGCTTCACGAGCGGAAAAACACCCCTGTTACTCTGAAGCACTAGCTATAACGCTTTGCCCCAAACACACAAAGGATCACCGCCGTGGCGCAGGCAACCATGCTCCAGGCGATGGATTCATGGAGCAACACGGCGGCCAGCAGCAGGCCGAAAAACGGCTGCAACAGCTGAAGCTGACTGACGCCTGCAATGCCGCCAAGCGCCAGGCCGCGATACCAGAACAGAAATCCAATCAGCATACTGAACAGCGAAACGTAGCCCAGGCTTAACCAGCCTGGCTGGCTGACGGCGCTCCAGCTGTGCGGCAGGCTGAACAGCGCGATAATCGCCATCAGCGGCAGAGAGAGCAGCAGTGCCCAGCTGATCACCTGCCAGCCCCCCAGCCGACGCGATAAACCCGCGCCTTCCGCATAGCCCAGACCGCAGACGATGACCGAAGCGATCATCAGCAGGTCGCCGCTTAGCGATCCGCCCTGCCCGTTGGCGATAGCGAATCCGGCCACGATGGCGGCACCGAGCAGTGAAAACAGCCAGAACGCCCTACGGGGGCGTTCTCCGCCGCGCAGTACGCCAAACAGTGCCGTGGAGAGCGGCAGCAGACCGATAAACACCACGGAGTGACCGGCGCTAATATGGCGCAGGGCCAGCGCGGTCAGCAGGGGGAACCCTACCACCACGCCTAGCGCGACAATAAGCAGCGGCAGGATATCCGAGCGCGCCGGGCGGCGCTGGCGCAGCAGCAACAGCAGTGCCCCGCCCAGTAGTGCGGCAATGGTGGCTCTCGCCGATGTCAGGAACAGGGGCGAAAAATCATTTACCGCCACGCGTGTGGCCGGGAGCGAACCGCTGAAAATCATTACGCCTGTCAGCCCACTCCACCATCCTGCCGTTGTCCGTTCCATAGTTCCTCGTTTCTGTTTTGCCTCACATTTTCAACGATAATAGGCAACGTCAGGAACGTTTCGAAGATACAATGCAGTACAATTTTACCAAACTGTATGGATAAAATTGACCATACAGCTGTGATTGCCGTGAGGAAAACTGCGATGACCCGTACCGAAATGCTGATAGCCGATATTCGCAGCCAGATTATCGGCGGCGCACTCTCCGCAGGAGAACGTCTGCCGTCAGTGCGCGGCTATGCGGCAAAGATGCAGGTATCGCCGTCGACCGTCGTTGAAGCCTATGAACGACTGGCGGCGACGGGAATGATCCGCGCACGCCGGGGGGCCGGATTTTTTGTGACCGGGTCGCATCAGCCACCGCTCAATCTGGTGGAAAAGAATGTCGATTATCAGCGCGACGTTGATCCGTTCTGGGTGTCTCGCCAGGCGCTGGATGCCGATCGCGATGTGCTGAAACCCGGCTGTGGCTGGCTTCCTGCCGACTGGATGCCGGTGGAGCCCTTGCGAAAAGCCATGCGGCAGCTGGCCCGTTCGGATGCCAGCCTGCTATGTGATTACGGTACGACACGCGGTGCGACGGCGCTGCGGCGTCTGCTGCTGGCGCGCTTTGCCAGCGAAGGGCTGACGACGCCCATGGAGCAGATTATGCTGACCGGCTCCGGAACCCAGGCGCTGGATTTAATCTGTCGTTTCCTGCTGCGGCCCGGTGACACGGTTCTGGTCGACGATCCCTGCTATTTCAATTTTCAGGCCCTGCTCCGTGCGCATCAGGTCACTATCGTGGGCGTTCCCTTTACGCCGACCGGCCCTGACGTGGCCGTATTTGAGTCGGTTCTCAGCCAGTCGCGCCCCAGGCTGTATATCACCAACTCGGCGTTACATAACCCGACCGGGGCAAGCCTTTCCCCGCAAACGGCCTGGCGCTTGCTTAACGCGGCCCGCGAGCACGATCTGATTATCGTTGAAGATGATATCTTCGCCGAGTTTGAACCTGAACTGTCATCACGGCTGGCGATCCCCGACGGCCTGGAGCGGGTGATTCGCATGGGCAGTTTTTCCAAAACGCTTTCGGCTTCGGTTCGCTGTGGCTATATCGCCTGTCGTCCTGAATGGATCGAGGGGCTGACCGATCTGCAAATTGCCACCAGCTTCGGCGGCCCAAGCCCGATGACCACTCAACTGCTGGCTGCTGTGCTTTCCGGCGGGAGCTACCGTAAACATCTTGATGAGGTTGTCCGCAGGCTGTCAAAAGCGCGTAAAGACGCGGTCGAGCGTCTGGCTGCGCTCGGCATAACGCCGTGGATGGTGCCGCGCGGTGGGTTTTATCTGTGGTGTCGTCTGCCTGCGGGATTAGATTCCACGGAAATTGCCCGCCGCTGCCGACTGCACAACGTGGTGCTGGCACCGGGCAATGTCTTCAGCGTGTCGCAGTCGGCGGGGGAATTTTTACGTTTTAACGTCGCGCATCTGAACGATGAGCGCGTGTATAGCGTTTTGAAGGAAATGATGGCGGCATGTTCAGCCGGGGATTAGCGTCCGGGCGGGCAGCGTATAACAGAGGCTTCCGTTTAAAACTGCCCGCCGGGCTCCGTATGCCGCTGACGGTCTCACCGTTTTCACGACGGAGAGATTCGCCAGCGGGGTGTTTCGCCTTTAGTGCAGGCTCTCTTCCTTCAAATCAATCGCTCTCAGCGCCTGCTGGAAGGTGGTGTCGGTAATGTTGCGGGCGCGTTTAAGCCTGAACAGCTCGGCGCGCTGGGCTACGATCGCCTCGCGCTGCATCTCTTTTTCAATGCGGGCACGCTTCTTCAGTTCCTGGCCAACATCGTTCTGGTCGTCGCTGTCATTGTAGTGAAGGCGACGCTGGTAGGTTTCCAGCAGCAGGTTTCCGGCATCCGCCCGCATCGCTTCTTCTTCCGGGTCGTCTACGGGCTGGCTGAGCAGTTCGTTCAGGCGGGCAATCGCCGCTTCGGTTAACGCAGCACCAATCGCGCCCTTTCCGGAATCATGGGGTAAGTCATCGGCCAGATACGAAGTCATGATCGGCAGACCGATCGCGGCAACGATCAGCGACAGCAGGATCACCGACATCGACAGGAAAATCAGCAGGTCTCTGCCCGGGAACGGTGAGCCATCGGTCAGCACCACAGGGAGCGTCAGGATACCGGCCAGCGTGATCGAACCTTTTACGCCGGCCAGCGCCATCACCGCCACCGCGCTGAACTGCGGGCGGCTGGTGGTCACTTTGCCCTTACGCTTCTGGCGGAACACCGTCAGCGTAATGGACAGCCATACCCAGCAGAAGCGCACAACGCCCAGAGCGAGGGTGATCACCACCGCATACAGCAGCAGATACCAGGGGGAGGAGACGCCCGCCTGGCTGGCAACGTCTGGCAGGGTTTGCAGCATGCGGGGAAGCTGTTCACCGAGCATCAGGAAGATCATCCCGTTCAGGATGGTCTGCAGCATGTTCCAAACCGCGCTGCTTTTCATGCGCGTGGCGGGCAGGCGCGGACCGGAGAGCTGCTCGTAGTGCATGGCAATCCCGGCGGCAACCGCGGCCAGAATCCCCGACACGTGGAAGCTTTCAGCCAGAATGTAAGCGGCAAACGGGATAAGAATACTGATCAGGATCTGTATTGCCGGTTCTTCGCGGGTACGCTTAATCAGGAAGTTATTGCACTTACCGGTGGCCCAGACCACCACCAGCCCGCTGAGGATACCGCCGATGGCCATCACCACAAACCGGGTGACCGCATCGCTGGCGGAAAAGCTGCCGGTCAGCACCGCAGCGACGGCAAAGTTAAATGCCACCAGGCCGGATGCGTCGTTGAGCAGCGATTCGCCCTCAAGGATATGCCCCATGCGTGAGGGTAGCGGCGAGCTGGCGGTCATAGCCGATACGGCGACCGGGTCCGTCGGTGACAGAATCGCCGCAAGGGCAAATCCGGCGGCGACGGTGATCGCCGGGATCAGCCAGTGGATAAACAAACCGATACCGATAATGGTAAACAGCACCAGCCCGATGGCCAGTGAAAGAATGGGTTTTAAATCACTGAAAAAAGCATCCTTCGGGATGCGCCAGCCGTCAAGAAACAGCAGAGGAGGAATAAACAGCAGCAGAAAAATGTGGGGATCAAAATCGACCTGAAAACCGCTGGCTGCCAGCGCCGCACCGGCCGCAATCTGGATCAGCGGCAGCGGGATTTTGGCGGAAAGCAGGTGAGAGATAAACACAGTAACAACAATGGCCATCATAAAAACTAATACAATGGTGATCAGTGACATTCGTAGCCTCCCCTTTTAGTAAAAATGGCGTCACGCATACAGACCATCTCCCTGGTTGAAATAAACAACAAAAAATGACTGATATTCACGGAACAACGGTTCTCTCGTCATTGAATGAAGCGTCATTTTGGCTATCAGCCCGGAGGGATGATACAGGAAATATCCGATGCGAAAATGATGCATTCATGGCGCGCCGTGCGGGCACTGCTCACGTGGTCAAAATATCCCCACTTTTTAAGATGGTAATTTTTAACATCAGATGCGGTAGTCAACCTATTAAGATTTTAACTGCGCATCGTTATCAGATATTTATCTTTCACAGTTTCCCCCCGCGCTGTTAATAATCGTAATAACTTAATTGTGTGGCGGTGAAACTCATGACTGAACGTATTCGTTTAGCAAAAGCGGAAGAGGCAGAATTACTCCACGGTTTATTGCAGCGCGCCTATGCGCCGCTTATTCCTCAGGGAATTCATTTCACCATTACCCGCTCCAGCGTGGAAGATGTTCGCGCGGTGATCGCCAGCGAATCGACCTTCGTACTGGAAAATGAGGGACGCCTGGTTGCCACGCTGACCGTCCGCTTTCCCTGGGCTGCCGACAGTAAACAGGTATCGCCGTGGCCCTTCCTGCACTGGTTTGCCGTCGATCCGGAGTTCAAAGGCCAGGGTTTCGGCAGCCGGATTATCCGTTACGTTGAAGAAAGCTTCCTGCGCGATACGCTGAAATCCCCGGCGGTTTACCTGGCGACGGCAATTAAACATCCGTGGCTGTCACAGCTCTATTTGCGCCGCGGCTATCAGCCGTTTCATCGTGCGGTCAATCCGCTGGGCGTAGAGCTGGTTTATTTAACCCGCGTGCTCGATCAGCAGCGCTATCAGCAGGCGAAAATTAAAGAGTACATACACGATTTTATTGAAAACTCACTGACTGCTTAGTCGTCTTTATTACCTTTCTGGGAAAACTATGCGCTTAAATAATAAAGTGGCCATGATGGCTACGGTATCGCTGTTGGCTTTATCCGTCTCATCGGCATTTGCCGCCGCTGAACCCCGCACGGGCGGCACCCTGACGTGGGGCGTTGAAACCGAACCTAAACCGTTAAATCCTCAACTCAACGGCCAGTCAAAAGCCGAGCTGATCCTGCGCGTGGCCTATGAATCACTGCTGGCACGTAATGCCGACGGCAGCTTCGTTCCGTGGCTCGCGGAAAGTTACCGCGTGGAGCAGGACGGCAAGCGCATTATTTTCACCCTGCGCCCGGATGTAAAATTCTCCGACGGGGCCAAATTGAATGCTGAAGCGGTGGCAGAAAACTTCCGCCATATTCAGGACCCGTCCTACTGCGCGGGTTCCAGTCTTTGTGCGTTAAGCCGCCATATTGACAGTATTGAGACCCCGGATGAACGTACCGTGGTGCTGAATCTCAAGGCGGTTTACTCACCGTTCCTCGCCTTTGCCGCCGGTCTGAAACTGATTTCACCGAAATCCTGGCAGTCGCCGGATCTGAAAGCGGGCGGCGCTTCCGTGGCCGGAACCGGGCCGTTTATCCTGCAGCGCTATGAAAAAGGCCAGCAGATTGTCTTTGTGAAGAACCCGGAATACAACTGGGCACCGGCCAACGCCGGCCATCAGGGACCGGCTTATCTGGATGGCGTGACCTATCGCTTCCTGCCGGAATCCTCGGTGCGCGTGGGAGCGCTGCTCTCCGGCCAGGTTGATGCGATTGAAGGCGTTTCCGGTAACGATGCCGGTGAGTTTAAAAACAATCCGGACTTCACCTATCAGCACGCGCTGAATACCGGTACGCCGTACTCGCTGTTCCTCAACGTGGAATACGGCCCGACGCAAGAACTCAAGGTGCGCCAGGCATTGTTACAGGGACTGGACGTGGCGCCGATCCTGCAATCCATTTATCGCGGCGAACGCACCCGCGCCTGGGGCATTACCTCCCCGGTCGATCCGCTGTACACCAACGGCGTGGAGGGTAAATACGGTAATAACCCGGAGCTGGGCAATAAACTGCTGGATGAAGCAGGCTGGAACACGCGTGATGCCGACGGTTTCCGCACTAAGGACGGCCAGCGCCTGAGTATTGAAATTATCCAGGCGCAGGCAACGGTGCGCGATCAGCGCGATGTGCTGCTCCAGGCCATTCAGGCTCAGGCCCGTCAGCGTCTGGGCGTGGAGCTGAAGCTGCGCTACGTGGACTCCGGCACGTATACGGAACTGCGCAACAGCGGCCAGTTTGGTTCCATCGCCAACTCGAATACCGAAACCGACGGCATTGATATTGAAAACCACTATCTGCCGGTGAATGCAGGCGGTGCTATCAACTACAGCCGCACGTCCGATCCGGCGATCCTGCCGTTGCTGAAAGGCGCTTCCGCGACCGCTGATGTTCCGGCTCGCCGTGGCTTCTACGCGCAGCTGCAGCAGCTGGCGATTATCGACCAGGCCGTGGCGATACCGCTGTACGAGCCGGAAGATCAGATTGCCGCCGCCAGCTACGTCAACGGTATTGGCTTCCGTCCCTTTAAACAGATGCCGGAAAACGCCTACAGCGTCTGGCTGAGCGAACATTAACAGGTGAGCCATGAGTAGCGAAACCACCCCCCTGATTAAAAGCGTCGGGCAACCGCGCCTGAAGGCGTCATCATCGCTGGCCTGGCGTATTGCCGGGCGTATCGGCGGTGGGGTGATGGTGCTGTGGGCAGCCGTCAGCCTGTCGTTCATTGCCGTCTGGCTGGCCCCGGGTGATATCGTCAGCCTGCTGGTCGGTGAACAGGTGCGTACCCCGGCAATTGAGGCGGCTATCCGCGCCGAATGGGGGCTGGATCGCCCGCTGTGGCAGCAGTATCTCAGCTATCTGTGGCGCATCATGCACGGTGATTTTGGTCGCTCCTACATGCTGAACGTTGATGTGGGCCAGCTGGTTGCCTCGCAGCTGCTGCCCACGCTGAAACTGGCCGGTGCGGCGCTGCTGGTCAGTGTGGTGTTTGCGGTACTGGTTGCCGTGCTGACTGCACACCGCCGTTGGGGACGCAGCGTTGCCAACGGACTGGAGCTGCTGCTGGCCTCCACTCCCTCTTTCTGGCTGGGGATTGTGCTGCTGTTTATCTTCAGCTTTACGCTGCGCTGGTTCCCGGTGGCCGGTGACCGCAATTTCGCCGCGCTGATACTGCCTTCTCTGTCGCTGGGGCTGGCTCAGGGCGCGGTGGTGTCGCAGGTGCTGCGGCGCGGGCTGGAAGATGCGCTGGACCAGCCCTTCTCCCTGACGCTGCGCGCCTGGGGGATTCACGGGGTGATCGTGCGTCTGCGCCATGCGCTACGACATGCCGCACTGCCGGCGGTGACGCTGACCGGCTGGCTGGTGGGTGGCCTGCTGAGCGGCGCGGTGATCACCGAACAGGTGTTCAGCCGCCCGGGACTCGGCAAGGTGACCGTTGATGCGGTGCTGGCCAAGGACATGCCGGTGGTGCTGGCCGTGGCGATCCTCTCTGCGCTGGTTTATGTGGTGATGAGTACGCTGGTCGATATTCTCGGCCTGCTGATCGATCCGCGCCTGCGCAGCCAGGCAGACAAGGAGTAAGCCATGTCTACGATGTTGATAACCCCCCGCCTGCCGCGACGCATTCCGTTTGCTCTGCTGCTGTCCTTTATTTTTCTTGCCGTGCTGGCGCTGGCCGCCGCGTTCCCCGCCTGGCTGGCTCCGGGCGATCCGCTGCTGGCCGATCCGTTAAACGCCATGCAGCCGCCGTCCTGGCAGCACTGGTTGGGAACCGATCAGCTGGGTCGTGATCTGCTCAGCAGGGTGATTTACGGCAGCCGCTACTCCCTGCTGATTTCGGTGGCGGCTATCGGTCTGGCCGTGGTTGTCGGCACCGCGCTGGGCCTGCTGGCCGGGCTGGCGCGCGGCGTGGTGGATGAAGTGATTGGCCGCACGGTGGATGTGATCTCCGCTTTCCCCGACCTGCTGCTGGCGCTGATGCTGATCGCTTTCACCGGTCCCGGAACCACGAATCTAATTATCGCGCTGGGCGTGGCGTCTGTTCCCCGCTTTGCCCGTGTGGTGCGTGCGCAGACCTTTCTGATTGCCCGCTCCGGCTACGTTGAACAGGCACGTACATTCGGCCAGCCCTGGCCGGTGCTGGTGTGGCGGCACGTGCTGCCACACGCCATTGCTCAGGTTCCGGCGCTGGCAACCCTCGGTCTCGGCACGGCGATTATTGGTACGGCGGGATTAAGTTTCCTTGGTATGGGCCCACAGCCGCCGACGGCGGAATGGGGACTGATGCTGGCCGAGGGGCGTAACTATCTGCGTAACGCCTGGTGGACCGGCGTCTGGCCCGGTGTGGCGATAACCCTGACGGTGGTGGCGGTGAGTATCGTTGGCCGTCACTGGCAGGCTCGATTTGAAGGAAAACAGCGATGACCGCGATTGTCGATATTCAAAATCTCTCGATTCGTTTTGGCGCTCAGACGGTAGTTGACGGGCTTGACCTCAGCATTTACCCGGGTGAGTCGGTGGCGCTGGTTGGTGAGTCGGGGTCGGGTAAAACCGTTACCGCCCGTGCGCTGCTGGGGCTTCAGGCAAAAGGCGCATCGATCGAGGCCGATCGTTTCACGATTCAGGGGCAGCCCGCGCTGGCAAACCGCGAGCGCGACTGGCGGCAGGTGCGCGGCCGGGAGATTGGCTATGTTCTGCAGGATGCACTGGTCTCGCTGGATCCGCTGCGAACGGTGGGTCAACAGCTGGCCGACGCGCTGACGGCCAGCGGTCGGGTTTCCCCCCGCGATATTCCGGCTCGCAGCTTGCAGCTGCTGCATGAAGCGGGCATGGCCGATGCGCAACAGCGGCTGGCGGTCTACCCGCATCAGCTTTCCGGCGGGCTGCGCCAGCGTGTGCTGATCGCCTGCGCGCTGGCCGGGCAGCCCGCGCTGCTGATTGCCGATGAGCCGACCACCGCGCTGGATATGACGGTACAAAAACAGATCCTGACGCTGCTCCGGCGGCGGCGGGAAAACGGCCAGGCGCTGCTGCTGATTAGTCACGATCTGGCGGTGGTGGCCGAGTTGGCCGATCGCGTGCTGGTGATGCGTGACGGCAAGGTGGTGGAAAGCGGTGAAACCCGACAGGTGTTAACCGCGCCACAGCATCCGTGGACCCGCCGACTGCTGCGTGCCATTCCAACGCCGCAGACGCGCGGCTTCCGGCTCGCCAGCGAACGCCCGCAGGCGCTGCCTCCCCGCCCGGCGGTCAGCGGTGAACCGCTGGTCAACGTCAGCAACGTACATAAATACTACGGCGATCGCCACGTGGTGAATAACGTCTCTTTCCAGCTGCGCGCCGGTGAAACGCTGGGCGTGGTGGGCGAATCCGGCTCGGGCAAAAGTTCGCTGGCGCGGCTGTTGCTCGGACTGAGTGAGCCGCAGCGCGGCAGCATTGATATTGCCGGTGAGCGCTGGAGCCAACAGCCGGAAACACTGCGCCGCAGCCGCCGCGCAGGGCTTCAGCTGATCGCGCAGGACCCTCTCAGCTCCTTCGACCCGCGCTACAACGTTGAACGGCTGATTGGCGAGAGTCTGGATACTGCCGAAATCGTCGGAGCGGCACGTCGTCAGCGCGTGCTGCAGCTGCTGGATGAGGTCAGCCTCAGCCCTAAATTACTGCATCGCTATCCGCGTGAACTGTCCGGCGGGCAGCGACAGCGCGTGGCGATTGCCCGTGCCTTTGCGCCAAACCCTGCGCTACTGGTAGCCGATGAGCCGGTCAGCGCGCTGGATGTCTCGGTGCAGGCGCAGATCCTCGATCTGCTGGCCGATATGCAAACTGAACATCATACCGCCCTGCTGTTTATTTCCCACGATCTGGGGGTGATTCACCATCTTGCCGACCGGGTGCTGGTGATGAAAGAGGGGCGGATTGTCGAAAGCGGGGATGTGGAGCAGGTGTTTAAGCACCCTGTTCATCCCTGGACGCAACAGCTACTTGATGCGCTGCCGGCGATGCCCGGCCGCGCTGCCTGAGATAAAGGAGCACTATCATGAGTCAGACCCAATCCCAGCTGCGTCTGGGTGCGATTATTCAGGGGCCTTCCGGCAATATGTCGGCATGGCGTCATCCTGATGCGCAGAGCGATGCCAGTATTAACGTTGAATTTGTGCAGAAGCTGGCAAAACAGGCGGAGCAGGCAAAATTCGATTTCCTGTTTGTCGCCGACGGGCTGTATATCAATGCCCAGTCAATTCCGCATTTTCTCAACCGTTTCGAACCGATCACCCTGCTTTCCGCACTGGCGCTGGTGACGAATAAAATCGGACTGGTTGCCACGTTATCCACCTCCTACAGCGAGCCGTTTACCGTGGCGCGACAGTTTGCCAGCCTCGATCAGCTGAGCGGCGGTCGGGTGGGCTGGAACGTGGTGACTTCACCGCTGGAAGGCTCGGCGAAGAACTTCTCCCGCGATCGTCATCCTGAACACGACGAGCGCTATCGCATTGCCAGCGAGTACCTGCAGGTGGCGAAGGGGCTGTGGGATTCATGGGAGGCCGATGCCTTTGTTCGCAACAAGCAGACGGGGGAATTCTTTGACGCCAGCAAACTGCACACCCTGAACCACAAGGGCCATTACTTCTCCGTGCAGGGGCCGCTTAACGTTGGGCGTTCGCCGCAGGGCCGTCCGGTGATCTTCCAGGCCGGGGCGTCGGATGCCGGTAAGGCTTTTGCCGCCGAAACGGCCGATGGCATCTACACCCGCCAGGAAACGCCGGAGCTGGCGCGGGCGTTCCGTGAAGACGTGCGCCGTCAGCTGGTGGCACGCGGCCGCAGCGCCGATGATATTCGCGTGTTCCAGGGGATCAGCGTGATTATCGGCGAGGATGAGGCGCAGGCAGAGGAACGCTACCAGCAAACCGCCCAGCTGGTGACGGTGGAAAAAGCGCTGGAGTATCTGGGGCGCTATTTCGAACACTACGATTTCAGCCAGCATCCTCTGGATGAACCGTTCCCGGATATTGGCGATCTCGGCCAGAACAGTTTCCGCAGCACCACCGACACCATCAAGCGCGATGCCCGCGAGCGTGGCCTGACCCTGCGTCAGACGGCGCTGGAGGCGGCAACGCCAAGGCCGGGATTCTTCGGCACGGCGGAACAGGTTGCCGACGGGCTGGAGCACTGGTTCCGTTCCGGTGCGGCGGACGGCTTTATCGTGCGCGGCGGCACGCCGACCGCCTTTGATGATTTTGTTGAGCAGGTGATTCCGATCCTGCAGCAGCGCGGACTGTATCGCACCGAGTACGAGGGTAATACGCTGCGTGAAAACCTTGGGCTGAGCGAACCGGAAAATCAGTTTGCTGTGCAGGAGCAGCAGGCGCTGAGCGCCTGATCTGACGCCTTCTTCCCCGTTGCCCGGCAGATCGCATTCGCCGGGCAAGACAGGCAAGCATTCACACCGGAATACAGTCATCGTCTGTATCAAGGCTGCTGCCGGCGTTATCCCACCGCGTCGGGTATCGACCGACGGCGCCTTTCGCTCCCGATCAATCCTCCTCCTTCTTCTGTCATTTGTTTAAATATTATCCATTTAACGCCCGTTGATTTGGCATCCTTTTCTCACGTGTTGCACTGATGTGATGCAATTGTCACCCGTGTTGCACTGCTGCATTTTCTGACGGCTAAACGCCCGAAAATGCCTGTCTCGAAAATAGTCGATGTAACAACATGATTTTTATCAATAAAAAATAACCCCACAAAGATGGCATACATCGTGCTTTGTTAGCTTCATGTCAGTAAAGAGTTCAATGACAGCGAACTAACACGGAAACACGATGAGCGCGAAGAACAAACTGTTCACCCTGATTGAAGCCGCCTGGAGTAGCCAGACGCCGAGCGAAAAACGCATCAGCTCCTGGCTGCTAAGCAACCGGGAACAGATCCCGTTTGAGACGGCTGACAGCATCGCCCAGGCCACCGGCACCAGCGGCATCACGGTGGGGCGGTATCTGCGCAAAATGGGATTCCGTAATCTGGAAGACGTAAAAAGCCAGCTGCGTGAAGCGCCAAGCCAGGTCTACAAACACTGGGGGGTGATCGACCGGCTCGACTCCTGGGAGCAGCAGCAGGCTCTGCCCGACCGGGTGAATCAGTCGCTGCATATGGAGCTGGAAGCCATTCGCTACGTCTATCAGCTGGCGCAAACCGACACGTTTAGGGCGGTCAGCAAACAGATTGCCCAGGCGGATGCCGTGGTGATCCTGGGTATCCAGTCGACACGAGGCATCGCCAATACCTTTTTCAGCCATCTGGAATATCTGCGGCCGCGCGTGAGCTATGCCGAAGGCAGTTCGGGTAGCTGGCTTGAATCACTCAACTCCGAATATGAAAAGCCTTACGTGGTGCTGACCGATACCCGCGCCTACTCCACCGTGGCGCGGCAGTTTTGCCGGGTGGCCGCCGAGCGCGGCGTGGCCATGGCACTGGTCACCGACATGTGGTGCCCCTGGGCGCGTGACTATCAGGCCGATGTGCTTCAGGTAAAAACCGATACCGGCAGCTTCTGGGACTCTCTCGCACCGGTGAGCTGCCTGTATAACCTTCTCCTTTCTGCCGTGGTGGAACAGCTTGGGCCAACACTGTCGGCTCGTCTGGCCCAAAACCGCCTGCTACAGCAGGAATTTGGTCAGTTTGAACGTTAAAAGCAGGGATTAAAGCATGATTCGCGAGACACACCTTATCGACATTGCTGAGCAGTTTCCTCAGCTGAAGTTCGATATGAAATATGCCACGGCCGACAACATCACCGGCCAGCAGATTTACAGCACTGCGCTGTGCCTGCTGCATGCTGATGCGGTTAAGGCGCTGGAAAAGAGTATCGACATCGCCCGCCTGGCGGGCTTCACCCTGCTGGTGCTGGACGCCTATCGCCCGCAGAAAGCCCAGGAGCTGCTGTGGCGCGCCTGCCCCAACCAGGACTACGTAGTGCCGCTGAGCCAGGGATCGAACCACAGCCGGGGGACGGCAATTGACGTCACGCTGCTGGACGCCGATGGCCACGCGCTGGATATGGGCACCGGGTTTGATGAAATGGACGAATTATCCCATCCCTACCATCCCGCACTGGCGCAGGCTGCACAGCGCAACCGGCTGCTGCTTAACGCGGTGATGTTCGGCGGGGGCTTTACCGGTATTGCGACCGAATGGTGGCACTTTGAATTACCGCAGGCGTCGGTTTATCCGCTTATTGATGATGTTTTCTCCTGTATTTCACCCGCACCGATTGACGGAGTCTTACCATGAACAAGACGTACACAGCATCAGGTTATTTTCGTCCACTTTTACTGGCGGCACTGGTAGCCGTTTCAGCTCAGGCGATGTCAGCCGTTCCGAAGGATATGCTGGTGATTGGCAAAGCGGCCGATCCGCAAACGCTCGATCCGGCAGTGACCATTGATAATAACGACTGGACCGTGACTTACCCCGCCTATCAGCGCCTGGTGAAGTACAAAACCGAAAACGGCAAAGGCTCGACCGACGTGGAGGGCGATCTGGCCGCCAGCTGGAAAAGCTCCGAAGACGGAAAGGTGTGGACCTTTACGCTAAATAAGGGTGCTCAGTTCGCTGACGGCAGCGAGGTTACGGCTGAGGCAGTGAAGCTCTCTTTTGAACGACTGATGCGGATTAAACAGGGGCCGTCCGAAGCGTTTCCGGCGGATTTAAAAGTGGAAGCGGTCGATCCGCAGACCGTTCGTTTTACCATGAAGGATCAGTTCGCTCCGTTCCTGTACACGCTGGCTAACGACGGCGCATCGATTATCAATCCGGCGGTGCTCAAGGCGAACGCGGGCGACGATGCGCGGGCATATCTGGCCGAACACACCGCC
Organism: Erwinia sp. S43; assembly: GCF_016624745.1. Classification (NCBI taxonomy): domain Bacteria; kingdom Pseudomonadati; phylum Pseudomonadota; class Gammaproteobacteria; order Enterobacterales; family Erwiniaceae; genus Erwinia; species Erwinia sp. S43. The sequence continues at coordinate 11,862 of NZ_JACVTX010000002.1, read as the reverse complement.
GGTTCCGGTGCCTATATGCTGCAGCGCTGGCAGAAAGGCCAGCAGCTGGTGCTGGTGCCGAACCCACATTTCGCGGGTGGCAAGCCCGCCTTTAAACGCGTCTCGGTGAAAATCATCAGCGAAAGCGCCGCGCGTCGTCTGCAACTGGAGAAAGGCGATGTAGATATTGCCGACTCTCTGCCGGTTGATCAGTTCGCAGCCCTGAAAAAACAGGGTGAGGTGGCGGTTTATGACTATCCGGCACTGCGGGTCACCTATCTGTATCTGAACAATGCCAAAGCGCCGTTAAATCAGCCGGATCTGCGCCGTGCGGTGTCGTGGGCGACCGACTATAAAGGCATGGTTGACGGCATTTTGGGCGGAAACGGCAAACAGATGCGCGGGCCAGTACCAGAGGGCATGTGGAGCTATGACGCCTCTGCCATGCAGTATTCGCTGGACTTAACCAAAGCGAAAGAGGCGTTCGGCAAGGTGGCGGATAAACCAAAAACGCTGTCGTTCCTTTATTCCGATAACGATCCGAACTGGGAGCCAATTGCCCTGTCAATGCAGGCCAATCTGCAGTCGCTGGGTATCAACGTGAAGCTGGAAAAACTGGCTAACGCCACCATGCGTGAACGCATTGGCAAAGGGGACTATGACATTGCCATTGGTAACTGGAGCCCTGATTTCGCCGACCCGTATATGTTTATGAACTACTGGTTTGAATCGAATAAAAAAGGGCTGCCCGGCAACCGTTCCTGGTACGCCAATCCGCAGGTGGATACGCTGCTGAATCAGGCGGTATCGACCTCTGACCAGGCACAGCGCACCCAGTTCTATCAGGCCGCGCAGAAAGTGGTGATTGATGAAGCCGCCTACGTTTATTTATTCCAGAAGAACTACCAGGTGGCGATGAATAAAAACGTTAAGGGCTACGTCTTTAATCCGATGCTGGAACAGATCTTCAATATTTCCGAGATGAGTAAGTAAGTCGTTCATTCATCCTTATTCCGCAGGATCGGTTTCGAGCCTGCTAAGGAAGCCATATGAGTTTCTGGAGTTTAATCCGGCAGCGAAGCTGGGGACTGCTGCTGGTTGTCGCCGGCGTTTGCGTGATTACGTTTATTATTTCACATCTGATCCCCGGCGACCCGGCGCGACTGCTGGCTGGGGACCGGGCCAGCGATGAAATCGTGCAGCATATTCGCGAACAGCTGGGGTTGAACCTGCCGCTCTGGCAGCAGTTTATCCGCTATGTGGAACAGCTTTTACATGGCGATTTGGGGATGTCGATCCGCACCGGACGCCCGGTGCTGGAAGATTTGAAAACCTTCTTCCCGGCCACACTTGAGCTGGCGCTCTGTGCGTTGCTGATTGCTCTGGTGGTCGGCGTTCCGCTGGGCGTACTCTCTGCGGTGTATAAAAACCGCTGGCTGGATCATCTGGTGCGCCTGCTGGCGCTGACGGGTATTTCCACACCGGCATTCTGGCTCGGACTGGGTGTTATCGTGCTGTTTTACGGCAAGCTGAATCTGCTGCCCGGCGGCGGCAGGCTGGACGACTGGCTTGATCCTCCTGCTCACGTCACCGGTTTTTATCTGATTGACTCCCTGCTCAGCGGCGACATGGAGGCATTTGTTAATGCACTGACTCACCTGATCCTGCCCGCTACCACTCTGGCTTTTGTGCATCTGGGCATCGTGGCTCGCCAGATCCGTTCGGCGATGCTGGAACAGCTCAGCGAGGATTACGTGCGTACGGCATTAGCGAGCGGGCTGAGTAAATTCACTATCGTGGTGCGCTATGCCTTGCCTAACGCGCTGATCCCGTCGGTGACGGTGCTGGGGCTGGCGCTCGGCGATCTGCTGTACGGTGCCGTACTGACCGAGACGGTATTTGCCTGGCCGGGTATGGGGGCCTATGTCGTTTCTTCTATTCAGGCGCTGGATTTCCCGGCAGTGATGGGCTTTGCCATCGTGGTTTCCTTTGCTTACGTGCTGGTTAACCTGCTGGTCGACCTTCTTTATCTGTGGATTGACCCGAGAATGGGTCGTGGAGCGTAACCGATGATGTTAACTCAGGAACAGCCCGCCATTGCCCGGGCTACGCCCCGCGCTTCGGCATGGAAACGCCGTCTGTGGATGATTCGCCAGAGTCCGTTAACGGTGGTGGGCGGCGCGATTATCGTGTTAATGCTTCTGTTGATGATTTTTGCGCCATGGCTTGTCCCGCAGGACCCCAACGCCATTAATCTCGCCGAACGCCTGCTGCCGCCGGGGGCCGGGCACTGGTTCGGCACTGATGAGGTAGGCCGCGATCTGTTCAGCCGGGTGCTGATCGGTAGCCAGCAGTCCGTTGCCGCCGGTCTGGCTGTCGTTCTGGTGGCGGGAATCAGCGGGTCGCTGCTCGGTTGCCTGTCCGGTGTACTCGGCGGCCACAGCGATGCCTTTATTATGCGCCTGATGGACATCATGCTGTCGATTCCGTCGCTGGTGCTGACCATGGCGCTGGCCGCCGCGCTCGGCCCGAGCCTGTTCAACGCTATGCTGGCGATTGCAATTGTGCGCATCCCGTTCTATGTGCGGCTGGCCCGCGGTCAGACGCTGATTGTTAAGCAGCACACCTTTGTTGAGGCTTCCCGTACCTTTGGCGCTTCGCGCTGGCATTTGATCAGCTGGCATATTCTGCGTAATGCGCTGCCTCCGCTTGTGGTGCAGGCTTCCCTTGATGTGGGCAGCGCAATTCTGATGGCGGCTACGCTGGGCTTTATCGGCCTGGGTGCCCAGCAGCCGACCGCAGAGTGGGGCGCGATGGTCGCTATCGGCCGCAACTATGTACTCGACCAGTGGTGGTACTGCACCTTCCCGGGTGCGGCCATTTTGATTACTGCCGTCGGATTTAACCTGTTTGGCGACGGCATTCAGGATTTACTCGACCCGAAAGCCGGAGGACGTAACTGATGCAGGACAGAATACTGACCATTGAAAATCTTCGCCTCAGTTTTCCGGTGTACCAGGGGGAAGTGAGCGTACTGAACAACGTATCGATGCATATCAACCGCGGAGAAATTGTCGGCGTTGTCGGTGAGTCCGGCTCCGGCAAGTCCGTTACCGCCATGTTGTCCATGCAGTTGATCCCCCGGCATACCTATCGGGTGAACAGCGGCAGGCTGGAAGTCGCAGGAAAAGACGTGCTCAGCGCCAGCGAAGCGGAGATGCGGCAGATGCGCGGCAACAGGGTGGCGATGATTTTTCAGGAGCCGATGACCGCGCTGAATCCGACCCGCCGCATTGGCAAACAGATGGTGGATGTGCTGCGTCAGCATAGGCCGCTGTCGGTCAGCCAGGCCCGCGAGCGTGCCGAAGCGCTGCTGAAAGATATGCAGATTGCTGACCCGCATAATGTGATGCAACGCTATCCGTTTGAACTGTCCGGCGGGATGCGGCAGCGGGTGATGATCGCGCTGGCCTTCTCCTGCGAGCCGGACCTGCTGATTGCCGATGAGCCGACAACGGCGCTGGATGTGACGGTTCAGCGCCAGGTGCTGAGGCTGTTGAAAGAAAAAGCCGCCGCCACCGGCACCGCCGTGCTGTTTATCAGCCACGATATGGCGGTGGTCTCTCAGGTTTGCGACCGGATTTATGTGATGTATGCCGGTTCGGTGATCGAAAGCGGCAGTACGGCCAGCGTTCTGACCCAGCCGTCGCATCCCTACTCTGCCGGGCTGCTGGAATGCTCACCGGACAGCGCCGAACCCCGCGCGGAACTGGCCTCGATTCCCGGCACCGTGCCTAATTTGGCCAGCCTTCCGACGGGCTGCGCCTTCCGCGAGCGCTGTTTTGCAGCGGGTGATGCCTGCGGTAAAGCACCGTTACTGCGTACTGCTGGCAGTGTCGACCGGCAGGTGGCCTGCTGGTATCCGCAAAAGGAGGCGGTAAATGTCTGAATCCCTGCTCGAACTGAATGACGTCCACGTTAATTTCCCGGCCAGAACCAACTGGCGGGGGAAAGTCACCGAGCGCGTTCATGCGCTTAACGGTCTGGATATGGTGGTCCATCGCGGCGAAACGCTGGGCATCGTCGGCGAGTCCGGCTGCGGAAAAAGTACCCTGGCGAAGCTGCTGATGGGCATGCTGAAACCGACTTCGGGGAAACTGGAGCTGGCCCGATCGCCAAATTCGTGGCTGGGACGGGGTATGCAGATGGTCTTCCAGGACCCGCTCTCCTCCCTCGATCCGCGACTGCCGGTGTGGCGAATTATTACAGAACCGGTGTGGATACAGTCGCGTAGCGATGAAAAGGCCCGCCGTCAGCTCGCGGAGTCGCTGGCCGCGAAGGTCGGTATTCGGCCCGAGTATCTTGACCGCCCGCCCCACGCCTTTTCCGGCGGCCAGCGGCAGCGTATCGCCATTGCCCGCGCGCTTTCCGGGCAGCCGGACATTATGGTGCTGGATGAACCCACTTCCGCGCTCGATATTTCCGTGCAGGCGCAGATCCTTAATCTGCTGGTTTCATTACAACAGCAGCAAAACCTCACCTACGTGCTGATTTCCCATAACGTGTCTGTGGTTCGCCATATGAGCGACCGCGTGGCGGTGATGTATCTGGGGCAAATCGTCGAGATTGGCGAAACGCGCCAGGTGCTGGATGCGCCGCAGCATCCGTATACGCGACTGCTGATGGAGTCGGTGCCGCGCATCGGTGCTCCGCTGGATGGCGCTCCGAGCAATACGGAACTGCCGGGAAATCGTCAGCTACCTGCGGGCTGTTATTTCCGCGAACGCTGCCCTTATGCGACAGCCCGGTGCAGTGAAGTGCAGCCGCTGCGAAAGTTGGCCAACGGTCATTCCGTCAGGTGCTGGCAGGCGGGGGAGTCAACATCGTTGCAGTAAATCCAATCGTTTTCCCCGGGGAATGTCGCCCGGGGAGGACGTAGTGCACCTCGTCACACTTCCCGTCCCACCGTTCAGCGAGGTTAAAAGAGCACCATATTGATCAAAATAGTTACAACATACAATATGCGCATCAAACCAATCAGCAAACCTATGTAACAGAGAGACCTAAATGAAGATTGGCAAAACATGCACCAGCTAAGCAGGAATTAAAAGGCTGAAACTGGCGCAGTTCCTTAAACGCCAACTGGTTACGACTCAACATAGCACCGCTGCCGGTGAATCCAGTCCGCCACACCTGGCAGCACTCCCGGGGCATAGGCTTTCTGTCCGAGCATCAAAAAAGCCCCCTGCTTCCACAAGGGCCACTGCGACGTCAGCTGATAGTCGAACAGCGCACTCCGCAGCAATCCATGAGTCGCCCCGCTCACCTGCCGCAGGCATCTCGGCGTATTCGCCGGCAGCGATTCTTTCCACCGTTCGACGGACTCATCGGAATCAACATTTCGGTCCGCTTCACCCATCAAAAGCTGAACTGGCGTGGTCATCTGGCGGATATCCTCACGAGCATCCGCCAGCGCATTCCGTCGCTCAAAATCCTGCCGGTTACAGTGAGAAAGGCAGGGACGATCGACTGCCTGGCGTGAATACTGTTTATCGAAAGCTTCTGTTTCATCGGCCAGCGCTTTCGCTATTTCACCGTCAGGCACGCCTTCCGACAGCAGCCTTTGCCGCATAAAATAAAAGCCCTGGCTACGCCAGTTAATCGCGGCCCCAATCAGCACGGCAAAATCCGCGCGGCTCTGGCGACTGGCGCGCGGTACAACCCAGCCAGCCTGGGAAAATCCCAGAAAGCCCAGGGAACTATTTTGCAATTCGGGAAGCGCTTTCAACTTTTCCAGCGCCCGCGTGGCTTCATCGGCACGGTCGGCCATGGTTTGCGCCAGCCAGTTACCGCTGCTGCTACCTACGCCAGGTTTATCCCAGGAGAAAACCGCGATCCCCTGCGAGAGCAGATAATTCACCAGCGGCAGATAGCCCCCGGCCGACCAGCGATCCTGCGCACCATCCCCATGAACCAGCAGAACCACCGGCGGTGAAGATATGCCATCCGGCAACAGCAGCGTTCCTTCCAGCCGGTCTGCGCCCTGGCTGAAAACAACATGACGCTGCCAGGCAGAATCGGGCAGTTCAAATGCCTGAAGCCTGCTCAGTACCGCTATTATCATCACCATTAGCAATGCGATGAACGGGAGAACAATTCTCAACATCCATTTTCCGCGAGACATATCATCCTTTCACATCCGTGCCGACCGGATACTTTTCAAGTCGTTCCGTAGCCAGCGATGAGCTTCCCGACTGCGGGTTTCGTAATAAACTGGATATAACACTAGCAGGATCGTTCACGATCCTCAAAATGCAGGGTCAGTGCCGGTATCTTTAACGGCTGGATAACCGCAAACCCGCCTCGGCTACAATCTCCACCAGAAAATCCGCCACTGCTCTGACCCGTGCCGATGCGGTCAGCTCGGCATGCGTCACCAGCCACAGATCTTCACTAAAGACGCAATCGGCAGGGATCGCTATTCTCAGTTCGCTCTCCTGCGCGGCAATAAAACCAGGCAATACGGCCAGGCCCAGGCCCGCTTTTACCGCAGCCAGCTGTGCCACCAGACTGGTTGTCACCATTACGGAAGGCGCATTCGGGTAATTTTCAGCTAACCATCTCGCCGAGGGAAGATGCCCGTAGGCAGGCTCCCAGGTGATAACCCCCCTTCCCTGTAGCGGAAGATCGTCAGGGGCCGGATGCCTTTCGAGGTACGTTTTCGAACCGTACACCGCCGAATCAATGCGGCCCACTTTACGAATTTTCAGCGACTGCTGTTCCGGCCGCACCAGGCGGAGTGCGATATCAGCATCGTGCCGGGACATCGAGACGGTATTTATCCCGGTTATCACTTCCAGCACGATATCGGGATATCTTGCATTGAATCGCGGCAGCGCAGGAATAATCAAATGGCTGGCCAGCGTCATTGCCGTTGCCAGCCTGACCTTTCCCGCCGGGCGCATATCCGTGCCGGAAATATGACTCTCCAGCGCCAGGATTTTTCCTTCCACTTCTTCGGCATAGTGCAGCACGTCCTGCCCGGCATCCGTTAAGAAGTAGCCGGTCTGATGATGAACAAACAGACGGGTTTTCAGGCTGCCTTCCAGCGCATTAATTCTTCTTGCTACGGTTGACTGACTGACCCTTAGCGCGGCCGCCGTTTTCGTTAAACTTTGCGTACGCGCGACGGTAAGAAAGAAGCGCAAATCGTTCCAGTCCACAGTAAATTCCCCGTTACCGTTTTCTATTATTGGAAAATGATTGTCCTGTTTTGTCTGTTTTTTCCCAAATCCGCCATAACTATACTGCCTGAAATGATACGTAACCTAATGATTTAAAGATAAAGAGGGTTTTTATATGGCACAGGAAAATAACCTAAGCACATCAAATTTGACTGCCACTGAAGTTGTCAAACGCTATTTCGCCGCATTTGCCAGAGGCAATATCGCGGACGCTATCGCCCTGCTGGATGAGAACGTTGTCTGGCATATCGACGGCGATCCGAGCGTTTCTACCACCGGTCTGCTGTGCGGGCAGAAAGAGGTCAAAAACTGGCTGGAGCGCTTTCCTGAAAACTTCAAGCCAAAGGTCTTTGCCATCAACGAACTTATTGAACACAACGGCAGCGTGCTGGCTATCGGTCGCTTTCGACATACGGTGTTAAGCAGCGGTAATACCATCGGTAGCGATATGATTATTCATTTCACCGTCGAAAATTCGAAAATTACCCGCTATCAGATATATGAAGATTCAGCACTGCTACAGCGTGCTTTTGATGCCAATGACAGCTGGCACAATCAGCAGGTCAGAATTAACGGCACTCTCTATCGCTACCTCGACTGCGGTGAAGGCCCTACCCTGCTGTTTGCTCACGGGCTGCTGGTTGATCGCGATGTCTTTGCGGCACAGGTCCGCGTACTCAGTCAGACACATCGCTGCATTGTGCTGGATATGCCTGGCCACGGGCAGAGCGGCTACCGCCCCGATGGCTGGACGCTGGATGATATCAGCAGCGACCTGGCGTTAATGATCCGTGAGCTGTCGTTAGGCAAAGTGACGTTTGTGGGACAGAGCCAGGGCGGGATGGTGGGAATACGACTGGCAGCGCGGGAGCCGGAGTGCGTATCGGGACTGGTTTTGATCGGCACCAGCGCCAGGGCTGAGTTCCCGGAACGGCTCGATAGCTGGAAAGCGCAGCGTGAGGTGATACGCAACGGCAGCGATGAGTCGCGTGAATCGCTGTTCAGGGATATTCAGCACCGGCTTAACGGAGAGCGCTGGCTTGCAGATCGTCCGGATGAGGCCCTGCGTGAACGCGCCGTGATGCTGAGCCATAACCGAACCGGACTGGCACTTGCGCTCGATGCCGCCGTATTCACCCGAGGCGATATCCGGGCGCTGCTGCCGATGATTACCGTGCCCACACTGATTATCAGCGGTGAAAGCGATCGGGCTACACCACCTGAGTTAAGCCATGAGATGGCGCAAGCGATACCCGACTCAACGCTGCAACTGTTACCCGAAACGGGGCACCATCCCACGCTTGAGTCAGCTGAAGCGGTGACCGACGCTATTGCCGCATTTTTATCTCTGCACCCGAAGGATTGATCCTAACGGCCAGTCGCGGTACACCATGTACCGCGACCTCTGAGTATGAATAACGCAAAATAAGTATTTAAAAATACGTTAATCATAAAAAATCCATATTATCGTTATTTTAATCAGTGCAGAATGAATAAAACATGATTAATTACGTCTCAACATCATTCTTTACATGATTGCCATCCTGCATCCTATACTTACCGACATACCGCTGCTAAAATTCGCCCATTTTTAATAACTAACGAAAAGTGAGGCCTGAAGCATGTCCTGGAAATATCTATTAAGGCGCATTGCATTCAGTCCCTATGACTATAAAGCCACTCATATTAATCCGGAAAAAGTCAGTCTGGCCGTTATTCATATTCCAGATCAAATCGGAGATGCGATGTCAATTTTTCCGGTGATACGTTCGCTGGAAAGGCAAAAAGTCGACCATCTTATTATTGTAGCATCCACGCTGAACAAAACGGTCTTTGACGATCTGATTTTAGCTTCGACCAGGCTCACCGTGATTGAGATGACCTTTCAGGATAACGCAGGCCTGGCGGAAGTGAAGGCGGTAGCGCTGGAGATACGTAAAGCGTTTGGCACACCCGATCTCTGCGTTGAAGCGATGCGGAAAAACAATTTTAAAACAATGTGTTTCATAAAAAACCTGAAGGCTAAAACTAACTTTCAGGTGGTGGGATTATCCCTGAAATGCTTTTCGCCAGCATGCAAAATCCCGTCCAGAATGGATCAGATTTTTCGCGCACCGGTGCCGTTAACATGGTCAATTATGATGCGCGAAGCCGGATTTCCTCTGGTGCGGCCCCAATTCGAATTTCCTCTGGGTGAGGATGTGCAAAATGAAGTGCGGGAAGACCTCGATTATGCGGGAAAATATGTTGCACTCAATTTTGAAGGCAGCGTTGATGAACGGACTTTTTCAGCGGCAATGATTAAAAAAATAATAGTATTAATCAGGCAGCAGCTAAAAATTCCGGTGGTAATTGTCCACAGTCCTAAAGGAATGAATACCGCCATTGAATTAGAACAGATGTGCGATCATGTTTATCGCCTGAACCTGGCACCATCCATAAAACGCTCCGCTGCGGTGATTAAAGACGCGTTTATCGTCATCACGCCGGACACGTCGATATTACATATTGCCAGCGCGTTTAATATACCGACCCTTGCCATTTACGCCAATTATAAAACGCGCTGGCCGGCCATGCAGGATATCGCGGAAACGATCGTCGTTGGAAATCACATTAACGATCTCAATCTCGATGAGTTCTCTATGGCCTTACGGAGCCTGCTGACGCGCCTTGGCCTGCCTCATGAAGATCGGGAAGTGCCTGCAGGCCATGCTGTGAACGAATGATATTGATAAATTCTCGCAGGGCCGGATGAACGTATCGCCTGCTGCTGTAGTAAATATGAAAAGGCTCGCCATAAGATGAGTGTGCGGGCATGACATTCACCAGCGCACCCGCAGCAAGCTCGTCACTCACGCGCGATTCCAGCACATAGGCCAGACCTGTACCGGCTTTGGCTGCCGAAATTGTGGTTTCCGTATCCTTGATGGTGATATGGCCCGGAACATTGATACTGATGCCGCCTTCAGGTGAATCAAATTCCCAGCGATAACGCGCGTTATTCCCCAGTAATAGCTGGATGCAGCGGTGTTTTACCAGATCTGCCGGTGATGCGGGCACGCCGTATTGCTCAACGTACTGCGGAGAACCAACCACGATCCAGCGCTGCGCACCGGTAAGCGGCACGGCGACCATATCCTCCGGCACCAGATGACCGTAGCGCATACCGGCATCAAAGCCTTCGGCGGTGATATCGACCGGCCTGTCCTCCACCACAATGCTGAGCCTGACCTGCGGGAAGCGTTCGGAGAATATCGGTAAGGCAGGAGCAACCAGCAGCCTGGCCGCATCGGCAAAAACGTTAACGCGCAGGGCACCGAAACTGTTACGGCCGGGCGCATCCAGTGTTTCAATCGCGGCAGAAATGGTGTCAAATCCCTCACCCAGTTTTTCAGCGAGCTGCTGACCTAACGCCGTTGATGATACCGCCCGGCTGGTGCGGTTAAGCAGGCGGGCATCCAGGCGCGCTTCCAGCCGCCGTATTGCATGGCTGACCGCCGAAGAGGTCAAACCCAGCTCAATCGCCGCCAGCTTAAAGCTGCGGCAGCGCAGCACGGTCAGAAAAACCTGAAGGTCTGCGAAATCAATGCGCTCCATAACGATGTTGATCCTGATTAACGGCTTGAGGGGACGGTAAACATCTATTATTGCGGGCTATATAATCTGGTAAAGGCAAGACTCTGCAATCATTCTGCTGTCTGCCCCGATGTAGCGAGTCATCTTTGCCCTTTAAGCCAGCCCGGAATAAAATCTCCGGTTAATTTATCCATCCAGCCACCTTATAAGGTGGCTATTAATTTAAATGGCCTTACGACTTATTTTTTTCGCTGTTGCTTAGCTCTTCGATGAACGTAGCTCTTTCTTTCAATTTTTTATATTCATCAGTCTCACCAATTAATCTACCCAGCTCATGGAACGAATGGATTATTGCTCCAGCCTCTCGGGTTTTATTTTTCTTTGAAAGTAAGTTGGCAAGAAAAATTTGTGCCCTAGCAACAACGATTAAAATCTCTTCGTTATCAGAATCACTAAATCTTTTTATTATGTCGCCACATGCTTTTTCTTCGTCTTCAGCGTTTGATTCAAAAACTAAACCAAGCATAGAACGGGCAACCATTAACTGAATCGCATCGTCTTTATTTTGACTAAAGCGTTCGATAATCTCTTGGAATCCCTGACGCTTCTCTTCACCTTCAGCACCAACCGCAAGATTGTACATTGACCGGGCAACCCGTAGCTGAATAGCGTCGTCTTTGTGTGATCCAAAGCGGTTGATAATTTCTCGGTATCCCTGACGTTCCTCCTCCCCCTGAGATTCAAGAGCAAGGTTCAACATCGCCCGGACAACCTGTAACTGAATAGTATCATCTTTGTGTGAACCAAAGCGGTTGATAAGCTCTCGATAACCTTGACGCTCCTCCTCACCCTGAGATTCAAGAGCAAGGTTAAACATCGCCTGGGCAACTTCCAACTCAAAAATACTGTTTACATGTGAACCAAACCGATTTATCAGTTCGCGATAGCCCTCACGTTCTTCTTCACCGCCAACCGCAATTGCCAGATTGAGCATCGAGCGGGCCACGCGTAACTGAATAGCGCCGTCTTTGTGTGAACCAAAGCGGTTAATAAGTTCACGATA